>CALCZA010000136.1 GCA_937906475.1 uncultured bacterium
GGCTGGGGTCACTATCGCCCAAATCACCACCGCCCGGCTCACCATCGTCGAACTGTTGCCCGGGGATCATGTGCTCCGTGCTCATCGGATCGTAGCCCGGTGCCAGCGGTAGGTCGGTGCCGCGTCCGAACCCCTCGGGTATGCGACTATCGTTGGCGCGGCCGTCATTTTCTCGTCCGCTGCGGAAGGGTGCCGGGCCGAACGGATGTAGTGCGCGCCAGGTGGCCCGCGAGTCGGCCGCCTGGAAGCTGTCCAGTTCGTGGCTGCCTTCGAATTGGGTGCCTGCAAGTCGCGGCTCAAACAATTCGATCGGATGGCGAAGGCGCGCGAAGCGGATCTGGTCGGTGCGGCGTGCGTGTTCAAATTCACGCCGCCAGCCGGCGTAGTCGCCGTGGTCGAATGCGATGCGTCCCAAGTGCACGTAGGCGCGGAAGTTGGCGCCGCGCAGCAGTAATACGCGCTCAAATTGGCGACGGGCGGTCCCGTGCCAGCCGAACTTATACGCCAGCCAACCACCCGCGGAATGGGCCGTGGCGCGGGCGATTCGGAACATGCGGCTTGGGGAGGGCATACGTCTGAAAGAGTAGGTCAGACGGGACCGGACAGCAAGGCACCCCGGGGCTTGGTCGGTGTTTCCCCTGGGCAGGCGCTCGTGCCGGAGCTTCCGCTGGTTGCAAGGAAGTCCGGGTGTGGGGCTTAGGGTGCTGCCCCTCGGTGTCGATAGGGGCCCCTGTACTGACTGTTTACCCGAACCGAAGAGAACCACCCATGGCACTAAGAGGGGACCTTGCCAGTGTAGATCTGGCCCAGGTGTTCCAGATGCTGGCCCTTAATAGGAAGGTCGGCTTACTGAGCATCCATTCAGCTAAGTTGTGGAAGGTTCTGTACTTCGATCAGCGGGGCGTCAGTGTGCACCACAATGTGCACGCTGTTCTTGACCGAGTAGTTGCGGCATTTGTCCGTAGCGGAAGGCTCACCGAAGAGGCCGTCGACGAGGTTCGCGATCATTCCGTTCGTGCGGAACAATCCCTGTCGGACAGCTTGCTAGCTGGCGGGTATCTGGAATCTGCCGAACTCGAGGAGCAATACCGGTTCGAGCTAGAAGAGGAGATCTACGACCTCTTTTTCTGCGTCGAGGCCAAGTTCGAGTTCCACGAGAAAACGAAGACGCTCGATGGCCGGGATGGCACGGTCGACGAGCGGTTCTTCTACAACTGCGACAGCATCATCATGGAGGCGGCGCGTCGTATCGACGAGTGGGCCTACATCACCGAGCGCATTCCGAGCACTGCCGAGATTCTGGTCGCGACCGCAGACTTCATCTCTGCCGACGACTTTGGCAACGATGGCCCGGCGATCTTCGAATTGCTCGATGGTCGTCGCAATGTCGCTCGCATCGTTGAGGTCACGGGCCTGTCGACGTTCTTGGTCTGCAAGACAATGAGCCAGTTGCTCGATGCGCAAGCGATTGCGCCAGTGGCTCATGAAGAACTGATTGAACTCGGCGATGAGTGCATGAGCGACGGCCGTCTGCCCGATGCCATCAGCCTCTACGAGCGCGCCATCGACCTCGGTCTTGGCTTGCCCGAGAGTCATGCGCTCGCTGCCAAGGCGTATCAGGTAGCTGAACAATACGAACTATCGATCTTCCATCTCGAGAGCGAGGCGGAGCATCGCATCGGCGAAGGCGACCTTGTGGGCGCCGCTGCGTGCCTGCATGAGGTCAAGGGCCTTGTGCCGACGGACTTGTCGGCCCGCGAGCGACTGGTCGAACTGACACTCGGTCCGGAAGGCGTCAGTATCGATGGCTTCGATGCCCTGGCAGAAGGCAAGGAACTGGTTGAGTTGTTGACCGAGTTTGGTGACATCCAGCGCGTGCGCGTGCTGCTTGAGCGCCTGCTGATGGTCGAGCCGAACGACCTAGATCTGAAGAAGTCGCTGGTCAACGTGCATGTTCGTGCCGGCGATCAGAAGCGCGTGGTGCAACTCTACGAGTCGATTGCCGAGGATCTCGTCCGTAACAGCAAGCCGCTCGAAGCGGTTTCTTATCTGCAGAAGATTCTGCAGTTGGACCGCAGCCGCTCAGACATCTCGGAGCGCGTCCGCCGTCTTTATGAGTTTGACGAACGCACTCGTAAGCGCAGCCGTGCCCTGAGTGTGCTCGCGGTGCTGTTCTGCTTGCTGCTGGTGTTGGGATCGGGCTACTGGTTCTACAACGAGCGCGCAGAAGAAGACTTCGCCGCGATCAACGTGCAAGACATGATGGTGCACGAGGACTTCTCTGGTGCGAAGGCGGCTTACGCAGGCTTCATCGCCGAGCATCCGTTGACGCCTGCGATTAGCAAGGCCAACGCTGAGTTGCAGAAGATCGAATCAGCACAATCGTTATTCGAGGCGCGACGTAGCTCGGAGCGAGCGACTCGTGATGCGACGCTGAAGAAACTTCGCGACCGCTATCAGGCTGCCTGGATGCGTCACCGTGAACTGTTCCGAAGTGGCAATCCTGAGGATGCGCTAGTCGCCCTCGACAACGTTCGCAAACTGTTGGCGGAAGCCGGCAATCGGCCAGACATGGAGTGGGCGATGGCCCAACAGGTCGAGATGACCTACAAGAACCTGGTCGATTTCCTCGCCGAGTCGACGCGTCTTGGCAGAGCCTACGACGAGAAGATTGCTGCCAGCGACTGGGTTGGTGCTCGCGAGTTGGCGCTGCGCCTGCAGGCCGAGTTCGAGATTACCGAAAGTGGTGGCCGCGTGCGCGTGCCGGTGATGGTCGTGACTCGCCCCGCTGGCGCGCTGCTAATGCACAGTGGCAAGCCGTTGATGCGCACCGTAGATGGTGTGCCCGAACCGCTGGTGACCCCCGGCCTCGTGCTTTGTCAGGCTAACCAACAAGTCAAGCTGACGGCGCAACTCGATGGCTTCGAATCGCGTGACATCATTGTTAACGGCAAGGAGAACTCGAACGTCGAGGTGGTGCTCGCGGTTGTGCCAGAGCAAATCGTCACGTTTGACTCGCCGGGGCAGACCGGGGTTGGCGTCGGCGATGGTTGGGTTGCGATTGGCCTGCGCGGTGGCAGGCTCGGCCTTGCTCGCATCGATGGTAGCAACCGTCAAGTGCACGACCTAGGTGGCCTAAAGTCCGTCGATTCGGACCCGGTGATCCAGTCGGGCCGCATCTTCTTCGTCAGTAACGAACTGACCATCGAATGCTTGCCGGTTGACCCGAACTTGCAAGCGACTGGCTGGCCGGCGCAACTCACGAGTGAGGCGGCGACGCCGCTCGCTGTTGGTGCCGGTCGAATTGCGGTCGTCGATGCAGCTGGCGTGATGCACTGTTGGGAGCAGGCAACTGGTCGTCGTCTGTGGGGCGTTGCGCTCGGCAGCGCGCCATCTGGCGCCCCCAAGATCGTGCGTCGCAAGGCCTACGTCGGAACCGTTGATGGCCGCGTCATGGTTTTTGATGGCAGCGATGGCAGAAGCCTTGGCGTGTTGCGTAGTCCCGCTGGTCTGACCACCGCGATTGAAGTGGCCGGCAGTTCGCTGTTCTTCGGCTGTGCTGATGGTGCGATTCGCGCCGTCGACTTCGATGCCGGCAAGGTGTTGTGGACCGAGAGCATTGGCCGCACGCCATCGTCACAGGGTTTGGCGCTCGCAAAGAAGACTCTGCTAGTTGCTGCCAAAGGGCGCGTGATCGCGCTCGATTGTGTCACGGGCAAGAGGCTTGGCGAGATGCCGACGACCGACATGGTGCAAGGCATCCACGCCCAGCGTGGTCGCTCGTTCCTGCGTCTGCGTAAGCCGAGTTCGAGGAACCAACCAGGGCATGATGTGCTGGTCGCATGTTCCTCTGACACCGCTGAAGTTCTGTGGAAATACGTGCTTCCTACGGTTGCTCCAGGTGCTTTGGGAGTTGGTGCTAGCACCGTCGCGTTGCCAACCGCATCAGGTCAAATTGTTCTGTTCCGCTAAGGAGTTGCCATGCACTTGATCCAGCGAATGAAAATCTGGAAGGAACTGCGCCGCCTTGAGCATCGGGCCAAAGAGCAGCCGTCACCATCGACCTTCGTCGACCTGGGGCAGGTCTACATCAACCTTGGTCTCCATAACAAAGCGGAACGCATGGCCGAAGACGGCCTGGCGCTGTTTCCGAAGTCGATTGAGTTGCGTCAGTTGTTGGATTGCGCGCGCCGCGGCCTGCGCAACCGCCGTGCAGTCGAACTTCGTGCCAAGCTGGCTCGTTCGCCGAGTCCGAAACTGTTCCGTGAACTGGCATTAATTCAAATGGATCTCGGTGACAGCAACGCGCTGCGTGCGACGTGTCAGCAGTGGAGCATGCGTTTCCCCGATGACGCTGGCTGCTGGTTGATGCTTGGCCAGGCTCGCCTGACCAACTTC
Organism: uncultured bacterium; assembly: GCA_937906475.1. Taxonomy (GTDB): domain Bacteria; phylum Planctomycetota; class UBA1135; order UBA1135; family UBA2386. The sequence goes on from CALCZA010000136.1 coordinate 4,399, forward strand.
TATCGTGACCTTGCCGCCCGAGAAGGTCAGGAAGCCGTGCAGTGTCTCGAACGTGCGGTCGTCATGGACCCAACCGAAGCGCAATCACGTCGCTTGCTGAGCGAGGTGCTGTATCGCGTCGGTGCTGTGTGCGAGGCGCAGAAGCACCTGCAAGTGCTGCGCGAGATCGATCCGGCGGATCAAGAGGTTGAGCAGTTGCTCGGTCACATCGCGACGCTGACGGATACGGGGACCGACCTTAATGTGCTGCTCGATGAAGTCGAGTCGCACGGTTCGCTGCGCAACGCGTCGCTGCAGGCCGCCCTGCCGGTGCCGAGTGCCGAGCGTTCGATTGCCGAAGTGCGCGCCGCTTTGGCGCGCGTGTCGAAACTCACTGGCGTGCAGAAGGTAGCGTTCATTCGCGGTTCAAAGGCGATTGTCAAAGGCCAGATCAAGAATGGCCGCGACCCGTTCCTTCGCATTGTGCGGGTGACTGCAAAGGCTGCACACCGCTTTGCTCGCCGCCTCGACATTGGCAGCGCGAGCAAGACTGTTGTCGAAGGAAGCTTCGGTCGTATTTGCATCTGTGTGTTTGGCGAGGCGCTTGCCGCCGCGCTTTGCGGGGATGGTTGCGACGTCGATCAGGTGCTGTCCGAACTACAGGAACTCGTGGCCGGTGCTCTGCACGCGGTTGAGGAGTAAGTCATGAGCAAGATTCACGATGCCATCGCCGAACTCCGCCACGCTCCCGGCGTCAAAGGTGCCGCGGTCGTAACCAACGACGGCCTAGTTGCCGCGTCTTCGTTGGCTGCCGGTCTCGATTCCGATGTCATTTCGGGCTTGTCGTCGTACCTGATGATGACCACCAACCGTAGTCTTACCGAAGGCAGTTACGGCACTTGTAGCAAGGTGCTGCTGAACGCGACGCACGGTAAGGCCGTGTTTGTCCAGCTTGATGAGAGCTACCTCGTCGTGCTGTTCGATCAGTTCGCCGAAATTGCCCAAGCGGACCGAGAAGTCGACGAAACCGTCGCCCGCATCCGGCGCGCGTCCAAGTTTTCGTAGCCTGGCGACCCGCCACTCGGGAGCGCAGCGGTTCGCCAATTGGCAACTCGGCGCGCGCCATTTCGCCGGCCAAACTCGAACCGCTGGCATGGTTCGCTCGATGCCATGGGGGCGTTTAGCAGCGTCGTTGGTGTCGCCAGTCAGCACATCGCCAGACACCACATTTGTGGGCTTGCACTGACCAGATCCTGGCCGCGGAAAGCAGGGCCAACGCGGGACGAAACCGTCCGCATGCTCAAGGCACAGGGCGCTTACTTCCGATGAACGGGATGCCCGAGAGGTGTCGAATTCGTCGACACACGGGCTATCAAACACGCGACGAGCCCACCATGGTCCAGATCAACTTCGCGCTAAAGGAAGTCAATTGTAAGGTCGTTTTCTACGGCCCGGGGATGAGTGGTAAGACCACCAACCTCGAGATTGTTCACCAGAAAGCTCCTGATGAGAACAAGGGGGAGCTGACATCGATTTCGACGGACGGCGATCGCACGCTGTTCTTTGACTTCATGCCTCTTGACCTCGGCAACGTGGCGGGGATGCGCACCAAGTTCCAGCTCTACACAGTGCCGGGGCAGGTCTACTACAACTCGACGCGTAAGCTCGTGCTGCAGGGTGTTGATGGCATCATCTTCGTTGCGGATTCCGATCCGGACAAGATGGATGAGAACGTCGAGTCCTACGCCAACTTGATCGAGAACCTTGCTGAGTACGGCAAGGACATTCGCGAGTTGCCGCACGTCATCCAATACAACAAGCGTGACTTGCCGAACGCTCTGCCAGTCGCAGAGATCGACAAGATCATGAACAAGTTCGGTGTGCCAACCTTTGAAGCGGTTGCTTACACCGGCGAAGGCGTCTTCCCGACGCTGAAGACGCTGGCCGCGATGGTTCTCGAGAGCATCGAGAAGATCGATGGCCGCAACCCGCGCAAGGCTGCGCCGACGTCAACCCCGGCTACTGAAGCCGCGCCCGTCGCTGCGCATGCTTCGGCATCGCCGCGCGCCGTCGCTGCGAAACCGGCTGGTGCCGTTGGCCGCGCCCCGAGAAGGACTCGCGGTGCGCGACCAGCAGCGGCAACTGCTGCTGGTGCCAAGGGTGCGCCGCGTAGGCGTCGCGCTGGTGCTCCGCCTGCAGGTGGCGCAAGGAGGGGGGCTCGCCCCGCAAACGCAGGCCGACGAGCGGTCGCCGTCACGGCATCCAAGAAGGGTGGCATCGGCCTGGTTGTTGGCCTCACGGTCATGCTCTTGGTGGCGGCCGCAGGAGTGGCTTACTTCTTCCTCGGTAACCCCCCGTTCTAAGCCATGGTAGATCCCAATCAAATGTCGCGGAACCAGCGTCTGCGACACGATCGACTGACCTTCTATAAAGAGGACATCGATCGCATCGATAAGCTACTCGCTGAGTTCTTGCGGTTGTCCGGCGCGAAGTGCGCGCTGCTGATCGATAAAGATGGCCACTTGGTGACCAAGCGCGGGGAACTGCGCACGGTCGACATCGACACCATCTCGGCACTCGTTGCGGGTTCGTTCGCGGCGACCAAAGAGATGGCGCGCTTGCTAGGCGAAGAAGAGTTCACTGCCATGTTCCATCAAGGGCAACGTGACAACATTCAGTTGTCGTTGGTGGGGGACCGCACGTTGTTGACGATCTTGTTCGACGATCGCACGACGGTCGGCATGGTCCGTCTCTACGCAGGTGAGACTGCGAAGAAGCTCGCTGACATCTACTCTGACGCGATCAATCGCGAGCCAACGGCCGGCTCCGAACTCAATGAGGAGTACGGAACGGACGCGAAGAAGACGCTCGACAAGTTGTTCGACTAGCGCTCACGGGTTAGCTCTTCAGCCCTGCTCAACAGGCCGCGCGCAGTTGCAACTGCGCGCGGCCTGTTGTCGTTTGTGGGGACGTCTTGGAACGCTACGTGGAGAGTTTTGAACGTCACGAACAGCCTCACTTTGAGTTTTAATCGCAACCAAAAACAAAAAAATCCATCGGGTTCTTTCCGATGCTTGAGCTTTGATTAAACCACCCAGCAAACCCTTTATCTGCGGCGTTTTACACGGCTTCGCATATTGATTCGCTGGGCCGTTTTTGCAGTATCTCGTGGTGTCATCGATAGTTCCGGTGAATTCCAACGAGGCTTTGGCCGATCACAACCTTCGGCCGGAACTTGGTTGGTTCACAAACCGTGAACCTGTGCCGGTCTCCCCCATAAAACCCTAACAAGGACCAAGACTATGGCTGCCAAGAAGAAGGCTAAGAAGGCTGCGAAGAAGAAGACTGTGAAGAAGGCCGCGAAGAAGGCCCCCGCCAAGAAGAAGGCCAAGAAGGCCGCGAAGAAGTAGTTCTTCTGAGCAGATGTCACCGCCGAGAGGTGGTGGTGTCTTCTAACGATTGGAATGGGGTCCAGCTTCGGTTGGACCCTGTTTCATGTACGGAGCACTTCTTGGGTCGGCAATTATTCCCGTGCCCGCTAAGTCCGTCAGAATGGGCCAGCAGAATGGTGCTCCCTAGTAGCTCAGCAGGACGGCGCGAATCGAGCGCCAATCGCCAGCCCGTGGTGCGAGCCCTGGCCGGCTAGTGCAACCGCTGGCCAGGAACAGCACCGCTGTCCGGCGACAGCAAGTAGACCTCGCCGTCCGTTCCTGCAGCCGCGACCATGCCCTCGCTCATGCCGAACTTCATCTTGCGCGGCTTGAGGTTTGCGACCATCACGACCAGGCGGCCAACCAGCTTGTCAGGCTCGTAGGCGCCCTTGATGCCTGCAAACACGTTGCGTGTGACATCGCCACCGAGGCCGAGCGTCAACTGCAGCAGTTTGCGTGCTTCGGGTACTTCGTTAGCGGCGAGGATCTCGGCAACGCGCAGGTCGATCTTTTGGAACTCGTCGATCGTGATCTCTGCAGCGAGTGGTTCCTTCTCAAGCGTTGGACTCGACGGAGCCACCTCTTCGGGAGTGAACATCTCATCGACCTTGGCGGCTTCGACGCGCGTCATCATGTGTTGGAACTTCGCGATGTCCCTGCCGACGAGTGGCGTGCTCGCTTGCGACCAACTCGTGATGTCATCACCAAGCAGGGCCGCAGTTTTCTTCGCAAGCGTCGGTAGCACCGGCGTCAAGTAGACAGCGATCTGATGGAACAGGTTGAGGACGACTGTGCAAACGTCTTGAAGCTCCTGTGCCTTGTCAGGATCCTTCCTGAGCGTCCAGGGCGTCTTCTGGTCGACGTACTCGTTGGCAGCATCTGCACAGGTCATGATCAATCGCATCGCTTCACGGTAGTCACACGACTCGTAAGCGGCTGCGATCGTGTCCGACATGTCCGCGGCCTTTGCAAACAAGCCACCGTCGTCGGGATACTGCTTCGACAGTCCAGTGGTCGCGACGAACTTGGCCGAACGGCTCGCGAGGTTGACGACGCGACCAACAAGATCGCTGTTGACCTTGCCGACGAACTCTTCCGAGTGGAAGTCGAGGTCGTCGATCTTGTTGCTCAACTTGCTCGCGTAGTAGTAGCGAAGCCAGTCTGGGTCGAGCAGTTCGAGGTATCGCGACGCGTTGATGAACGTGCCGCGAGACTTCGACATCTTCTCGCCGTTGATCTGCAAGAAGCCGTGGATGTGCACTCGCTTAGGCTTGTTGTAGCCAGCGGCATGCAGCATCGCGGGCCAGAACAGCGTGTGGAAGTAGGTGATGTCTTTGCCGAGGAAGTGCACGATCTCGGTGTTTTCGTTGCGCCACCAGTTGTCGGCGTTGTCACCGGTCTTCGCACACCACTCCACAGTGCTGGCGATGTAGCCGCACGGCGCGTCGAACCACACATACCAGTAGTTGCCCGGTTGGTTCGGGATCTCGAAGCCAAAGTACGGTGCCGGCCGTGAGACATCCCAGTCTTGTAGTGGCTTGCCGAGGAAGTAGCCCAACAGGTAGTTCGCTACTTCAGTTTGCAGCGCGCCACTGTTCTGCGTCCACTCGGTCAGCATCTCCTGCATCGGTTCGAGTTTGACGAAGAACTGCTGTGACTCTTTGAGTTCCGGCGTCGTGTCCGTGAACACCGACTTCGGGTCGATCAGTTCGGTTGCCGAGTAGGCCGTGCCACACTTCTCGCAGGCATCGCCATACTGGTCGGGCGTCTGGCACTTCGGGCAAGTGCCTTTGACGAAGCGATCCGCCAAGAACATCTGCTTCTGGTTGTCGAACAGGCGCGGCACGGCCTTCTCGGCGACTAGGTCTTGGTCTAGCAACTTCTGCCAGATGCCTTCCCCAACGGCGCGGTTCGCATCGCTGTTCGTCGACCCGTAGTGATCGAACGAAATGCCGAATGCCGCGAAGTCGCGTTGATGCGACTCGCTCATCTCAGCGATCATTTTCTCCGGCGTGGTGCCTTCCTTCTCGGCCCGGATCATGATCGCGGTACCGTGGGTATCGTCGGCGCACATGAACCCGACCTTGTGGCCACGCATGCGCTGGAACCGCACGAAGATGTCGGTCTGGATGTACTCGACCAGGTGGCCGAGGTGAATGTGCCCGTTGGCGTAGGGGAGGGCGCTGGTAACCAGAATCTGACGGGTCATGAGGCGGATGGTGTACCAGTCCGCGCGTCGCGTTCCCAATGATCGCTGGAGTTGTCGCGCCCAGGCCGCAATCGCTGGCTAGCTCGATTCGTCCGAAAGACCCTTCACAACGTCCAATAAGGCCTTTGCTGCGTCTTCGTGCATCTCGGGCGATGGGTAGTAGGCGTTGTGGTTCCACAGCAGATCTTCGGGCTCGTCAGTGCCGGCATCGGCTGGTCGCACCGGCGTCGCCAGCGGCTGGGGGCTGCCGCGCGACGTGACGCATTCGACGTAGTGATCGGCTTCGTTGGCTAGCGAGCGCACGATTGCCTCGTCGATTAGTTGCGGAAACTCACCGAACAGCGCGCTAAGCGAGTGGTATCGCGGGCGGTGTTGTGGCGTGCGCTTGCTGAACCATAGCAGCACCGACGGGCGTGCCACTTCGCGCATCAGTAGGCGGAACTCGGTGCTCCAGTTGGTCTGCGTTTCGGCGACTAGTTGGCGAACGTGTTTGCGGCCGAAGCTGGCACAGAGACGGTTCTTGATGCCGCGTAGGATCGGGTTCTTGATGCCGCGCAGATCTTGATGCAGTAGCTCGGCCCAAGCTTCACCTGCGCCGAGTTCTCTGCCGTCGGGCAGGGTCACCCGTTCGTGTCCGCCAGAGACGAACTGCGAGCACTCCGCGCTGCGCCCGGACATCACTTGGTAGATGACGAAGCGCGCGCCGCGGAGCAGTTGCAGTAGCGGTTCGTTGCGGAACAGTGCGGGGCCGGCGCCGGCAATGCCGAGGTTGACGGCCGGCAATCCGAGTTGTTGTTCGAGCAGGCGGGGCCACGGTTGCTCGACGAAGCACCCGAACGTCTGTGCTGCACC
>CALCZA010000137.1 GCA_937906475.1 uncultured bacterium
TACCGTGGCGATTCACCTTCCGGTCATGGCTGTCGAATCACACCGCGATAACGAACGTTGCCGCCGCGCGACGCTAGGTGCCGTCGATGGTGATGTGGGCACGTTGCAAGAGCTGCTGGTGGCGCAGCCCTCCTTGGGGCGTTGGTGCATGAATCGCAGGGGCGCCCACACAGGCTGCCGCTATGGGGTTTCCCGACCTCGTAACGAGCCATGCCTAGCACCAAGTCCCGCGTCCATCCCAAGTACAAGACGAAGTATCGCGTGGGCAACTGGGCTGACTACGACCGGTCACTGGTCGGGCGCGGCAACCTCACGTTCTGGTTGTCGCCGGATGCGATCCGCAAGTGCGATGCTCAGCCGACGCGGTGTCGTCGAGGGCAGCGCAAATACTCTGGCCTGGCAATCGGTACGGCGCTCATACTACGTCTGCTGTTCAGGCTGCCACTACGCCAAGTCGAGGGCTGCCTGCGTTCGCTGTTCGACTTGATGGGGCTCGCTCTCGACGTTCCCGATCACACGACGCTCTCGCTGCGGGGCAAGACGCTGCAATCAGCCGGGGCGCGAAGGTCGTTGTGCCACCGATCAAGACCGCGCAAGCCGGAGGCCGTGGATGTCGTGCACGAGATCGGGTTGTCCGGTGTGATCGCAAGGTCGGACGACGTCAGTGGCAGAAGGAGTCCTGCGATCATCAGCAGGCCCGCGCCGAGAACACGTTGTTTCGCGACACGAGGATCCTTGGCGATCAGACGATTCTTCAACCTGACCAAGCCCTACTGTTGCGACTGCTGGCAAGCCCGCTGGGCCGACCAAAGCCACCAAGTCGAGAAGTGCTGCCACCGCTGCGGGACTGAGTTCGAGACCGACCTCCGACAACCATTGTGTGGATCCTGCGGGACCGTTGCCGCTGCGCGCACGTTGGCGGTCGCCTGCGACTGGGCGATAACCGGGGTGCTCAGGAAGTCGCAAGACTTTCACCCTGGCCCCGACGAAGCGGGACATTCATGGCTAGGGCGCTGGCACCTTTGCCGCTGGATCGATCAACAAATCAAGGTCACTTCTCATTTCCGCAATCGACGAAACCGGACTGCCCGCCGCTGACGCATGATCGTGCGCATCCAAGACCGATGAACAACGGCGTCACCTCTCGTGGGCTGTCTCACCGATATCTGGCGTATATGCCAACTTGAGCAACGCGCCCGGCACAACGTTTCGCTCCAGCCGCCTGCTTGAATGACCTATACTCCTCCTCGCCATGAAGAGACACTCTTTTGTCCGACACGCTGTCTTCATCAACCTGCTCTTCACACCTGCTCTCCTCGGTCAAGTTGCCAGCGGAGGCTTTGCCAGCCAAGTTGTGATTTCCACCGCGGCCGATCGTCCGCGTGATGTCTACGCTGCCGACCTCAATGGCAATGGCCTCCTCGATGTCTTGTCGGTCTCGATTACCGATGGCAAGGTGGCTTGGTATCCGAACCTTGGCGGCGGCAGCTTCGGCGCGCAGCAGGTTATCTCGACGTCGGCGAACCAACCGACCTCCGTGTATGCCACCGACCTTGACGGCGACGGCGACATCGACGTGCTCTCTGCCGCCAACGACGACACCATCAACTGGTATGAGAACCTCGGCAACGGCACCTTTGGCGGTCAGCAGATAATCACTTCCGCCGTGGCTGATCCGAGCGCGGTCTACGCGGCGGATCTCGATGGAGACGGCGACGCCGACGTGCTCTCTGCTGGGCTAAGCGACTCAACCATTGCGTGGTGCCAAAACCTCGGCGGTGGCACCTTTGGCGCGCCACAAATCATCACAGTCATTGCCTCAGCAGCCACAGACGTCTACGCCAAAGATCTAGATGGCGACGGTGATCTCGACGTGCTGTCTGCCGGGTTCGGCTTTGGTTCGCAACCGGTCGACAAAGTCGCGTGGTATGAGAACCTCGGCGGCGGAACGTTTGGCCCGCAGCAAGTCATCGCAACGGATTCGAACTTCTACACCTGCGTGCTTGCAGCCGACTTCGATGGCGACGGTGACGCCGATGTGCTGACGGCGTCGAGAGACGATAGCGAGCTTGCTTGGCACGAGAACCTCGGCGCAGGTTCGTTTGGTCCCCAGCAGATCATCTCGACGGAGATCGTCGCCGTGCGCTACATGGATGTCGCTGACTTCGATCTTGACGGCGACCAGGACGTCGTCGCGCTCGGCAGCGGTGCATGGAACAAACTCGGCTGGTTCGAGAACCTCGGCGGCTCGTTTGGTCCATTGCAACCGATTCTCCCTGGCAGCTCGTCACAGATTATCAGTGGCAGCGCGGTCTTGGCAGCCGACTTGGATTCCGACGGCTTTCCAGATGTGCTGACGGCATCACAAAGCGACGACAAGATCTCTCTCTACGTCAACATGCCCTTCGTTACGAGCTTCGGCCAAGGTTGCGGGCTTGCCCGTTTGAACCTAGCCCCGACTTCGACCGCATCTACGAGTGCGCCGATAACCGCTACGGTTACTCACGGCAACGGGCTCCTGACCGTAATTGCTTTGGGTCTCAGCAGGGACACCATGCCCGGCCTTGGTGCGTTGCCGTTCGACCTGGGCGCCATTGGCATGACCGGCTGTACGCTCTATCAATCGTCTGAGGTCTTCGGCCTCTCGACCCAACCATCTCCCACACCGCAACAAGCCGACTGGACTGCTCCAGCGTTACCGGCGGGCAGCCTCGGTATGCAGTTTTTTGGCCAAGCGTTCGCTTTTGCCCCCAACGCAAACGCGCTGGGGGTGCTGTCCTCCAACGCAGTTGCGTGGACTGTTGTTCAGTAGGCTCAGCTACTCGATGCACCGCGCAGTGTCCACAAACTGCGCCGAGCCTATTCGAGCACGAATTGCCCGATTCGAAATCGCCGATGGCCGTCACTCAGGCGAGGCCGCTGCTTACCTTGGAGTCTCGGTAGACGCGGTTCTTCGAGCAGGTAGGCGATCCGTCGCGACTGATCTCGGTTGGCGAAGCCTGCGGACGTGATGAGGACCAGCTTCAGTGGCAAGTCGTCGCCGCTGTGGCCATTGAGGGAGTCGGCTGGTTCGACCTCGTTAACGGTTGGTGCGGTGGCGAGTTTGCCAGTCGAGGTAACGCTGGACTATTGTGTGCGACCAGCCTCAGCGCTGGTAGACACGCACCCAGTCGACCAACATGCGCGCAGGGAACTTGGTCGTGGCGTCGGGGTTGCCCGGCCACCGGCCACCGACAGCGAGATTCATGATCAAGTGGAAGCGCTGATCGAACGGCGCCGGGTGGGCGGCCTTCGAGCTGTGCCACTTGCTCTGGGTTTGGTAGAGATTGCCGTCGATATACCAGCGCATCACGCCCTTCTCCCATTCGAGTGCGAAGACGTGGAAGTCGTCGGTGAACGTCTTCTTCGGCAACGTGTAGCCATCGCCACTGTGCACGTTCTTCGGCCAGGCGTCGCCGTAGTGCAGGGTGCCGATCACGTGATCGGGATCGTCGCCCTTGTATTCGACGATGTCGATTTCCCCGCTGCGCGCCCAGCCGCCGTAAACGTCATCTGTCGGTAGCATCCAGATCGCGGGCCAGAGTCCCTTGCCGGCCGGCATGCGGGCACGGATTTCGAAGCGGCCATACTTCCAGTCGCCGCGATGTTTGCTGCGGATGCTGGCGGATGAGTACTTACGGATTGTGCCCATGCCGTTGAAGTCATCATCGCACGCTTCGAGCACGAGGTTGCCGTCCGCAACGCGGACGTTCTTTGCGCGATCGGTGTAGAACTGCAGTTCGTTGTTGCCGCCGCCGAGAGCATGGAAAGCAACGCCCCACGTTGAGTAGTCGAGCGTCGCGCCGGCAAACTCGTCGGACCAGACCAGCCGCCATTTGCTCTGGGGGGATTGGGTCGCGGCCCCGAAGCCGAGCAGCACGAGTGCGATGGTTGCGATCACGAGTCGTCGTGGAGAGGTGCGCATGGCGCGATCCTCGCGCAATGTAGGCGCGAATGCGATGGGCGGCCTGCAGGGGTCGCGCCGGTGCCAGGTAAGGGACGCATTCGCCGCGATTCGTTCGCCGGTCGGCTGCCGAACCGGCCGGCGAGATGTGGCGGTGGTTGCGTATGGTAGTTCTCCATGCACCATGCTCCCGGCAGTAACTTTGCCGGGCGGAGGGCCACGCTCAAGGTTGCGACCTCCACTGAGACCGGTCCGGCAACCAGTACGGACCACCGCACCCCAGTTTGATGGTCACATACGCAGCCAAGATGGTAAGATCGTAGCTGTTCACTATGTTCTCGTTCTCTTACCTGCTTCACCTGAACCACTGAGTCATGCGTATCCACAGCTTTATCCTCTCCTCGCTCATCGCCTGTTCGTCTGGCTTGGCACAAACAGCTCCTTGCATGTCAGGTAACGATGCGACCAATGCGGCGTCCGGGGCAATTTTTGGCATCGTGAATAACGCTCCGGGCACATACGCATGGGAAGTGATGCCGACCAGCACGCTAGTGGTCGAGAGCATCAGGATATACATGGGCAACAACTACATGTCCCAGACCGGTGAGTTCGCGAAGTTGGCAATCTGGTCTGACATCAATGGCGTACCTGGCGTGCAACTCGCCGAAGGAACGTTCCGTTTGTCAGCCGGATACTCATGGCGAGGTTGCAATTTCAACAGTCCGGTAGCGCTGCAGCCGAACACACCCTACTGGATCGCATTGACGGAGCCCGGTTGGAGTCGGGTACCGCTCCAATCAACCGGCGGCACAAACCTGCCCATGCTCAGGTACGACATCAACACTGGCCTTTGGTCGCCGATGAATGCGCCCGAAGCCCTCAAGTATCGCCTCTACTGCGGCAAACTTGACGGTCAAGGCGTTGTGCCGTTTGGCGCTGCGTGTCCCAATTCATCGGGCTCACTGGGTACTGCGTTCACCAATTCGCAGCCGACGGTAGGCAACAGCGGGTTCCTAATGGAAGGCTCAGGGTTTTCTCCCGGAGCGCTTGTCGTGGGCGTTTTGGGAGTCACGATTGGGTTCCCTAGCGTTCCGTTCCCGGGTGCGCCGGGCTGTTTCGTTAGCACCACGGGCGATGCGACGATCAGTCTTGCGGCCGGAGTCGGAGACGTGCGAGCGACGTCTCCAGATGGTCATGTGGAATTGCCCATTGCGATCCCATCAAATCCGGCTTTGGTTGGCTTCTACCTCGCGTCGCAATTCGTCGCGTTGGATCTCTCAATCGGAACTCCGTTGCCGTTTGTGTCTTCGAACGCGCTCCAACTCACGCTCTACTGATCTTCGTGCGGGGCCAGCACGATGCGGATGTCATCACCACGCATCGCGCCGGGCATTCGCTTCCCGGCGACTTTGATCTGGGCTTCGTTGCGTGCTGCGGGCGTTCGGCGTGGATGTGCTGACTTGTCCGCGCTGCCGGGGAGCCAAGCGGTTTGCTCGCAGCGATCCAGGCCCGGACTCGATTGAGCGGGTGCGGCGCTGGCGTTGGTGCATGAATCGCAGAGGTGCTCACGCAGGCTGCCGATATGGGGTTTCCCCGATCTCGTAACCAGCCATGCCGCGCACCAAGTCCCGCGTCCCCC
>CALCZA010000138.1 GCA_937906475.1 uncultured bacterium
GTCCACCCGGGCGATCTGACTGGATCGAACGGGACCGGGCGCTGATCCTGACCTCGTTGCTGGCGGGCCTGCGCTCTGAGGCTGTTGCGCGCCAACATCTCCCATGTGCGTCTCACCGATGACGGTGCGGTCATGCACGTACAAACGGCAATGATTTCCGCCAGCACAACTCGGCCCATTGATGCACCCGCCGACAGCGCTAGGTGGTGCTGCGATGCTGATGTATGTGCTCGGAGTGGTAGTCATTCGCCCGGCGAACGGTGTGTCGCAGGTCACACCACCCCCCCACTGGCCATATTGCTCTACCGTCTGGTAAAACTAATATCGAACGATAGGGATACCAACCGGTAGAGCAATCTGAGGAGCCGAAGCGATGAAGATCTGGACATTGAGGTCAATAGGCACGGGACTGGCGGTCGCCGCCACTGCCGGGGCACTCGTCGTGTCGACCGCACCCCAAGCGAATGCCGATGTGTGCGCGAACCTCGGAAACCAGGTGTCAGTGAGTGCCGACGCCTCGCAGCCAGAAGCCCAGCCAGTTGATGTCAGTGGCTGCGCGAACGTGGGCAACGTCGCGAACGTGGTTAGCGACACCGCCGCCAGCGTGGTTAGCGACGCAGCCGCCAGCGTGCCCCTCGCTATCCACCCGGTCCACCGGCCCCACCTCCACCTCGGCCACCACGGCCGACGTTGAGCCGGATATCACCTGGCCGTTCCTGCATCTCAACGATCTCGACGAGATTGAGAAGTCGGCGATGCGGGAAGTGAGGGCCAACGGGATGATGTCCAACGACGGCAGCGGTCAGCGCGTGGATGGTCGGCGGCTGCGGTATCAGAACAGGCGCGGCGAAATCCTCGACGCGATCATGGCCCACGTGTTGGAGCACGGGATCAACGGAATGTCGTTTCGCACACTCGCGGCGGCAGTAGGCGTATCGCATGTCACGCTGCGCCACCACTTCGGCACAAAAGACGAATTGTTGGTCGAAATCCTTGGAGCGATCGGCAAGCGGATACAGATACCGGATCAGCCAGGCGCTGATGATGTCGAGGCGCTCGTTCAGGAGCTGTGGCGGCGATGGACCGCACCAGAAACTGACCGCCGGTCTCGACTGCTCTTCGAGGCCTACGGACTAGCAGTGCGTAACCCAGACCAATACCGCACGTTCCTTGACCGCATTGTCAGCGGATGGATCGAAATAATTCGCCGGCGTGCTCTGCAGGCTGGGTGCCCCAGCGGCGAGGCCGACGACTTCGCGACGCTGTTGCTTGCGCAACTGCGAGGTCTTCAACTTGACCTTCTTGCCACAGATGACCGAGCGCGCATCAGTTCGGCGCTCGAAAGCGTCGTCGACGGCATCCGGCGTCAACGCGCCCGATGGGACAAGACCCCGAACCGCTGATAATCAGAGCGGTTCGGTTCGCCGCCACCCAAGATCTGAAAACAACGCTACTTCAACGCCAACCCCGACGTTGACCGACTGGGCAAATGCGTCGGCGGCCGCATGCCCCATACACCCTCGGTGGAACGAACCAGATTGTCGACACCCGCAAGCCCTCACCGCACATCCTCACCGGCCGACATCACCACCGAGTCCATGCGTGCGGCGTTCGTGCAATACGCAGAGACCCACGCGGCGACCTCTGTCCGCCGCTGCTGGTCGACGTGGAAAGTCCTGTGCGAGTAGTCGTTCACCGCCGAACTGATCCCGCTGAACCCGATGCCGCGAGTGGGCCGACCCGCACGCGGCAAGTCTCTACCCAAGGCCTTACCGTCGGGTTCGGTGACCGCACTGTTGGCGGTGTTGGAAGATGATCCGGGTCTACCCGGGCGATCTGACTGGATCGAACGGGACCGCGCGCTGATCCTGACCTCGCTGCTGGCGGGCCTGCGTACCGAGGAACTGTTGCGCGCCACCATCTCTGATGTGCGTCTCACCGAGGATGGTGCGGTCATGCACGTACACGGTAAAGGGCGCAAGGATCGGCGCATCCCCGTCGAATCCGTTCTCGTCGAGGCGATACAACGCTACCCCAATACGCGGGCGGCTAAGTTTCCCAGAACTACCCGCCGCGGCTCCTCCCCCACCGGGGGACTTGCGGCCTGGCCGCCGGCTGCGCCTTTGTTCGTCGGACTCGACGGGCAGCGCCTCACTCGCGGCGCGTTGCAGTACCGAGTGCTCCGTGCGTTCAAACGCGCTGGCATCAATGGCGATCGCGCCAAAGGCGCGCTCGTCCACGGGCTGCGCCACACGTTCGCCACCGAACTCGCTGAAGGCAAGGTGAGCGTCTACACGCTGATGAATCTCCCTGGCCACGAATCGATCTCCACATCACAGGGGTACGTCGAAGCAGCCGGGCGCGAGACCCGCGCCGCCGCAGCGACGAACCCGCTTTTCGCGTTGGGTGGATTCGTCATGCGCCAGGTCAACACGTTCAAGAACCGCAAGATCCAGTTCATGAAGGTGTTGGCAGAGCACCTCTACTTCCGCAATCTTGACAACGACGTCGGGGTTTTCCATCGACTGCTCGGCGCGGCAGAGGTATCCGAGGTCAAAGAAGCGGTGCTGGCGTACCACTTTCTGCGCACGGCAGAGCGCCCCCTGGCCCCCGAAGAGCTCGACGGCCGAATCGAATCATGGTGCGCGCGAAGCTTCGGCGCGCAGTTCGACTTTGAAGTCGCTGAAGGCGTTTCGAAGCTGCTCGACCTTTCGTTGGCCACCGAAATCGAGGATCAGCGGCTGGCCGCGTCAAGCTCACAGAAGCGAAACGACAGCTCGATCACATCTCGGACAACCTGTTCAGCTACAACGATCGACTCGCCTGATCGACTTGAACTTCCTGCACTGTTCGATAATCGCCGCCTCAGTCGGCAGTCGCTCCATTGAACTCGCACCGTAGAAGCCTTGGCAGTTCTTCGTGCGCTTCAGGATGTACTCGGCGTCTTCGGGCATGGCGACCGGTCCGCCGTGGACCAAGATGATCGCGTCCGGTTTCTCGCTGAGCGCAGCTGCGCCCCATTCGTTCACCAGAGCCGCACAATCATCGAGCGTCCGCTTGCGGAACGGGCGGTTGCGCTTATCCTCAAACCCCGAACCCGGCAATTGCGCCTGCAATCCGGGGGCTGCGAACGTTTTCGGGCAACCGCTCGATGGAGGCGTGACCATGGCAGCGCTTCGCATTTCGCCCATCGGTGTCGTCGATGGGCGGCCTCTTGGGCGGGGCTTAGCGCCGTTTACTGGGGTGGTGGGCGGCCAGCATGCTGGTGGCGACTCTGCAGGCTGCCTGCACCTGTTGGGCCGGTGCCTGGGCTCGGATGCACGCTGCGACACCGATCAGGGTTGTTGTGAAGAAGGCGGCTAGCTCGTCGAGGTCGACGTCGGAGTCGATCTGTCCGAGACGCTGTGCGTTGGCGAGGGCGTGACGGAAGGCTCGGGTGAGTCTTTCGAGGTAGGCGGCAACGTAGCGTTCGGCCCCCGGGTCCAGCGGAGCTCGTTCGACGGCGGTGTTGCACAGCAGGCACCCCCGCCCACGTGCAGGTCCCTCGCTGGCCGATGCGTAGCCGGTGAAGGCTGCCACGATGGCGCCAGCAGCCGCGTCGGGAGCTTCGATGGGGGCCAGCACGGCCGAGAGATGCTGGTGGCTGTAGCGGTCGAGCGCTGCTTCGAATAGTCCTTGTTTCGAACCGAACTCGGCGTACATGCTCTTGCGGTTGACGCCCAATTCGGCGACTAACTCGGCGGTGCTGGTGCCATTGAAGCCCTCGCGGCGGAACAACTCCACCGCTCGGTCGAGAAGCTCAGTGCGGTCGTACTGCTTGGCTCTGCTCATTTGATGCTCCCAGCGCGCTTGACTCCACGGTAACCGAGCAGTTACCTTGGAGTCAAGTAACCAACGGGTTACCCAAACGCGCGGCTACTCCCCAGAAGCCTGGACGCTAGTGACGAGACGGGGCCAGCACTTTGGTTCCGCTCGCCGCCCAATAGGCGACACATCGAAGAGAAAGAGCGGAAAGCAGACGACATGACCTATTCAGCGCAGGACCTCAGCAGTAAGACGGCGCTCGTGACCGGCGCCAACTCGGGCCTTGGCTTCGAGGCGGCGGCCCAGCTTGCTGAAGCAGGCTATGGCCGCGTCATCCTGGCGTGCCGGACCCTGGAAAAGGCCGAGCGTGCCAAGGCCCAGCTGGCTGAGCGGATAGGTAGCAGCCCCTTCGAGACGCTGGCCGTCGATGTCTCAAGCGTGGAGTCGGCCCGCGCAGCCAGTGATGAGCTGGTCAGGCGCGGCGCCGCGATCGATGCGGTGTTGCTCAATGCCGGCATCGTTGCAGGCGATGCCATGGGCAAGAGCGTGGACGGTCTCGAGTTGGCGTTTGCGTCGTCGATCGTGGGCCACCACGTGCTGACGATTCGCCTGCACCAGGCGGGCTTGCTTCCAGAAGGGGCCCGCGTGGTGATCGCCGGCTCGGAGGGCGCCCGCAACGACCTGCCTAGCATGTTCGGCATGCAGGCCTACGACTTCGCCGTAGGCACGCCTCGCGAATTCGGCGACAACCTGCACGATGCGATGACAGCATTCGCGCGCGGCTCCAAGCCCGCCGAGTATGACCCGATGCGGTATTACGCGACGACGAAGACATTCACGTCCTGGTGGAGCGCAGCCGTGGCACGCAAGCTCAAAGGCGAGGTGCTCGTCTTCACAGTCTCTCCAGGGTCGAACATGGGGACAAACGCGGCCCGCCACACCACCGGATTCAAGCGATTCCTATTCACCAAGATCATGCCCACTGTCGGCTCGTTGACCGGAATGAACATGCCGACCCCCCTGGGAGCAAAACGTTACGTGGACGTGCTCACCGGAAACGGAAAATACAGCAACGGCCACAGCTACATGTCCAAGCCCAAGAAGCTCACCGGCCCCCTCGAAGAGCAGACATCGGTTCACCTCCTCGACCAAGCGCGCCAAGATACGGCCCTAGGTGTGATCGAGGAACTGACAAGTCAGCCGGCATAGCGCAGGAACTCGGACACAACAATCCCCGGCAGTCGCACCCCCAGCTCAGCCGCCAATGTCGACTTGCCGGAGCATTCCCCACCGAAGACCGAGATCAGCCCGGCGCGGGGCGACCTAGGCACGGGCAGACGTCGGCAACGTCGCGCGGTGCGTCGCGGCGCGTGAGGCCCATTCCC
>CALCZA010000139.1 GCA_937906475.1 uncultured bacterium
CGCCGCCCGTCGCGTCTGTGGCTTGCCTGTGTGGCGCTTAATGTATCTGTTCAACTGGTTGTGCCCGTGGGCGACAGTTCGTTCTGCTAGTGAACGAGGTGCTACTAGCCACCACGCTTCACTGGCCGCCAGGTGTTCCTGGCGCGACTGTCGATTCTCTGCACAACTGCATTGGCATCGACTGGTTCACGCCTCGACTTGAGACCGGAATCCATTCCGGATGGAGGGCTTCGATACCCGGCATAGCCACTTTGGTGACTTGCCGACCAGAGTAGGTTAGCCCCGAACAGCGATTCTCACAAGGTCAGGGGCCAATCATCGGTCACAGATGATCGTTAGCGGCCTGTTGCGAACCGCTTAGCGCGGGCCGGGTCAGCGCAGGTAACCGCCGACCCAGCCTCTCGAACCCTGCGGGGGGATGGCATCGGCAATGTCGCTGCCATCTGCGAGCGTAAACGACACCGCGAATGGGAAGCGGCCTTCGGGGGCGCGACGCGTGTAGCGACCTTCGCCCCAGAACATGCCATCGGCGACGAGGTCAAAGCGCGTGATGCGGCCCTTCTCGACCTTTACGAAGCCGAGTAACCGCGCCTCGAAGCCGCGCTTGCCGTCCTTGGTCGCGAGCGACACCGAACCGTGAATGCGATCGCCAGTGCGTTCGATCTGTAAACTGCGCACTTCGTCATCGCGCCACATCGGCGGTTCGCCGCGCGTGTTGTCGACGAGGTGGTAGCGAGCGAGGCGACGGACGAGTTTGGCTGGCAGTTCGCCTTTAGCAAGCAGGTCGTGCTCAGTGCCAGTCACCCACAAGTTGTCGCGCGACAACGCCGACTGCATCACCTTGCGCCAACGATCTTCGGTTGCTTGGTAACCACCGAGCACCTTGGCGCGCGCGCGGATCACGAGACCGCCTTCGGGAGGCTTCGGGTTGTAACGCTTATCAACCTTGCCGGGATCGATCGCAGTCGCCTTGATCTTGGCACGATCGCTTGACGCGAAATCTCTCGCGACTTGTTTGGTGAGTCGCAGCACCTTCTCGGGATGGCGATTATTGTTGAACAGCAACAACTCACCCGACGGTGCCACGACGTACAGCCCTTGCGTCGTGCCCTTCGTGCCCTTGCGCGGACTCTGGTCGACGATGCGCCGCCAATAATCACCTTCGGCATCTTGCTGACGGCGTTCGTAGGCCTGATCGATGGCGACGGCGATGAAGTCCTTGCGCAGCAAATCGAGCATGTTCTCGTCGGCAAAGATCGATCCACGATCGATCACTCCGTTGTTTCAAGTGCAGCCGAGCGGGTGGCCGTCCATCGCCCAGACGAACAACGGCTTGTTCTGCTGCGCCGCTTCTCGTTGTGCCGCGAGTAGTTCGATGCGCCAAGGAATGCGGCGCCACGTGACGTCCTCAGCTGGCGTCAACGATGCTTGCAGTTTGGTGAACCTCGCATCATCGAGTGGCGGCGCCTGCAGCTTGACCTGCGCACCTAACCCGGCGACCAACAGCAACGAGACACCCGTGTTGAAGACGTTCATCGATTACAAATGATATCCATCTCGGGAGACTCGCGAAGCGGTGGTTTTCTGTCCTGGCATCACAGACACGTCCAAGGGCCTGCTTGGCGGCACAACTACAACGGCGGCATGCACATGCCACAACCAAACGAACACCACGAACGACTAGCCAAAGCGTTCGCCAGCAATTGGGAACACCACGTAGATCAGACGCCCATACGGCGCGAAAGATCGGTCTGCAGCATGCGCTCTGGATCCCACTTCTCTTTCAGTGCCCGGAACTGCTTGGTGGTTTCTTCGCCATGCACTCGCGCAAACGACGACTCAAGTAGCACCGCGTCCTTCGCGTAGTAGAAGCGACCGCCAGCATCGAGCACGACCTCAGCCATCTGTTGGCACAGACGCCACAGGGACTCACGACGGTTCTTGTTCTTACTGACCGGGATGTCCATAGCCATCGAGTAGCCATCGACCGCGTGCGTCATCAAGAACGGATCCGGCTTGTGCTTCTTGAGCACACCGAGGTATGGCGCATGGCCGCCCTTTTGACACATCTCAATCAACGTTCGCAACACGCGCGCTGCCTCGTTCTTCGGCACGAACGGCTGGAATTGGATCAGGCCACCCGGCTTGGTCATCCACTGCCAACGCGGCACGTAATCGAGCAGGAAGTGGAACGCACCGTGCGTTTGCAGATACGGCGAGTGCTTCTCTTCGCGGAAGCCAGCCTTGAACTTCAACCAGTTGACCAGTGCGACCTGGCGCATGTGCACCGCGCACCACATGCCCGGCCACAACCAACTCTTCGGCACGACACCAAACAAGTTGGGCGGAACGTCCTGCAACGACGGATCGCAGTAGCGCAAGCCTTCGGGATCTTCGCCAGGATTCATCTGGTCGCCGCGATGCATCAGACCGCGGCCGAGCGACTTGCCCTTGGCGTGCAGGTCCAACCACGACACGAGGTAATCGGCATCCCCGCACATCTCCTCGAGGATCTCGAGGTTGTGCTCGAGATCGCGCGCAACGATGCCGGAAACGCGCAGGCGACCGGAGTTGACGCGTTTGGTTTGGATCTCCAGTTTGGTGAAGCAACCGAGCATGCCGAAGCCACTGATCGCGGCATGGAACAGTTCCGGTTCCTTCTCGCGCGAACACTGCACCAACTCACCGGATGGCGTCATCAATTCGAACGAACGCACGCCTTCGCCAAACGAACCTAGCGCGTAGTTGTTCTTGCCGTGGATGTTCATCGCGGCAGCGCCGCCCATGGTCACGGCCATCGTGCCACTGACGACGCGCGGCCAGTAACCGCTACCAATCGAACGGCGCCACAAGTCGCGCACGGTCACACCTGGCTCGCACATCGCGACGCCAGTTTGCGGGTCGAACGACAAGATGCGATTCATCGCTGTCATGTCGAGGACGCGACCATTGTTATTGGTCGACGCGTCGCCGTAACTGCACCCGGCCCCTCGCAACGCAACCGAACCGCCACCCTTGCGCATCTGCGCGAACACTTCGGACAGTTGCTCGGTGCTCGTTGGGCGCACAACCTTGGCCGGGCCACCCACCGACATGCCAAAGCCCATAACCTGCTCGTCTTGGAACGAGATGGCGGGATTGTTCGAAGCGGCGCTGCCGGTCGTATTCCTATCGGTCGTGGTCGTCATGGCGAGCTATGGGCCAACGTCGTGAAGGTTGCCGGTCTTTCGAATCAGAGCGACAGCTTGCGGAACACGAACGATGGGATCGAGCGAATCACGAACATGATCAAGCGCCACTTGCCAGGCACATAGACGATGGCCTTTTGCTGGCGCTGCGCCTTCAAGATCAGTTCTGCCGCCTTATCGGCTGAGATCGCCCCCTTGAGCTGAAGTCCTGCCGTCATCGGCGTTTCGACAAACCCCGGACGAATGGTCGTAACCCGCACACCGTGCCGCCAAAGGCGATTGCGCAGCGCTTCCAGGTAGGTGTCCATGCCGGCCTTGCTGGCATTGTAAACCGGCCGGCCAATGCGACCGCGATCCTGAGCGATCGACGACACCCCGACGATGCTGCCAGCTTTACGTGCTTGGAAGCGACGCGCGGCGGCGTTGCCCCAAGCGATGCAACCGAGCATGTTGACGTTGACCTGCAGACGATCCTTCTCGAGGTCAAACTCGTCGGGGCCGATTTCGGGCATGACGCCAGCGACGAAGTGCAGTTCATCCGCCTGACCAATGTCCGCTTCGATCTTGGCGAACAAGCCTTCGGCAGCATCCACGTCAGCCACGTCGTGCACGTAGGAAAACGCGGCCTCGCGCCCAAGCGTCTCGTTGATCAACGTAACCTGCGCCTGCAACTCACCCTCGCGACGCGCCAACATGGCGACTTGCCGACCTGCCCGCGCAAGCCTTCGAGCGATTGCGAGACCAATGCCGGACGACGCGCCAACGACGATGCAGGAACCGGAGCTAGAACTCATGGGGCAGTGAAGAGAACGGTGCCGGGTCGGGATTGCAACCGCGGCAACGATCGCTGGTCGTCAAGCTTGCCGGAACGAGGTCTTGCCCCCATCATCTAGATCATGCGAACGGCGGTTCTGGGCATCCTTCTCAGCTTGACGGCTCTCGGCAGCGCGCCCGCACTGGCACAAGCGATCACGCCCGCTAGGCCCAATGCGCCGAGGCGGCTATTCGTCGACAGCGTCGTGGCGAGCGTCAATGACAGTTCCATCCTGCAGAGTAAGTTGTTCAAAGCGTCCTCCGGGCAGGTCCAAGGCCAACTGGCGCAGGGCAACCGACTAACCCTCGACCAAATCCGCAACCTGACGGTCCGCGAACTGCGCAAGCTGGTCACGGACCACCAAATGGCCCAATCGGCGCGATCGTTCGGCAACTTCTCGCCGGATCGCTTCGATGCGATCCTCAAGAGTGAACTCGACCGCGACCAGCAAGACCGCGTGCGCGAACTGGGCACCGAGTTCGCTGTCAGTGAAGAACTCGCGCGAAACGGGGAGACCTGGCAAACGCACCGCAATGAGCTACGCACCGCCAAGCTGACGATGCTCGCCGAGTCGTTCGCTATCCACGAGCGCCTGCGCAAGCAATCAAACCTCTACCTGACGCCTCGGATGCTGCGTGAGACTTACAAGGAGTTCCGATCGGAGTTCGTCAAGGAAGCCATCGCCGACACCGCGATGGTTGTCTGCACGGGCCCGAGCGCCGAATCTAACGCTAAAGAAGCAGCCAAGTTATGGCAGACAGGTGACTGGACCGCGCGCGAAGTCGCCGAAAAGTTCCCCGGGGTGTTCGCGGGCGTGCCCATGCCTGCGCGGACCCTCGGCACCCAGCTAAAAGCGTTCGGTATGGCCGGACCCGTCGGCAAAGTCTCTGAGCCGATCCGCGGCCCCGGCGGGACCTTCAAAGTCGCCAAAATCATGAAATGGCAAGCAGCCAGCGACGGCCGCTTCGAAGATCCCGAGGTCCAGGCGCTGGTTCGCAGAATCGCGACGCGAAAAGTGCAGCTCGAGTTCGAACTGCAGGCGCAGCAGCGGGCCCGCGACCGCACTAACGTCTGGGTCTACGAAAACGGTCGACGGACTGAGTTCCCATTTCAATAAGCACCTGTAAAACAAGGGCTTACCCACCAGCAACTAGGATGCTTCCCAGCCCGCCGCCAGCTGCTCGCCCCGATCAAGCCAGGCAATTGCTGCAAGCCCTCCGACTGGCAGTTGCGGACGCCGGCAAAGCTGGGTCTACTTTCTCACCCCCTTCTGAACCTCCCCGCGGAAACGATCGTTCATGTGCCAGTGCACGATCACTGTGCACTTTGCGTTTCTGCAAACGACAGTCCAAATGACCGCTTGGCGGGGTTGCCTAAAGCCCTCGCCCACAAATCAGGCCCCATAGTATGGTCCAGCTCGATCCAACCAAAATTGTAGTTCAGTCCGACGCGGCTCCGTCCTGGGAACAGAACGAGACGTTCCAGGACATGATGGCGGAACGTCTCCGTCAGGCTCCGTGGCTGATCCTGTCATTCGCCTTGCACGCCGTCCTCCTACTGCTCGTTTGGGCTCTCTTCCCGCCGGAAAAGCCGCCGGAAGCGAAGCTCAAGGCAGAGATGGTGATCAAGGACGAGGAGCAGATCGAAGAGCCGCCTCCTCCGCCTCCACCAGAAACCGTGGTCGAGGAAGTCACCGAAGAAGTCGTCATCACTGAGACGACGGTCACGGAGACCGAAGAAGCCCTAGAGGAAAGCGAAGACGACACCAAGGAATCGGCCTTCGACTCCAACCAGTGGAACTCCGCGGTTGGCCTCGGCGGCGGCGCCGGCGGCAAGTATGGCGGTCGTGGTGGAGGTCGTGGTGGCAAGGGCGGTGGCAAGTCGTACGCGGCAGCCATCGATGCTGGCCTCAGGTGGCTCGCAGCTCACCAAGACGAAGATGGCAAGTGGGACTCCGACGGCTTCATGAAGCACGACGCAGCCGACTCCGAGATCTGCAACGGTCCCGGCAACGCGGTCCACGACGTGGGTAATACCGGCCTCGCGCTGCTCGCCTTCCTCGGCGATGGCAGCACGATGAAAACTGGCCCCTACAAGGTGAACATCAAGAAGGGCATCAATTGGTTGCGTTCGCAGCAGCAAGAAAGCGGCCTCTTTGGTGGCAGCGCGTCGCACGACTTCGTCTACGACCACGCGATCGCTGCCTACGCGATGGTCGAAGCGTACGGCCTGTCGGACTACAAGCTGCTCAAGAAGACTGCCCAGAAGGGCATCAACTACCTTGAGTCGCACCGCAACCCGTACTCGGTCTGGCGCTACCAACCGCGCGACAACGACAACGACATCTCGGTGACCGGCTGGGCCATCATGGCTTACGAGTCGGGCAAGTTCTTCGATCTGCAGGTCAACACAGGGGCCCTCAAGCTGTGCGAAACCTTCCTGGACCAAGTTTCAGATCCGACCGGCAAGCACGGTTACACGAAGCAAGGCGAAGGCAGCTCGCGTAAGCCGGGTGAGCACGGCACGAAGTTCCCGATCGAGAAGGGTGAAGCCCTTAGCGCTGTCGGTCTCTTCTGCCGCTTCTTCATGGGTCAGGACCCGAAAGAGAAGCCGATCATGAAGGCAACGGCCGACCTGCTCCGCAGCAAGCCGCCGGTGTGGGACGAGAAGGGTGGCACCATTGACCACTACTACTGGTACTACGCCACCTACGCGCTCTTCCAATACGGTGGTGACCACTGGAAGCAATGGCAGCAGAAGCTGGAGACCGCAGTGGTCAAGAACCAGCACCGCGACGGCTCCAAGAAGAACCTGCTTGGTTCATGGGACCCAATCGGCGCCTGGGGCGAAGATGGCGGCCGCGTCTACTCGACGGCCATCCTGACGCTGACGCTTGAGGCTTACTACCGCTACAGCCGCCTCGTTCGCTAAAGGCGACTGCTAGCAATGCAAACGGCCCGCGCTCATCGATGGTGAGCGCGGGCCGTTTTGCGTAACAAGAGACTGTGAACATGGTCGCGTATAACGAGACCTGCAACGAGACACCGCTTAGCCAGACACCATGAGAGACGAAGCCAGCTACGTCTGCGACTCATGCGGCGAAGACATCGTCGTCCCGATCGACTGGTCGGGAGGCCCGCGCCAGAGCTACGTCGAAGACTGCCCGGTCTGCTGCAATCCCAACGTCATCCACGTCGAACTCGACGGCCAAGAGGCCTACGTACGCAGCGAGCCCGAACAAGACCGTTAGGCACGACGTCAACCACAGATCCGCGGACGCGCCGGCGCGTTCGCCCAAGATCTAGTACACAACGCCCTACTTCCTCAATCGGGCGCTAAGGCAGAGGGGCGACTTGAGGAGTCGCTAGCTAGCGACCGAAGCGACGCTCAGCCACCAAGCGCACCGACTCGACCGGATCCTTCCGCAACGCGCCGGCGAGTTCCGCCGACGGCTTCGCAGCGCCGCGCGGCCAGTAGAGAACGCTCATGTAGCGCACTACCGGATCCGCATCGCGCAAGCCAAGCTCGCCGTCATAGTTGCCGATCTGGGCATGGCCAGCGCGCAGCATGCCGCTGTGCAACCGAGCACGTCGGGCAGCATCGCCAGCGAGAGCTTCGCGCATCGGCCCCTCAAAACTCGCATGCCACTCACCAACCTCAGCCGCGCCACCAGTCTTGCCGCTCGCTTGCAGCCAGGCGATAAACGCCCTGCGTAGCTGTTGCGCGCGCGCTTCTTCCTCACGTTCCTGCTCGGCAATGCGCTCGGCCTCGCTCATCGGCACCACAGGTGCGCGAATATCGAACAACGACCGACCCAAGAACGACACCGCAAACACGGTCGGGGTCATCAAGGTGCGGATCGGCAAGAAGCTCACCTCGGTGTAATACGCCTCGTCAAACTTCAGATAATCTGGATCCCAAAGCCGAGCGGCATCGTTGTAAGCATCGTCAACAACCCGGAACGGGTGGGCGATGGCCGTGTCGACGACGATAGCCGCGAGACCCAACGGCACGGTCACCGGCAAAGTCGCCGCAAACAAGCCAGTGTCAGCGGGCACAAGGTTGGACTCGAATGCGTTCCACACCGGACGATTGTCGGTGTTGGACCACGCGCACGACGACAACAACGTCAGCGACAAAGCGCCAACTAAACTGATCGTTTGAGATGAACGCATCACTTGGATTCCTCCATCGGTTCTTCAAGAGGTTCAGCGTCTAGCTCTGCCACGCCATGCGGGCCGACTTCGTGTACCGAGTCTTGGAGATCGAAGACCGAACGAAACAGCCACGTCGCGCCGAACACAACTGGGGTCGCAACGGCTGACAGCGGCACAAGCAAGACGGTGCGGAACTCAGTGTTGTCTGCAAAATCCCAAACGACATCGGCCGTGTCGCTCCACGCATCATCAATCTGACTCAATGGATGCAAGACAATCGCGTCGGTTACGCCAGCGACGATGCCGACAGGGAGTGCGACAGGCGCAGCAAGCCAACGACCTGTCGTCGTGCTCGGCGTCCAATTCGCGTCAAGGTAGTTGAGAGCACGGCGGCGGTCGCCATTACCCATCGCACAGCTCGTGGTGCAGGCACAGACAACGATCAGCCATGCAAACAGGTTCACGACTCGTTTCCTTTGCATGAGAAAACTCTAGCAGCTCGAGAAAGGCAAAGAACTAGGTCAAAGAGTGATCCGGCAGCGCCTCTGACCCGTTGCTAAAAACAACCAGTCACCGAACCGAACAACACAGTGTTCTCCGGGTCGTGACCAATGACGCCACTAGCGCTGTTGCCAAGCGCGAAAGGAGCTCTCCGATGCAATCACTTGAGGCACCCACCCATACTCACCGGGAGTTTTCAGACAACGCGACGTTCCAGGAGATGATGGGAGATCGGCTCAAGCAGTCGCCGTGGCTCCTGTTGTCCGCCGGCATGCATGCCGTGTTGTTGCTGTTAATCTGGGTGTTCCTGCCGCCAGAACAACCGAAGGCGCCCACCATCAGCGTGCAGTTGGCCGACACCACCAAGAAGGATGTCGAGCAACCGCCACCGATGCCGCCGCCCGAATTGCAGAAGGAGCCCGACCCCGACATCACTCCCGTCGATGACGTGACCATTTCCGAACCCGACTCAGAGGACGCCAGCCAATCGGACCTACCGCAGGACCAATCAGACTCGACGTTAGAGCCGAATCAATGGAACGCCGCAGTTGGACTTGGCCCAGGCGCCAAGGGTCCCTACACCCAACGCGGCAAAGGCACCGGTACCGGCACCGGCGGTCGGCCCTCATCACCAATCGTTGAGAACGGCCTGATCTGGCTCGCACGCCACCAAGACGCCAACGGTCGCTGGGATTCTGATGGTTTCATGAAGCACGACAACCCCGCGCTGGCTGCATGCACCGGGCCGGGCAACGCCGTGCACGACGTAGGTGTTACCGCTCTCGCGCTGCTGGCGTTCCTTGGCGAGAACAACACCATGCGCGCCGGCAAGTACAAGGACAACGTCAAGCGCGGCGTGAATTGGTTGCTCAGCGAACAAGACGAGGCAACCGGCCTGATCGGTGGTCGCGCGGCTCACGACTACGTCTACGACCACGCGATCGCAGCCTACGCACTGTGCGAGGCCTACGGACTGTCCGAGTACAAACTGCTCAGGAAGCCGGCTCAACGCGCGCTCGATTACCTCGAGTCGCACCGCAACGCCTACTCCGTGTGGCGCTACCAACCGCGTGATCAAGACAACGACATCTCGGTCACTGGATGGGCCGTGATGGCCTACAAGTCAGGCAAGTTCTTCGACCTCCAGGTCAACGACCAAGCACTGCGCCTCACCGGCGTATTCCTCGACGAAATCAGCGACTCGACGGGCCTCCATGGCTACCGCAAGGCCGGCCAGTTGTGTGGCCGCAAGAGGGGCGGACACGAAATCAAGTTCCCGCCAGCCAAGAGCCAGGCGCTGACCGCCGTCGGTCTGTTCTGCCGCTTCTTCCTCGGCCAGGATCCAAAGGAGAAGCCAATCATGAACGCGTCAGCGAACCTGCTAACGAAGACTCTGCCCAAGTGGGACGAGCAGGACGGCTCGATCGATCACTACTACTGGTACTACGCCACGTATGCCCTCTTCCAGATGGGTGGCAAGCCGTGGGCACAGTGGCAGAAGTCGCTTGAGCGCGCTGTCGGCCCCCACCAATACTCCGACGAGTCGAACACCAACACGTTCGGTTCGTGGGATCCAGTCGGCGCATGGGGCGAAGACGGTGGTCGTGTCTACTCGACGGCCATCCTGACACTGACCATGCAGGCGAACTACCGCTACACGCGACTGATTCGATAGCGGGGCGACCCGCAGCGCTCCCTTCGCAGCATGGCGCCAATCGAGGTTGCCATGCGCGGCGGAGAGCCAACGCCATGCGGCTCTACAGTTACTACAGAGCTAGTAGTACACACCGCTCACGCATAACGCGCTGATGGCGGTTCTGTGTGACGCCGCTCGCGCGGGCGTCCTTCGAGCACTCACGAGTTGCAGTGCTCGGCGAGACCGACCAGACAGGTCGCCTCTCTCCGAAGGAGTCTTCTCTTCAGAGTCATCTCTTCCGAGTCATCGGCTTACTTCATCGCCGACACAGCACGCATCACCTGACCCTTACGGCGGGATGCGTTGTGTGCGTGGATGATGTTCTGCTTGGCAGCCTTGTCGATGCAGCTGCAGATGAGCGGCAGCATTTCGGCGGCCTTGCCCTTGTCGCCACTTTCGATGGCCGTCAGGAGCTTCTTCGTCTCGGTCTTGAGGCGGCTCATACGGGACTTGTTCATCACGCGCTGCTGGTCCGACGTGCGGATGCGCTTTCTTGCTTGCTTGCTGTGGGCCATCTTGTGGTTTCTCGGTCTCTATCTCAGTCGTTAGGGAGGTTGGTAAGGCTAGTCGGCGGGCGCTCAGTTTTTGAGTGCTTCTACCTTTTTGACGACATCGCGGAAGCCAATGTCTTGTTCGAGGATCTTCGTGAAGTGGCCCAGAGCAGCTTGGTTGTTGCCCTGCCCCTCACAAATGGCGCCCATCTCGTAGAGGGCTTCTTTGGCTCGTAGGCCTGAACCGGCCGCTGCCAACGCCTTCTCGTATTGCCCGAGGGCGAGATCCGGCAGGTCCTTGAGCTGGAATGCGCGACCGAGCAAGAACGTCGAGTCGACCTTCTTGCGCGGGTCTTTTACGGCCTGCTGCAGTTCCTTGATGGCCTCATCAACTTCGCCGGATTCGAGCAGGCCCGACCCCAAGTCGAAGCGGGCGCCCAGGTCCGACGGGTTGCGCTCGACACGGCGGCGAGCTTCGGCGACCCGCAATTGGGCCAACGCAACGCGCGCGCGCTTGGCTGCGCCTTCGTCGCCGCGCTTGACGGCCTTCTGCACCATCTGCTCTTGCAGACGAATGCGCAGGTCGCTGGCGATCTCGAGCAGTTCGGCGTCGGTCGGGTTCTTCTGCAGCAGTTGATCAATCAGGTCGAGCGCGCCCTGCAGGTCCTTCGCCATCTCACGCAAGCGCGCGGCGCGACGCAGCAACTTCTGATCGCCGGGGTTGGATTGCAGCTGCTCTTCGATCCCGGAGAGTTCGTCCTCGACCTCGTCGGCCGACAACTGCAACCGCTCCGAACGCTCGAGTTGCTGCTGCTTGTCCTTGTCCTTGATCAGGTCGCGTGAGCTCTCGGCCTTCTCAAGGCCGGTGCTCGCCAACGCGCCTTCCGCCGCCAGATTCTTACGCGCCTTCAACGAATCTTGGTCACGCGGATCCACCTTGAGCGCCTGCTCATACATGGCCAACGCTTCGTTAACCTGGCCGTGCTCGTAGTACAGCGCACCGGCTGCGCGGCAGGCTTCGAGGCAGCGTGGTTGGTGTTCCGCGTAGGCGACGTATACGGCAAGCGCCGACTTGGTCAGACCAGCGCGCTCCAGCGAATTGGCCAACTTGAGGTTGGGGCCTTCCGCCAGCGGGTCGTAGGAGAGGTAGCGCTCGTAGCCTTTGGCAGCGGCGCCGTGCTGACCGAGCAACCGCATCAACCCAGCAATCGGAATGTTGAGCCCGCCAAACAGAATCGCCGACAACTTCGATGCCGGCTTCTGCGCGACCTTCTGGAACAACACCTTGCGCAGTCCCGCGCGGGCCTCGCCAAAATCCGGCTGGATCGCGAGCACCTGGCCGTAAATCTTGACAGCCATCGCATAGTTACGACGCTTGGCCGCGTCGGCTGCCTGCTCGAGATACTTGGTTAGATCCACCATCGGATGCTGCTGAGATCGGCGTGCGAGAAACACGCGATTGGCGAAAAGGCAGCAGGGGGACTGCTTGACGCGGACGAAAGGGCCGAACAATCTAGCGAACAACCCCGACACCCGCAACGTGGCACCTGGCCAGACCACCCCAAGATCTTCCGCCCAAATGGACATACTCATCTATCCCCACCCCATCCTCCGCCGCGGCGGCAAGCCCATCACCGAGTTCGGGGAGGAGCTCCGCACGCTCGCAGACCGAATGATTGAGGCCATGTATGTGGAGGGCGGAGTCGGCCTGGCGGCCCCTCAAGTCGGAATCGAGCAGAAATTGCTCGTCCTCAACCCCAGTGGTAGCAAGGACGACCGCTCCGGCGAACTGGTGATCTGCAACCCCAAGATCGTCCGCAAAAAGAAGAAGGAGTTCGGGGAGGAGGGCTGCTTGTCGTTCCCCGACATCCAGGCAGACGTCGAGCGCGCCGTGGAGATCACCGTCGTCTACCAGGACATCAACGGTGACGAGCAATCGCTGAAGTGCGATGGCTGGCTGGCCCGGATCGTCCAGCACGAGATCGACCACCTCGAGGGCGTGTTCTTCGTAGATCGCCTGACCTCCGGCGAAAAGCTCCGGGTGAAGTCCCAACTGCTCGAACTCGAAAGCGAATACAAGGCACGGGCCTAATTCCACCGGCCCCCTCCGCCCAGCGCCCAACATTCACGGAGCCCAGCCAGTGCTTTGGCTGCTCCACAAATCCATGAGATTGATCCACGGCATCGACGCACTGCGCGAACTCGACCTAGTGTCGATCTACGGCGGTCAGAATCAAGACAGCCATTCCGTGGTCGCGGTTGGCGTGTTTGACGGCGTGCACCTGGGCCACCAACGACTGCTGCACCAACTACTTGAAATGGCGTCCGCGCGGCAAGGCATACCCACCGTGGTGACGTTTGCTAACCACCCAGACCAGGTCCTGCACGGATCCGCTCCGCCACTGATTGTCAGCGTGCAACACCGCCTGCGCCTGCTGCGCCGCGCCGGGGTCTTGCGACTCGTGCTGCTCGAGTTCGAACCACGACTGCAGAACATGACCGCTCGCGAGTTCGCCGAAGAACTGCTGGTCGAGAAACTGCGCACGCGCGGACTATTGCTCGGCTACGACTCAGCACTGGGCAAGGATCGGCAAGGCACGCCCCAACACTTCCGCGACCTCGGCAGCAAAATGGGCTTCCAAGTCGCAACCGGCGCGCCGTTCGAAGTTGACGGCCAACCGGTCTCGTCAACCGCGATCCGCAAAGCCATCGCGGTTGGCGACTTGGCACGCGCCCGCACCTACCTAGGCCGCTTCCCCAGCGCGCTCGGCCAAGTAGAGCACGGGGAAGCCCGCGGCCGCACGCTAGGCTTCCCGACCGCCAACGTTGCGCTGGCCTTGGGGGCCGTACCACCAAGCGGCGTCTACGCGGTCGAAGCCGTCGTCGACGGCGACACCTTCGCAGCGGTCGCCAACCTCGGCACGCGACCAACGTTCGACGGCGGCAAACGCAGCCTGGAAGTTCACCTGCTCGATTACGACGGCAACCTCTACGACCGCGAGCTAGAAGTCACGTTCCGACAACTGCTACGCGACGAACGTAAGTTCGACGGCCCCGACGACCTGAAGGCGCAAATCGCCAAAGACGTCGCTGCGACCCGTGCCTGCCTGCGCGCGTAAACTGGTTGGCGACAAGCTAACCGGCATCTCCCACCCCGGAACGCCATGCTGCAACGCCTGGTCGGCTGCAAGTGACTCGCGGGCGGCTACCAGCACGACGTCGTGCGATTGTTCTTCCCCGGCCCGACGTTCACGTGGTTCCCACTGTCGTTCCGCAACACCCCCAACAACATCGCCCTCGCCGGCAGCGAGATCTACGTCCAGTCCGCCGTCATCGGCACGAGCGCCAACTCCGCGTTCGACGGTGCCGCCGCAGCCAGCGGTGGCCTGAAACTCGTGCTTGGCTAATAGGAACCGGGTCGCCTAAGAGGCTTACGACTCTCGGATCTGGTGCTTGCGAAGACCTGCTTCTGTGGCTACCGTCCTCGGCGCATGACCGGCATCGGTAATGCCAGCGGACCCTTCGGGGTGCGTTGGATGTTGGGCAGATAGCTCAGTTGGTAGAGCATGGCATTGAAAATGCCAGGGTCGGCGGTTCAAATCCGCCTCTGCCCACCACTTTTAGACCATTCACCGAAAGGGTTTATGGCGGAGCATCAACGATGGTGCCCCGATGCTTCAAGCGTCGCTCCCCCACCCCGTCGCCGTAGGGACAGACGAACTTGCATCTAGAGCCCTCCTCTTGCCCGTTCACTAGTGTCACGACAGCTTTACAGGGTTTCTGTTCGAACTATCGGGTCAGCTAGTAGACGAGTCGAAAAGAAGCAGCCCAATAACGGGAAATGCTACCGCCGATACCCTACTCTCTCATTCGGGATCGTGAATCAGCACAACTGAGCAATGACATCCGAGCATCGACACACGATAAGAGATGTCGCCATTGTAGCTATCGGCCGTAATGAAGGCGAACGACTGAAGCGTTGCATTCGCTCGCTTCCGGCCGGAGTAGGCATGGTCGTATATGTTGATTCTGGATCGAACGACGGAAGTGTCCAGTTTGCGCGCGACAATGGCTGTGATGTTGTCGAACTAGACATGTCGATTCCGTTTACGGCTGCACGCGCGCGCAACGCGGGCTTCACGCGATTGCAGCAGCAGCGGCCTAAACTTCATCTGGTGCAGTTTATCGACGGAGACTGTGAACTCGACGAGAACTGGATTCATGCCAGCCTGAAGGTTCTCGAAGAAGACCGCAGAGTGGCCGTTGTCTGTGGTCGCCGCCGCGAGATGGCACCCAGGGAGACTCCATACAACCTGTTGTGTGACATGGAGTGGAACACGCCAATTGGAGAGACTGTCGCCTGTGGTGGAGATGCGCTCATGCGCGTAACCTCAGTGGAGGAAGTCGGCGGCTACGATGAGACATTGATTGCTGGGGAAGAACCGGAAATGTGTCTTCGGCTGCGTCGATTGGGCCATCGCATATGGAGAACCGATAGCGAGATGACGCGCCATGACGCCCAGATAACTAAGTTCTCCCAGTGGTGGCGGCGCAATGTGCGCGCTGGCTACGCATACGCGGAAGGCTATCATCGCTACGGCAAGCAACCCGAAAAACTGAACCGCCGAGATGTGATATCCAATGTCGCATGGGGCTTAGGCATCCCGATTATTACGATTGCGCTACTTGTCCCAACACTTGGCTGGAGCGTTGCAATACTCCTGCTCTACGGTTTATTATACTTTCGTATATTCTCGGCATGCCGAGCGGCCGGACATAGATGGAGGGATGCAGGCCTATATGCACGGCTTGTGACTCTTGGCAAGTTTGCTCAGGCACAGGGGTTCTTGCGATTTCACATTCGGCGGGCCGCCAAGGGTGAGCGCAAGATAATTGAGTATAAATAGACAAACTAGCGGCAACTGATACTTAGTCACTGCGATTTATTAGCATTACATTAGCGCGTCAACAACCAGTCAGTCCAAGGCTCAGCGAATCAGGCGAGTGGCACGCGCCAACCGCGACCATTTACTACTCCTGAAGCAGCAACCTTCACCGCGCGTCAGCGGACTTGGTTCGTCTTCCCCGCGATGCCCAACCGGGACGCTGGTATGCCGCCAGTTTCTTGTGGCACATGAGCAGCCAAAGTGTCGTAGTTTGTCACTCTAGCGTGCCTAGATGGCGCGACTCGATCGCGTGCTGTTACCCGCAGCCAACGACCAATGAACATCGCATATCTCGTCAGCCAGTATCCCAAGACAAGCCACAGCTTCGTTCGGAGAGAGCTACTGGCGGCCGAGAGGCAGGGTCACTACATCCTTCGGGTCTCTGTTCAGCCGCCGGCACTCCCACTCGTCGATCCTGATGACGCTTCAGAGGCCGCGAAGACTCACTCAATCCTGGGTAGCACGCGCGCGTCGGCGATGATGCGGCTGCTGCCTGCGCTCATACGCACTGCCGCCACGCGCCCCGTCCGGTTCTTCACAGGCCTGCGCAGCACATGGCTTCTGGGGCGTCGCTCGGACCGTGGACTTGCGCGGCATTTCGCGTATCTCGCAGAGGCTTGCGTGCTCCTCGGAATGACTCGAAAGCATCACATCGATCATGTGCATGCACACTTCGGCACGAACCCGACGGCGGTAGCGATGCTGTGTCGCCGCATGGGAGGACCTCCTTACAGCTTCACCGTGCATGGCCCTGACGAGTTCGATAAGGCGACCATCTTAGGGTTCGCCAGCAAGGCTCGGCATGCTGCCTTTGTTGTGGCGATTACAAGCTATTGCCGGAGCCAGCTCTTTCGCTGGATCAGCCATGAGGATTGGAGCAAGGTTCGCGTGGTGCGCTGCGGACTCGATGCCAAATTTCTCGAGAGCGCGGCACAACCCGTATCAACCCGCCGCCGACTCATCTGCGTTGGTCGCTTAAACGCACAAAAAGGCCAACTATTATTACTGGAGGCCGCCGCACTAGTAAGAGATGAGATTGGAGAGTTCGAACTCGTGCTCGCAGGCGACGGCGAAATGCGTGCACACATTGAACAGCGAATCGACGAACTAGATTTGCGCGCAATGGTACGCATCACGGGATGGCTCTCATCAACTGAGGTGCGCGACGAACTACTGGCGGCGCGGGCACTCGTCCTGCCGAGCTTTGCCGAGGGCTTGCCGGTGGTGATCATGGAAGCGCTCGCAGTTGGCCGCCCGGTCATCACGACTATCATCGCCGGCATCCCAGAGCTAGTTGAGGATCACAAGAATGGATGGCTGGTCCCGGCCGGTGATACCGCCCGGCTGGCGGAATCGATGCAGGCAGCATTAGAGTGCGAGACTCGTGTGCTTGATGAAATGGGGGCTCATGGGCGCACTCAAGTGCGTGCTCTGCACAACATTGATCATGAGGTCAAACGGCTTCTCGAGCACATCCGAACGAGCCAGAACAAGCAGACATAGCGCCGGC
Source organism: uncultured bacterium (assembly GCA_937906475.1). Classification (GTDB taxonomy): domain Bacteria; phylum Planctomycetota; class UBA1135; order UBA1135; family UBA2386. The sequence goes on from CALCZA010000139.1 coordinate 17,304, forward strand.
ATCCACGGCTCACCCACTCACTACTTGCCGCCGATAAACCGCTTAACCGCGTCTATCAACTCGCCAGATCCCCATGGCGAGACGACCAGGCCAGACTTAATACTGTCGAGTTGATCCAGTGCGGCGGCTAGTTCGCTCTCGTCCATTGCAACCCTCACGTTTGTGATCGTTGCGAAGTGCTTGGCCGTCGCCATTTGATGCTCGTTGCGATGCTCTCCCAGGTCCGCGCGGCGCGGCATTACAATCAGGGGTCGCTGGAACTTGAGTGCCGTAAAGATCGAACCCGTGCCCGCATGCGCCACCAAGAGCTCGCATTCGGCGACATGACGATCAAACTCTTGCGGAGTGAGATGGCGGTCGTAGGAGACATGTGACGGCGCGACACCACTTGCTATTTGAGCATGCACGTCATTGCGCCCACGTGAGGCGGCCCACT
>CALCZA010000140.1 GCA_937906475.1 uncultured bacterium
CTCCACCATTTAGCACTGCTTGCAAACGCCTGTCGATCGCGTCTTTACGTGGACCCGTTCCGATCGATTTGATCAGAGCGCGTGCGACACCCGGACCGCGAGTTCGGCCTCGAAGGCTCCTCGGCTATCGGCGGTCACTCGCTCGGCGATGGCCTTCGGATCGTCGCCTTCGTCCCAGACGCCCTTGTCGACGAGGATCTTCTGGGCGAGCGTGTCGCTGCCTACGGCGACACGATGCCGCGACTCGCAGACGTCGCCCATCGCTTGATTGAGCTTCTGGCCCTGGGCTGCAGCCCGCTCTGAGGCGATGCGGGCGAAGGTCGGCTTGCGGGATCCGCCGGGCTTGCCGGCACCCGGTCACGATGCGCTGCCCTTGGCGTTGCTTGCAGGGCACACGCTTCAGGCCGCAATGCGAGCCTAGCCAGGTTCGCATTGCGACTCCAAGCGGTCACAGCTACTTGCTGGAACTCAGTTTCGCTTTCGCCTCGGCTTCGCGCCGCCACTCGGCGTGGATCGGACGGAACACGCCGTAGGACTTGGTCGTTTCCATGGCCTGAAGGAGCCCCTTCGCATCGCCGACCACCGCGAGCAACTGCGGCCGCGCGTAGGCAGTCGGCTTGAGTTCGGCCAACTGCTTGTTGGCCTTCTGCAACTTGATGGCGACTTGCTTGTTCAGCGCGACGACGAGTTCACTACGGGCCTCGCTAACGTCACCGCCCGACCACTGCTTGGCATACGAACGACACTTGACTCCGATGTCGAATGAGTATTTGAGACCAGTGTCGAGCAACGGCTGCAGCAACTTCGGGGTGAACGCATGGCTCGGGTGTTCGTCGATAAACTCGACCAAACCTTGGCGCAAGCGAGAGAACGCGCCGTAGTTGATCACTTGGTGCGAGCAAGCATGTGCTTCGATGAGCAGCGAACGCGCGCGCGACAGCACGGGATCCTTGGTCTTATCAGCAGTCTCGGCGAGGAAGGCAGCGATGCCCATCTGGCCAACGCCATGCACTTCGTCAAGCTTCTCGCGCAGCGCTTCGAACGACGCGAGGGAACCGCGCGACTCGACGTAGGCGCGCTTCAAGCCCGCGAGCGTCGTCTTCGAGCGGGATCCCGCCTCAACGATCTCAACGAACGCGTTCGGCACATCAAAGCCCTGCTTGGTTACAACGCCGAGCTGTTCGCCAAGCTTGCACGCGCTTCGCAGTTCGCCCTTCGCATCGAACACCATCAACCAGTAGAGCTGGCGGTAACGGACGTCGCAATTCGCCGGCGATTGCTTACCCGACAAGCAAATGTCGAACGTCTTCGCGAGATCGCGCAGTTGTTGGGACGGGAGCAACACGGCTCCCGCATTCTTGATTCCTCATCAACCCGACTTGGCGTCAAAGTTAAACAAGACAATCGCGGGTCGGCCATTGGCGCGCGCCGCATGCAGGAACGCATCGACGTTGCCTTCTTTGTAGGGCAGGTCCTGCGCCGCAAGATTCGCAACCAATGCGACGACAGCAATCACTGGTGCAAGGAATCTCATGCTGCACAAACTAACGGATAACGGGATTTGATGCAGCGACTTGCCGCGCAATGCATCAACAACCGTGAATGCGCGCGGCTGCGCGGAGGCGCGAGTGCTCGCGCCGCGCCTGGGTAATCGCCGGCGCCAGCGCTCCGACGAGCAAGACCTGGGGCGACATCGATGATCACGAAAGGATCGACTTGCAGTGGCTTAACGCCACTGCCGCCAACTTGCCGGCAGCTAGCACCATGACCGCTTGCTTACTTGCGCTGATGCTCGGGCGCGACCCAGGCGTGGTTCGGCTTCAAGCCGAGCGGGCCCGGGGTGCAGTCTTCGATGTTCTTGTTAAACAACATCGATGCCAACGGATGCACGATCAGCGTCACAGGCTGTTCGCGGTGTGCAAGTTCGTGCAACTCACGCCACAAGTCGGCGCGGCGATCGGCATCGAGTTCCAGCCTAGCCACGGTTGCCAAGCGGTCCGCTTCCGGATGCGACCACTTGCCCTCGTTCTCAAGACCCAAGCTATGCAAGAACCGGTGCGGGTCCCCCCATGCCTCGAAGTATTGAAGCTGCAGTAGACCGTGCCACTGATTGCGTTTCTTCTCAGCGACAACTCCGGAGGACTCGCGGGCGTGCACCTCGAGCTCTATCCCAGCCTGCTTAGCGGCACCCGCGAACAATTCCACGACGCGACGGGTCGGCTCATGCCCCTGATAGGTCAGCAACGTCATGCGCAACGGCTTGCCGGTTGCAGGATCGAAACCCGCGTCGCGCAGCAGCTTTCGCGCACCCTGTGGGTCGAACGGCAGCGGCTCGACGTCTGGATAGGCACGCGAACCAATTTTTGCATGCGCCGTCGCCGGCCTAGCACTGCCGGCAAAGACCTTCTCGACTTCGGCCCGATTGACAAGCATGCCCATCGCTCGACGCACTCGACCATCATCGAAAGGCTTCTTCGTGCAGTTCCAAATGATGCGATAGCAACCTAGCTCGGGGTAGTCGTAGACGAACTTCTGATAGTTGCTGGCGAGCTTCGCCTGCGACGCCAACAACTGATCAAGCTGGGGTCCCGAGAACCAATCCACTTCGCCGCGCAACAATGCGTTCTGCGCTCCCGCCTGATCACGGCAAAGAATGCGCATGCTCCCAAAATTCCACGTGCCGGGCCGCAAGGAACGACGCCAAGAACGTTCGTTACGCGTCAACAACAGTTCTTGGCGACGACGCCAGTTGCGCTCGCCACCCGGATCGTTGCGCAACGAATACGGGCCCGTACCCGGACCACATTCTTCGTTAACTTGGCCGAGCAACGTCGCGAAGCGCTCAGAATCCACAGCAGGCATGGCCTCATTGCCATCGAGCGCGCGCTGCACACGACCAACAAAGAACTCCTTCTTGGCAACGATCCAACCGAGACCGACTGCGGCAAGGCCTGCGAAGTGGCGGTCTTTAAAGTGCACTCGGAAGCGGCGGTCATCCAACGAGTCGACCTTGGCGACGCGCTGAAACCCCTGCCCGATGTAACCAAGTTGCAGGTGGCCCGCCTTGGCTAACTCCCAACCAAACAAGACGTCGGCCATCGTGACCGGCGTACCATCGGCAAAGACAACCCCCTCGCGCACCGTGAACGTGCATGTCGAGCCATCTGCTGAGACCTCGAACTCTTCCGCCAACGCAGGTCGCAGTTCCGCCGTCTTCGGATCACGGTCGAGCAACGTGTCGTGCGTGTAGGCCAACACCAGGCGCCGACCGAGCGGATCGTAGCAGGTGAACGGATTGACGTCGGACGGCTCACCAGCGGCGCAGCAATAGACGTGGCCCTGCGGTTTGCCCCCGAGGATTGCCGGCATCGAAGCACCAGTAGATGCCAGGCCCGCCGAACTGTTCCACATGACGGTCAGGCCAAGACCGATGCCGAACATCGCAAGTAGCACAACGAGTAAGATTGACAGTAGACGCATGTGCGGCAACCTGAGAAACAAGCGTAGCCATCGTATCAACGCCCCGTCCGCAGAAGGAGCGGTTGCGTCACGGTTGCGTCACGATCGCGTACCACCGGATAGCATGCCCAACCACAACGCGAGTATGCCGAGACCGTTCTGCACCAACATGTTGACCGCGAAGAGGCCAAACCTGCGCTCGGACAGCAACAGATGGCCGTCGAGGGCAAACGCCGAGAAGGTCGTAAACGCCCCGAAGAAGCCGACCAGAATTGCGGTTGCGACCGGGCCGGGTGTGCGACCAGGCACAAGTGCTCCTTGGGCAATCGCCCAACAGACGCCAAAGCCAAAGCACCCGACGAGGTTCACCACGGCGACCGGCCACGGCGACTCGCTCCAAACTTGCCGCAACCCCAGCGTCAGCAGGTATCGACTCACGGCACCCAATGCGCCGGCTCCAGCGACGGCCATGACGATAGTGATTTGCACGGGCTTAGTTTCGTTGGGGTCAGGCTAGGTTTCGCGGCAGGGCGGAGACGCAGGCGTAGTTGTCACTTGCGCTTTGGATAGGTCTTCAGCACCCACTTGCGCCAATCGGCATCGAACGTCTCGCCGTCCAAATCGAACACGTTGAACAGCAGCTTCGGCAGCATCTTCTGCAGTTGCTTGCCCTGGGCATCCCAATTGCCACTCCCCGGCACGCTCTTCAGCTTGTCGATCATCAACCCAACCTTCGACTTGTCGAGATGCATCAAGTAGTCGATGCGCGACCAGCTCTGCATGTGGGCATGAAATCCATACGTCTCCCAATCGTCGAGCGCGGCCAACTGGTCGAATGACAACGTAGCGCCCTCGTGCTTGCTGCGCTTTAGCACCTTCAACGCCCACTTGTTCTGGCTGTCGCGATCAACCGACTCGGTATCTGAGATGCGCGCGTTGACGTATTGCGTCTTAATCTGACGTGAGTAGTAGTGCGCGATGCCGGTCGAGAACCACATCGGCAGCGGGTAGAAGTAGCCGCGGTAGCCATTGAGCATGTTCTGCCACAACGCATAGATCATGTGGCCGTGCAGACCAGGCGCATCAAAGCCGTCCATGCCCTCTTGCGAGATGCACAAGACCATTTGACCGGTCTTGTCATGAAAGTAGCGCATCGAATCGTCGGCCTTGGTGTCGCTGCAGAAGCGGGTCATGTAGCGCGCCATGTCCGACTTCTTCTGGAACATCATCAGCAAGAGCTTGTCCGGCAAACCAAGATAAGGCCCTTTGCCGAGCGTCTTGGACTTCTGGGCGAACGTCTTGTCGGTCATCCCGACCAACTCAGAGAACTCGGCATACGCGCGCTCGCAACGCTGGGCATACAGGTGCACCCGAATCCACGGGCCGAGCTTCTTCGGCTTAGAAGGGAACTTGCGCCATTTCTTATTGAGCGCTTTGCACTCGGCGACAACCGCCTTGCGTTCCGCGGACACCTCCGGCCACGGCGAGGTTTTCAGGTTGAAGCCGAGCCGAAAGTGCTCGGTCTCCATCCACAACATGCGCCCCTCACCGAGCACCTTGTCGATGTCGGCCGTCGTGTAGTGGTCGGCCCAGGTGAACGGTCCGTAGCCATCCACACCGAGCGCCTTCATCGCAGCGGGATCCTTTTTGGTGTAGGGATCGCCCTTCTTGAGCTTCTTGATCTCGTCGTCGTCCTTCTTCTGCGCCAACAGCGGCACACAGGCGGAAACCCAGATCAGTAGGACGTGGAGCAGCGAGCGTTTGGTTAGTGACAGCATCGTGGCGGGTAAGTGGGGTGCGCGAACGAAGTCGACCGCATCGTCGCCAGCGAGCGAGGTTGCGGCAAGGGCTCTTGGAAGCATGGAGGAAACACAGCGCACGCCATGGTCGGTACGCAAAACGAGGGCGCAGGAACAAGTCCGACACCCTCGCTATGCGATCAGCAACTCAAGGTTACTGCAGCTTATTAGCCTTACTGTTGGTTCGCCGTTTCTGGCTCCGGCTCGACCGGGGCCTTCAGAGCGAGATCGCGAAGCTCCTTTTCCTGGGCGCGAAGCTTCTCGCGTTGCCCAGCGACCTTGGCGAGGTCCTTGTCGAACTTCTTCAGCTTCTTCGACTTGGGACCGTTCTTCTCGATCTCCTTGTCAATGCGACTGCGGATCAACTGCTCTGCAGCATCGAGTTTGTCGTAGCTGCCGAGAACCTTGCGCAACTGCTTAATCGCAGCCTTGGCGTTCTCGTCGTAGCAACGGTCAAGGTAGGTGAACATCACCTTCCACAACTCGGACTGCGACTGGTCACCGGGCAGCGCGATCTTGTGGTCGCCATTCGGATCAGCGAAGAACAAGTGCGGCACCTTCTTTTGCTTCTCGCCCTTCTTAAAGAGGTTGAAGAAGGGGTGCTTCTCAGTGAGTACGTTTGGCGGCAGCTTGACGCAGCGGAACCAGTGCGTCAGCAGAACCGTTTGCTCGTTGCTGAGCGTGCGGCTCAACACAGCGTGGTCCGTGCCCTTGCAAAGTTCGCACTCGCGCATGATCAAGAGCGGACGCTTGTCGCCATCGGCAACCAGCATGTACGCCTGCTCGATCGGCAGCGCGCGATCGACTTCCTTGGCAACCGTGCGTTCGCCCGGCTTGCGCCTCGGAGTCGTCGGCTTGTAGACCGGGTAGGTCCACTCAACCTTCAGCATTTCCTTAGCTGTCCGACCGCGAGTGAAATCGAGAGGAATACCTCCACCTCGAGCACCGCCTCCGGAAGGAGCCGAAGGAGCTGCAGCACCTGCACCACGTGGGGCCCAACTGGACCCGCCACCACCGCTTCATCACTGTGGGGCTGCAGGGCGAGCCAGCACGATGGCCATGGCCGCACTGAGGACGGTCACAAAAAGTGGTCGCAACATAATTTCTATCCTCCGGGATCGCCGCAAAAATGCGGCTTGGGCTGTCTTGGGCAGGCAGCCTTGATACGGAGACTGTATCGGCTCAAACCAAGTAGGCAACCCGAGTAGAAGCAGAACTTAGCCAAGATCTCGACCCGTATGGCCCTTTCGCTGGCCAGACAGCCAGTTGACGGGGGGCCGCCACGGGGCCACAGTCTCTGCGATAACACTGTCCCACCCCGGGCCAGCAGCCCGTTTTCCGGCCCAAACACCCTGATTCCCGTGACCGAGTTCTCCACCGAAGCCCCCGCCACCAACGATTCCTGGGATGGCATCCTGGCAAATCTCCGCCTGCGGTATCCCGGCCAGAAGGACAGCGTGCTGTTCTGCCTGCACAAACTGCACAGCAACCCGGCACTTGGCCTACCGGATTTCCGCGACGAAGCCCGACTGCACGGAATCCCGATGGCTGGGCGCGCCCTGCACTCGGCCAAGGTAATCCTCGGCCTGGCGACAGTGAAGCCACGCGCCCCGAAGGCGCCGAAGCCAACCGTCCAGGCAGCGATGACGCTGGAACGAGCGACCACAGGTCACACGCGCAGCGTGCGCAACGACCGGTCCACCGACGACGGTTCGATTGAGAACAAGGTTCTCGATGCCGTTCGCCAGATCCAATCGGCTGCTGGTGCCGAAGCAGAGAACCTGCGCACGGCCGTGCGTGAAGCGGTCGCGATCCTGCAGCGCGCGCTCGACCAGTAAAACGGACGAGCAGAACGGACGAAGAGTCTCGGCAGTTAGATGCCGTGGCGGGCTTGACGCGATGCACCGACGCCGCCCACCGGATCCTGACGCTCACCGGAATTGGCTTGAGATGGCTTAGCCTGAGCGGACTTGCCTTGAGCAAACGGCAGCAAGCACTCCGGGAAGTCACTGCGACCACAGCGCGTGTAGTCGCGCATCATCGCCGCACCGACTAGCGCTTCGTCGAGTTCGCGGTGCTCGACCAACCACTGCCACAACCACCGCGCCAACTTGACGAGCGCGATGTTGGTCGGCGCCGCCGTTCGCTCGAACAACCACGTGGAGAACTCGGCGAACTGAGCGAACGCTGAATCGCCCTGCAACAACAACGGCAACGTCTCGGTCCAATTGCCGCGGTTGGCGACGATCTCCCAGAACCGCGCGAAGCGCTTCAACCGTTGGATCGTCGCGAACGGCATCGCCGCGGTTTGCAGCACGTCGTACGGCGGTTGCTGCGCGTAGGCCATCGCGTGCTCAACGTCATGACGAATGATTGGTGTGCCGCGCAAGCGCTTCAGGATGCCGACTTGGATCTCGTGCGGACCGAGCGCCCACAATTGGTCGAAACCGCGCGCGAAACTCGCTTCGTGCTCACCCGGCAAACCGACGATCAGGTCGACGTGCAGATGCGCTGACGTATTGGCGCGCAACCAGCGAACGTTCTCTTCGAGTTTGGCGACGTTCTGCCGGCGCGAGATCCGTTCGCTAGTCGCATCATCGAGAGTCTGCACGCCAATCTCAAACTGCAGGCCGCCTGCTGGCATCGCCGCGATCTCGGTTCGCAACGCCTCGGGCAGACGATCTGGAATCAGCTCGAAGTGCAAGAACATGCCCTTCACCCACCGCTCGCGGAAGAAGCGCAGGATGCGCGCTGAGCTTTCGATGCCGAGATTGAAGGTACGATCAACAAACTTGAAGTGGCGCACGCCGCGGTCGAGCAGCCGCTGCATCGCCTCGAGGAACAGTTCGAGTTCTGGTTTGCGCACCGGTACGTCGAGCGCCGACAAGCAGAACTCACAAGTGAACGGGCAACCGCGCGAGCTCTCGACGTAGATAATGCGGTGCGCGATGTCTGCGTCGGTGTATTCGTCGTAGGGCGACTGCAGATCGGTGTAGTGCGGCGTCTTGGCCTCAACAAATTTAGCCGGCGCCTCACCCCGCAACAACTGCTCGCACAACTCGCGGAACGCCACATCCGCCTCACCCTGAACAACGTGATCCGCGAGCGCACAGATCTCCTGCTGGTCAGCTTCGTGGCTAACCTCGGGACCGCCGATGACCACAACCGTGTCTTTTGCGACCTGCTTAAGTGTGCGCACGACCTGCAGAGCTTGCGTGGCATTCCAGACGTAGACGCCAATGCCAACGATGCGCGGCTGTTTAGCCAACACCTGTTCGACAACATCGGCTGCCCAATCACTGAGTTGGAACTCCAAGATCTCGCTACGTTCCCGCAGCGCGCCGAGGTTGGCACGCAAGCTGCGCAAACCAAACGAAGTGTGGATCCAGCGCGCGTTATGCGTCGCGAGCACGATGTCGCAAGTCATCGCTATGACTTCCTGGTTCCCTTAGCCAACTCAGGCGACAACTCACTGGGCTTGATGTTGGGCCCGTCTGCCAACGCCGACAACCGCTGCATTTCGTTCTGCAACTGACGCACGTTGCCAGGCCACCTCGCCGCGAGCATGACCTCGATCGCTTGATCGGACAACGTCAACGGGCGACCCGTTCGCGCCACGGCCACGGCGAGGAAACGACGAGCCAGCACCGCGATGTCGTCGCCACGATCGCGCAACGGTGGCATCGACAACCGCAGCACGTTGATTCGGAAATAGAGATCCTCGCGGAAACGGCCTTCCTTGACCGCCTTTTCGAGGTCCTGATTGGTCGCTGCGATGACACGCACGTCGACCTTGCGCACCTTGGTGTCGCCGACCGCGCGCACCTCACCCTCCTGCAACGTGCGCAGCAGTTTGACCTGCATCGGCAACGGCATCTCACCTATCTCGTCCAGAAAGATCGTGCCGCGGTGCGCCGAAACGAAGTGACCAGGATGGTCGGCGACAGCACCGGTGAAGGCCCCTCGCTTGTGACCAAACAACACCGACTCCAACAATGTCGCCGGAATCGCAGCACAGTTTTCGGCCACGAACGCCTGCTTCGAACGGCGACTGATCTCGTGTACCGCCTGGGCGACACGCTCTTTGCCAGTGCCGCTCTCGCCGGTGATCAAGACCGGCGCGCTCGCCTTCGCGAACTTCTCAATGAAGCGTCGCAGTTCGAGCATCGCAGGGCACTCACCGATCAGTCCATGCCAACCTTCTTCTGCCGAGGTTGCGGGTTCAACCGTGCGATTGGCGATCACCTCATCGAGGCGCGCGCGCATTTCGGAGAGCAGATCGGGTGCCTCGGTTTGCGTGCGTTGCAGCAACGCATCAAAGTCGGTCAACAAGTCGTCGGGGGTATTCAAGATTGCACCGGCCTAGAACTCCATATCTTCGAGCAACTGTAGGCCTGCGTATTCGAGCACGAACTCACGTTCGACACCGTCATCAAATCGAACGATGGCGCGCGCCGTCATGCCACGTCCCGAAAGGCGCCGAACGACACCACTGCCATAGAGATCGTGACGCACCCGCACACCCTTCTGCAACCCTTCGAGCGCTTCCGGGTCGGGCGTCACACTCCAGCCGGTGCTGTGCGAGCTTTGCTCGTCGATGTCGTAACGACGCCACGATGGCGTGTAGCTCTCTAGCAGTTCTTTAGGGATCTCACGCAGGAAGCGCGACGGCCGCATCGTCTCCATGCTGCCGTTGACCATTCTATCGCGGACCGAACTCAACATCAGCGTGCGCCGAGCCCGCGTCAGCGCGACATACATCAGACGGCGCTCTTCTTCGAGAGTTTCGGGATCGTCGACGGAACGTATGCTCGGGAACACGCCTTCTTCGAGACCTGCCACGAACACGTGATGGAACTCAAGGCCCTTGGCGGCGTGCACAGTCATCATGCGCACAGCCGGACCTTCATCTTTTTTGTCGGCCGACGTCAGCAACGAAACGTGCTGCAAGTAGCCGGGCAAGCCGTCAGCCGGTGGACCGCCATCGTCTTCTTCAACCGCGGGCGCGGCATCAAACTGCACGGTGTCACTGACCAACTCGGCGATATTATCTTCACGCGCCGTATCCTCGGCGTCGCCAAAGCTGGTTGCATGCAGCACGTATCTCGAGCCATCCAGAATGACCTTGAGTGCAGCATGCGCACCGTATTGTGCGGCTGCCTGCGCCTTCTCGAGCGTCTCCGCTAACTCCTTCAGCCCCTTGCGAGCCTTAGCGCCGAGCATGCTATGCATCGATGACTCACCGACTACTTCGCGCAACGACATGCCTTCGGCAAAGCCCGCGGCCTGCAGCTTTTCCAGCGAGATCTTGCCGAGGCCGCGCGGCGGCACGTTGACGATGCGCTTCATGCTGACCTCATCGAGAGGATTCGCAAGCACGCGCAAGTAGGCGAGTAGGTCTTTGATCTCACGCCGTTCGAAGAAGGTCTGGCCGCCGACGATTTCGTATGGCACGCCCTTATCCTTGAGCGCCTGTTCGAGGCCGCGTGACAACCAGTGCGCGCGGTAGAAGATCGCGACCTCTTCGAAACCGACGCCTTCTTCGCCGAGGTCCTTGATGCGATCAACGATTGTCGCCGCTTCTTCGGTGGCCCCCGAGGCCTTCAAGCGCAACAGCGAAGCACCAGGCGGCTCGTCGGTGCGCAGACGCTTATCGAGACGACTAGTGTTATTGGCGATGACCGTCTCGGCAGCGCGCAGGATGTTGGCGGTGCTGCGGTAGTTCTGCTCGAGACGCACGACCTTGCACGGGTCGTAGTCGTTCTCGTAGTCGAGAATGTTGCGCACCTCGGCACCGCGGAAGCCATAAATCGACTGGTCCGGATCGCCGACGACACACATGTTGCCGGGCGGCGGGCACAGTAACTTGAGCAGGTCATACTGCACGCGGTTGGTGTCCTGAAACTCATCGACCAGCAGCCACGGGAAGCGCGTCTGGTATTGCTCTGCGACGGCCGGGTGCTCGCGCAGGATCTGCAGGAAGTTGCCCAGCAGATCGTCGAAGTCCATCGCCGACGCCTTGCGCATGCGTTCGTGGTATGGCCCCCACAAGCGCTCGACCAGGCGACCGACATCGCTGCCCGACATCATGCCGTCCGACGGCGTCAACGCCGCGTTCTTCAGCCGGCTGATCATCGACCCGATCATCGAAGGCTTCGCTTCCTTGGTCGACACATGCATGTCGGCCATCAGTTCCTTAATCAGCGAGTCACGATCCTTCGTGTCGTAGATCGAAAAGTCTGGTTGGAAGCCGAGCAAATAGCCGTCGCTACGCAGAAACCGCGCACACGCCGAGTGGAACGTGGCGACGCGCACGTAGCCGGAGCCGAGTTCCTCCACTCGTTTGGCCATCTCGCCAGCGGCCTTATTGGTGAACGTCATCGCCAGAATCTGGCGTGACTCCACCCCATCGCGCATCAAACGGGCAATCCGCCTCGTCACGACGCGGGTTTTACCCGAGCCGGCGCCCGCCAGCACCATCAAGGGGCCTGTGCCGTGCATGACGGCAGCGGCCTGTTCTTCGTTGAGGTCGTCTATGATCGGATCGTTCATCGGGCGTGGCGAGCATAGTGCACGAACGGGACGCAGCAAGAACAGCTAGCACTATGGATCTCGCGGGCGATGCGCGGTTCGCTTAACGAGATGGCTGACAGCACTGAGGAAGGCACCCAACCAGATCGCCCGCCGCTAGGCAGTTGGGCGCGAATCTACACCTTGTGCTGCGTGCTCGCCGTTCTGGTGATGGCGCTGCTCTACTGGTTCTCGCAAGCCTTCAACGTGCAGAGCTGAGGATCACAGCATGGGCACCCTCGACTGGATCGTATTCTTCGCCTTCATTAGCTACGTCGTCTGGGACGGCGTGCGCCGGCGCAGCGGCGCCACCGATCTCGAGGGCTACTACGCGGGCGGCCGAAAGATCCCGTGGTGGGCTGCCGGCCTGTCGATCATGGCGACCCAGGCGAGCGCGATCACCGTGATCGGCACCACCGGCCAGGGCCACGAACGTGGCATGGGCCTGGTGCAGAGCTACTTCGGTCTACCGTTCGCGATGGTGATCTTGTGCATCTTCCTGGTGCCGTATTTCCGCAGCCGGAATGTGCTGACCCCGTACCAACTGCTCGAAGAGCGCTTCGGCCCGATGTCGCGCACGCTGGCGAGCCTGATCTTCCTGTGCTCGCGATGCTTGGCGCTCGGCGCCGTCATCTACGCCCCGTCGATCGCCCTCAGTGCCATCCTCAACATCGACTTGGTCGTCGCCGTGGTCATCATCGGCGTGCTGACCACGACCTACACGATGGTCGGCGGCGTCACGGCAGTAATCTGGACCGACGTCAAGCAGATGGTCGTCATCCTGGTCGGCCTGGTGATCGTATTCGGCATGCTGCTGTGGGAACTCGTGCCGCAACTCGGCAGCTTCGGCAAGGTGCTCGAACTGGCCGGCGCTGCCGACAAGCTCGGCGCATTGGAGATCATCCCGGAGAATACTGGTCTGGTGCCGCGCACCCACGCGGCCATCGCCGCAGGCATCGGCGACCCCAGCTTCTGGGAGCAGAAGTACAATGTGTGGGCCGGCGTGTTCGGCGGCGTGTTCTTACACCTGAGCTACTTCGGCTGCGACAACAGCCAGGCGCAGCGATTACTGACCAGCAAGAACGCCGACGAGAGCAAGAAGAGCCTGTTGCTGTCCGCGTTCGCCAAGGTGCCAATGCAGGCGTTCGTGCTGCTGCTCGGCGTGTTGATGTGGATGTTCTACACCGTCACGCCGCAACCGATGCTGTTCAACAGCGACCAGATCGCGGTAGCACAGAGTGTCGAGTTTGAAGCACGCATCGCACCGCTACAGGTCGAGTTCGAGACGGCGCACGCCGAGCGCAAAGCCAGCATGCTGGCGTTGGCGAAGGTCGAAGGCGGAGTCACCGCCGACCCAGTGGCCTTGGGGCGCTACCAAACCGCGGTCGCCGAGGTCGACAACGTTCGCAAGCGCGCCCGCGTCCTGGTCACCGACGAAGTCAAGGACGGCAAGGCCGTCGACAGCAAGGACACCAACGACATCTTCTGTCGTTACATCCTCGCCGAGATGCCGCCGCTGCTGCTCGGACTGATTATCGCGGCGATCTTCGCAGCCGCGATGTCCAGCATCGACTCGGTGCTCAACTCGCTCAGCGGTGCCACCGTCATTGACATCTATCGCCGTTGGATCCGACCAGACTGCAGTGAGGCCCACGCGCTGCGCGTCGGCAAGTTCACGACGTTGTTCTGGGGAGTGGTTGCGACGTTCACGGCCCTGTTCTTTGCCGGCGGTGGCTCGATCATCGAAATGATCAACCAGGTCGGTTCATGGTTCTACGGCAGCCTGCTCGGCATCTTCGTGATGGCGCTGTTTATGCGACGAGCTGGCGACCTCGCTGGGGCGCTCGGGTTGCTGGGCGGCATGGGCGCGGTATTGCTGGTGCACAACACCGTCAAGATCGAGTTCCTTTGGTACAACGTCGTCGGCCTAGTCGGCGTGCTCGTTGTTGGCTTCGTGACGTCGCTGTTCGTCAAACGGCGGTGAGGCGCCGTCAAACGGCGGTGAGGCGCCTCAGGACGAACGTGGTCGCGCGAAGCCGCGCTGGCCACCGACGAAGAACTGCAAGAACTCCAAGCCGGCACTCTCAAGGCCGCACTCACGCTGCTCGATCGCCGTCTCGGCCCGCTGGCGCAAATCGCCGGAACCACTGTAGATCGCGTGGTAAGCGCGCTTGAGATCGGACACCACCGGGCTCGGCGTCTTGCTGCGACGCAAGCCGACGAAGTTCAGGCCGCGGACCTCATTGCGTTCGGCAGCCATCGCAAACGGTGGGATGTCGTACGAAATCGAGGCGTTGCCGGCGATCATCGCGCGGGCCCCGACGCGAACGAATTGATGCACGCCCGCGCCCCCGCCAATGAATGTGCCGGCTCCGACGTGCACATGGCCAGCCAGCATGACGTTGTTCGCCAGCGTCACTTGCGCACCCACTTGGCAGTCATGGCCAACGTGGCTGTTGGCCATTAAGAAGCAATCTTCCCCCACCGTGGTCGAGCCGCCCTGCTTGCTTGGCTTGTTAACCGTCACGCCTTCGCGCAACACCGTGCGCGCGCCAATGGTCACGCCACCGACGATCGCTTCACAACCGAGCATCTGCGGCTGGCCACCGATCTGCACAAAACTGTCGATCTCGCAGTTCTCGCCAAGGTCCGTGCCGCAGCGCACAACGACGTGCTCTGCGATCCGCGTTCCAGCGGCAATGCCGACACCCGCTTCGATAATGGAATAGGCGCCAACGCGGACGTCGGCCGCCAATTGGGCCGACGGATGCACGACAGCAGTGGGATGGATCATGGCGGGCTCAGCTAACAGAGATGCGGCGGAACCGTAATCAACTCAAGCCGATCTGGCTAACACGAACGTCATTAGCAGGCCCCACCGCCTTGGCCACCGCCTCGACAACCGCCTCGGCAGAGGCTGTCTCAGGCTCCAGGCTGGCCGCCATCGTTTCAAGGTCCGCGACGCGCTACAAGGCTCGCTCGAGATCGCGCAGAAGGTCGGGCACCTGCTCGCAGCCCACACTCAGGCGCACAAGCGGTTGCTGCTCAAGCCACTGGGAGATCTCAAGCGTGCTCTCCTGGTGCTGACGCATACGCACTGACAACGTGCGCAGACAGCGCAACGCTAGCTAACTATCAATCGGCGAACCGGTGACGCCCGGAAGCACAGTGGCGGCGGGACTCATTGCTGCGTCTCCTGCAACTTGGCATTGACGTCGGCCCACAGGGCTTGCGCCGTGCGTTCGTAGCCAACTCCAAGGCCAGTGTGCACGCGCAGGCCGGAGGGTAATTCGTAACCGTAGGCCACACGATCGGCCGGAACCGCGAGCGGCGAACCAAGCGCGACCTCATCGAACGCCACGCGCAGTTCGGTACCGCTGCGACCGCCGCGCGCGATCAAGCGGGTCGTCGCACCGCGCGACGTGCGTTCACGCAAGGCCGCGGGATCGAGATCGCGAACGTCTTCACGCTTCACTGAGGCAAGACCCGGCGACTTCGTGAACGTACTGCCAAACAATGCCGACCAGACACACAGCAGCTTGGTCGCGGCATCACTGCCATCGAGATCGAGCGTCGCATCCGGTTCCAAGAATCCGAGCCTGCGGGCTTCGCCAATGCCCTCTTCGATCGACGCTCCACCCTCGATCGCCGTGATGATCGCGGTCGTCGTGACGTTGCCAACCAATGCCAGGCCCTGACATTCGCGCTGCAATTCGTCGAGTTCGGCGAGCAACTGAGCGCCAGTGCCGCCGAGCACGGCGTTGACTAAGACGCGCTTGCGAGTTGCTGGAGCCAACCATTCTGCGGCGGCCTCAGCCAAGCCATTCTTGCTGCACAACGCCAATGAGGCACCACACTGCAACGCCGTGCGGCCCCGCAACACAGCCGCCTCGACGTCTTCGGACTTCGATGGCGTCGCGTCGACAACGATGTCGGCCGACACCAAGCGGATCGCCAACTCCGTCGGGATCGTCTCCGCACCACCGCACTCGCTCAGACTCCCGCCACGGTGCTTGTGGGTCACGATTTCGTCAACGACGAGACCTTCGCGCTGGAACACCGTGCCCGAACGATCACTGACGGCGACCAGGCGCAGCGTTTCTGGCTGGCGCGTTTGCAGTTGCCGCAAGAACGCACGACCAACCTGGCCGGGGCCAATCAGGTGCAGCGTCTTTTTGGGCGCCAACTTACCCGCCTGATCCTCACCCAATGGGGGCCTCACCCGATTGGCCTAATGACAGCCCATTCGACAAAAACGCGTCGCTCGATGCGGCTGTGGCTTCTGTGAGCCTAGAAGCTTCGCCAGGGATTGGCGCCTGCGGTTCGAGGTGCTCACGGTTGGATCGAGGGTTCACGGAATCAATCATTGCGGGTCAGTCCTAGAAGGGCCCGTGGCCAGTTCCCACGGGCCGGTTCCGCTGTCGCAGACGCGCCTGCCGTTCACTACAGCCACGTGTGCCCGTAGGCACCCGCCGTTGCCGGAGTGCTTAGTAGACTCATCTTTCGACTACCTGAACTCCAGCAAGAAAATAGGTGATTGGCCGTGGGATTTGGCACCTGCGTCGGGCCCGTCCCTCGACTGATCCAGATGAACTGTTATTGCCAGGGCTATCGGCAATCGAAATCCGCGTCGAGAGCCTTCGATTCCGTTCGCTACCATCTAGCCAGCGCGTTCGCCCCAATCGGGATCCGGAATAGCGCGCCGACGAGCCACCTCTAACGACGCGATTCTTAAACCCGCATATGCACTGCAAACGACTCCTGTTCGCTGGCTTCTGCGCAGCCCTACTCACCCTGACAGGGTCCTGTGAGACTGTCGGCAACAGCTCGAACGTGACCCGCGTCTACGAGGTCAAGGATCTCGTGCTGCCCCTGAAGGCGGGCCGCAAACCGTTCATCCCGATGTATTCGCTGCTGGTCAATATCGTGCAGGCAACCCAGTTGTCCCAACTACAGAAGGGCACCTACACGGTTCGGCCAGATGCGCGCGGCGTGCTCATGGTGAAGGCGCCGGCAAAGATGCAGGAGCAGGTCGCAACGGTACTAGCCGACCTGCGCACGTTCGCCAAGAAGCAGACCACAGAACGGAACTAAGACCACCTCCAGAGGGGCCTTACTTCTGTTCCATCTTGATGCGAACACGCAGCAGTAGCCGCGGCGCCACTAGGTTGCTGGGGTTGTTGGTCACAACCTGCAGGAGCAACTTCTCGGCCTCTTTGTAGCGCGTGCCTAAAACTCCAAAATACTGCGCCAACGCCATGCTGGACTCGGATGCCAGAAGCTGACCATTGGCCTCATACATAGCGGTCAATTCAAGTTCCGAATCCTTGTGACGACCCACCGCACCAAGGAGCAGCGCGCGAACCTCGCGCAGCCGTGGATCGACAACCATCACCCACGACGTAGCCATTCCCATCTCATCGAGAGCCTTCTGCGCGGCAGCAACGTCCCGCTTTTGGGTATAGAACGCATCCCATACCGGTTGTGCGGCGCCATCAATTGCCGAGGCTCGCAGGCGCTCGCCTACGAACGTGTGAACCGTGAACAGCATCCAGCCAGCGACTAGCAGCAACGTGAGGTTGCCCATGCCGGTGCGCTTGCCGTTCTGCTTGAGCGACGTGTGTTGGAACGTGACATCCGACTTGATCACTAGTCGCACCCACAAGAGCGCGAACACCGCGGTAATCACTCCGAGGCCAACGGCCATCAAGAGCGGCACGGGTTCGCCGAACCATGCACCGCGGAAGGTCCATTCGACCGCGACGTACGCGATCACAGCCATGAAGATCTCTTCCCACCAGGCAAAGTCCGCGCGCGCCTGAATGCGCTGCTGGCTCGCGGTGAATGGAGTTGGCTTCGCAAGCCCATAGGACAGGGCGTCGGTCGGACAGACGGACACACAGTCCATGCACTTCATGCAACCTGGGTCGACTACTTGCCCATACTTGGCAACCTCTTCATGCACGCGCACATTGCTCGTGCAGATCGCGGTGCAGTGACCACAGTGCTCGCAACTGTCGTTGACCGTAATTCGCATCGGTGCGACGCGATCTGCGACGGCGAAGAATGCGCCGTATGGGCAGCCATAGGTGCAAAAACCCTTCGCGCCCAACCACCAGACAATCAGGAAGCCGACCACCAGGAACGTGCCGACCGCCATCACCGGCCCGGGGAACGTCGCCCAAAAATCGGTCGTTGTGAACGCCGACTGCCAGTCTTCGAAGGCCGGAATGACCTTGGGCCCGACAAACTCGATCTTGAGACTCCACAACCATGCCTGCAGCGGCGGCCAGAAGAACATGTGCGCCGCGACCACCCACGGCGCATAAATCAGCAACCGCGAGCGCACTGGCCGCGGGTGCATGCCGGCCTTTTTCAGCAACCAAGCGGACAGATCCTGCAGCGCCACGACGTGGCAAGCCCAACCACAGAACCAGCGACCAAAGATCACCGTCGAGGCAATCAGACTCAGGAACAGCACAAAGCCCGCATTGACCCGGCCCATCTCGACCGTTTGCATAGCCTCGGACGGCTCAACCGGCGTCATCGACTCACCGGTCGCCAGCCAGTGCCAGATATGGATACCGATCGCCACATGCACGGCAATCAGCACCATGGCACGCCAGCGCGACATCTTGGATTTCTTGATCTCCGGCCCCTTGGGCTTGTGGCGATCCTGGCGCGGCAAGAACGACAAAACCTCGCGCGTCTTTTCTGCCTTGGACTTTGTGACCGACATCGACCGAGCAGCATAACGAACCAGAGGCCATCGGTTCGATTGCAATCGAGTCGCCAGAGCGCGATCGTACTAGCAATCAAATCATGACGGATCCTGCTGCCCCCAACGACTCATCCGAGACCACCACCGACTTCATCCGGGACCGCATTCGTGCGGACCTTGCCGAGGGCAAGGTGCAACAGATCCAGACGCGGTTCCCGCCGGAACCGAACGGCTACCTGCACATCGGCCATGCCAAGGCGATCACGCTATCGTTCTCGGTCGCATCCGAGTTCGGCGGCAAGTGCAACTTGCGCATGGACGACACCAATCCTGAGAAGGAAGCACAGGAGTATGTCGACGCCATCAAGGAGGACGTGCGCTGGCTCGGTTTCGAGTGGGACGACATGGTCTACGCGTCAGACTACTTCGGGCAGTTGTTCGCGTGGGCCGAACAGTTGATCGAAAAGGGTCTCGCCTACGTCGACGACCAGAGCGCCGAGCAGATGGCGCAAGGCCGTGGCACCGCCCACTCAGCGGGAACCAACAGCCCGTTCCGCGACCGCTCTGCCGAAGAGAACCTCGACCTGTTCCGCCGCATGAAGGCCGGCGAGTTCGCCGATGGCGAGAAGGTGCTGCGCGCCAAGATCGACATGGCGCACGCCAACCTCAACCTGCGCGACCCGGCGATGTATCGGGTGCGCAACCTCCACCACCAGCGCACCGGCGACGAGTGGTGCATCTACCCAATGTACGACTGGGCGCACGGTCAAAGCGATTCGATTGAGCGCGTCACGCACTCACTGTGCACGCTCGAGTTCGAACACCACCGGCCGCTCTACGACTGGTACTGCGAACAACTCGGCATCCACCACCCTGTTCAGATCGAGTTCGCACGTCTCAACGTCGAATACATGCTGACCAGCAAGCGCAAGTTGCTGCGCCTGGTCGAAGAGAACCACGTCGACGGCTGGGACGATCCCCGCATGCCGACGATTCGCGGCCTACGTCGCCGCGGGGTGCCACCAGAAGCCCTGGTCGCGTTCTGCAAGCACGTCGGCATCGCCAAGGTCAACGGCACGCACGAACTGAGCCTGCTCGACTTCTTCACGCGCGACTGGCTCAATACGCGCACGTGGCGACGCATGGCGGTGCTCGACCCGATCAAGCTGGTCATCGAAAACTGGCCCGCCGGCGAAGTCGTTTGGAAAGACGTCAAGAACGACCCCTCCGACGAAAGCGCCGGCACGCGCAAAGTACCGTTCACCGGCGTGGCGTGGATCGATCGCGCCGACTTCATGGCAGAGCCGCCAAAGAAGTTCTTCCGGCTCGCCCCTGATCGCGAGGTCCGCCTGCGCTTTGGCTTCGCCGTTACGTGCACCGGCTACGACAAGGACGCGGACGGCAACGTCACGACCGTTCGCTGCACCTATGACCCCGAAAGTGCCAACGGCAAGACGTCCGACGGCCGCAAGGTGAAGGGCGTCATCCACTGGGTTTCCGCCGAACACGCTGTCGAGGCCGACGCGCACCTGTTTGAGCCGCTATTCAGCGAGCCGGACCCGGCGAGCACCGATGGCGACGAGTTTGCGCAGATCCTGCGCTCGGACAGCCGCGTCATCAAGAAGGCGATGTGCGAGCCAAGCCTCTTGGAAGCGAACGGCGGCGACGCGTTCCAATTTGAACGCGTCGGCTACTTCTACTGCGACCCGAAGACCAGCGAACCTGGCAAGCCGGTGTTCCACCGCACGGTGGGCCTGAAGGACGGCTGGAAGAAGGCACAGAAGAAGGGCTAGGCGCCCGAAACACCGCAGGCCTTCGAAGCAACCGCGAGTGCAGAACTGCCGCACAAGATTCGCGGGCCGGATGATGCCGGGCCCGCGACCTAGCGATCGGAGCCCTTCTCCGGAACGTTCTGCGGCAAATGAAGAACGCTGTGTGCGAGCGACTTACGGATAACGGTAAATCGAAATTGCGTGCATCAGTCATCACGCACTGCGTCTACAGAACCGTCAGGTTGCCACACAGAAGTGAGCCGGGCTGCCGAGCGCGGCGACCATGAGCCGCTAGCCCCGGGGAGCAGTCCTAACGACTAGAACGGGATGTCGCCGTAATCTACTTCGCCACCGCCACCGGCGGCCCCTTCCTGCGCCGGACGACCGCCGCCACGGCGCTCGCCATCACCACCGCCACCGCCGCCGCCGCCGCCGCCGCCAGCGCCTTCACGGTTGCCACTGCTCATGAACTGGAAGTTCTCGACAACGACTTCGAGCTTGTTCCGCTTGCCGCCGCCATCCTTAGCTTCCCAGCTTGAGAACTCCAGGCGACCGTCGACGAACAGCGGGCTGCCCTTGCGCACGTATTGCTGGAGCAGTTCGGCCGACTTGCCGAATGCCGTGCAATCCACGAAACACGTCGTTTCCCGGGCTTCGCCGCTCTGCGACGACGTCTTGCGATTGATCGCCATGCCGAACTTGGCAATGGCCATACCGCCCTGCGTATGACGCAGTTCGATGTCGCGGGTCAGATTGCCCATCAGAATGACTTTGTTGAAGTTGGCCACGGGTGAAGTCTCTTAATTCTCTGTCGTCTAGGGGGGGGGTCCACCGGCCGGTGGAACAGGAAGGGCGCATCTTAGACGCGAACGGCCTCGGGTTCCATCACAGCCCCCCCGCTGGCGCCCAAACCATTAGTTGGCTACATTGAAAAGCGTGACACAGACGACACCACAATCAGATCGCAGGCGCGCCCAGCGCGCAGCGGCCTCGTTTCCGATCAACCTGTCCTCCGACACGCTCGCCGAACCGGGCTTGCTGCGCGACATTTCAGAGATCGGAATGGCGTGTGATGCGCCTGCTCCGGTCGACGAGATGACGCTGGTGAGCATCGACTTCGCACTGCCAGGCCAGACGGAGCGCCATCACGTAACCGGCGCTGTGGTTCGTTGCGATCGCGTCGAGGCCAAGGACGGCAAGCCATCGTGGGACATCGCTATCTACTTCACTGAGATCACGCCAGTAACGAAGGCCTCGCTAAGGGGCTACGTCAGCAAGGGCACGATCGTCTAGCGAGTTCGCGCCCACTTCGGGCGCGCCGCTAGGAATCGGCTGGCCTGAATCGTTAGACGCGCTGCGTTAGACACAGTGCGCTAGACACGCTGCGCAATCACGAAACGCGCATGACCAGCCAGGTCGTCGCGCAGTGCAACGTGCTGCAAGAACGGCAACGCCGCGAACACGTCGCGCGAAGCAACGTCCGCCCCCACTCCCGTCTCAGCGAGAAACCAACCGCCGGGACGCAGATGTTGCTCGAGACCAACGGCCAGGTCGCGATAGCACGACGCGACGTCGCCGGGTGCGGAGAACAACGCGAGCGGCGGTTCGAAGCGACGCACGTCTTCTTCGAGACCATCGAGAGCCTTCGGGTCGATGTATGGCGGGTTGCTGATGACGAGGTCGAACACCTGATCGTCGGCCACCGGTTGCCACCAAGAACCGTGCACGAACTGGACGCGCTCGGTGACGTTGTGCGCACTCGCGTTGTTGCGCGCGACGGCGAGCGCATTCTGACTTGTGTCGGTCGCTAGCACTTCGAGATCGGGTTGCTCGATGGCTAGCGCAATCGCGATCGCGCCACTGCCCGTGCCGAGATCAATCGCACGCTTGCCCGCACCAGTATCGCCGCCGAGCTTCTCGATCGCGATGTCGACCAGTTCTTCGGTCTCTGGGCGCGGGATCAACACCGCTGGGCCAACTTCGAGTTCGTGGCCACGAAAGCTCCAACTACCGAGCAGATGCGCGACGGGCTCGCCATCGCCACGACGCACCATCAGGTCGCGCATCGTGTTACGTTCTTGCTCGTTGAGCGGACGGTCATGCTCTAGGTAGAGCTCCAGCCGGCCGAGGCGCAGGACTTTGCCGAGTAACAACTCGGCCGATCGCCTGGGCGCTTCGATGTTGCGCTTTTGCAGCCAACCTTCGGCACCGCGCAGCACACTCATCACGGTGTGCATCGCGCCTGCATTTGCGCTAACCGGCGTTTTGCGGCCGGGGCGCTGGTCGGCTGTGCCGTCACTCACTTGCGGCGGCGTTCCGCAGCCTTCTGCATCTTCTGCTTGGTGGCGTTCTTGTTCTGCTTGGCACCACCAACGACACCCATGATGAAGCCGGCTTCGGCAATCAATGCACCCAAGAACACCAGCACGTTGCCGGGGCCAATCAGCCGCCAAAAGCCAGCGACACGCTCTGGAGCATCCTTCTTCTTCGCGATCGTGCTGCCCATGTCCGAGAACATGTCGCCCCACGTTTGCGAGAACGGGATGTCGGTGTTGAGGTGTTGCAGGCTGCGCGCAGCTTCGTGCGCCGCACCGGCATCAAACGTGAACAGCCCATAACCGGCTCCGATCAATGGCACCATCGATGCGAGCAACCACTTGAGGCCGGTCGGACGATTGTTGGCGATCGACCCCCACCACGACCAGATCATCGCGATCGCGATCAACAGGAAGAAACCGCCAGACATCGTCTGGTAACCGGCGCGACCGATCTCCGCAGAGAATGGCATCATGCAGCCGACGAACATCACGACGCCCGCAAACAAGAAGCGGTAAAACATCTTGTCCGTGCAATACATGTTGAACGCTGGAGCCGGGAGGCCGGCGCGCTGTGCGGCCATCGGGTCCTGCTGCGCTTGAGGCTGGGCCTCAAGTGGTTCGAGAGGCTCGAGAGACGCAAGGTCGGCAGGGGTTCCGGTATCGGTCATCAGTTCTGGCTCCGTGGAGTCGTGCGGAAGAGGGGATTCGTAAAATATCGTGTCGGATTCGGGGCTTTCAGTCACGAAAGAAACAGCACGAATGAAGCGGTCACGATTGGCAGGGGCTGGGTAACGCTGGCACGTTGAGAGTGGCTGCCCGGTTCAATTTTCTACCCGGAAATCGGCCGGGCGCGAGCAACGAGTCCATGACGAGCGGCCACCATGGGCCCACGACCCCAACTGGCCGACGGCCGCCAGGCGGGATTACAGCTCGGCGATCCGGCGCTCACGTAAGTTCTGCTGCAGGCCGTCGATGATCGGATCGAGTTTGCCTTCCATCACCTGAGCCAGCGCGAAGTTCTTGTTCAACCGGTGGTCCGTCAGGCGGTCCTGCGGGAAGTTGTAGGTGCGGACGCGGTCGGAACGATCGCCGGAGCCAACCTGCTCCTTTCGCTCGGCGGCCCGGGCTGCCTCAACGGCGCGCTGCTGGGCCTCGTAGATGCGGGAGCGCAGCAACGACATCGCCTTGTTGCGGTTCTTCAACTGGCTGCGCTCTTCCTGACAGGCGACGACGGTGCCGGTCGGAATGTGCGTGATGCGCACCGCAGAGTCCGTCTTGTTGACGTGCTGGCCACCCGCCCCACTCGCGCGGTAGGTGTCCATCTTGAGGTCCTTCTCGTCGATCTTGATCTCGACCTCTTCGACCTCAGGCAGAACGGCAACGGTCGCCGCAGACGTGTGCACGCGGCCTTTAGCCTCGGTTTCAGGCACACGCTGTACGCGGTGGCCACCGGACTCGAATTGCAGGTAGTGGAACACACTGCGGCCGCGCACGGTGAACGTCGCCTCCTTGAAGCCTCCGGTCTCGGTCGGAACCGATGACATCGGTTCGATCGTCCAACCCATCTTGACGCTGTAGCGCTGGTAGAGGGCGATCAGGTCGCGCACAAACAACGCCGCCTCATCACCACCGGTGCCGGCACGGATTTCGACGATGCAGTTGCGGCGGTCGTCACCCGAATCAGCAAGCATCAAGTCGAGCAAGGCCTCGGCCTCTTGCTTCAACTCGGCTTCCATCTGTGGGATCTCATCCCGGGCGAGATCGGCGAGTTCCTTGTCGTCCCCTTCGAGCAACTCGCGGTTGTCGGTGAGGTTCTGGGTGTTCTTCTGGAAGTCCTGATAACGCTGCACGACCGGCGTCAACGCGCCGAGTTCGCGATGGATCGCCGACAGTTTTTCGTGCTGATCGAGGAAATCGGGCGACCCGGATTGCGCCGTCAATTCTTGGGCGCGGGCCACCATGCGGTCGAGGCGTTGCTGGACCTTGGGATGCAATTCGGTCATCAGATCAACTCCATAAGGCCATCGAACGAATCAGGCCGCAAAACCAAAACCGCCTCGCCCATCGAACGAGGTAATTGCAGGAATCGCTTGCCGCGATTCGCAAATCTGTACGGCGAATCAGAACAACCGGACGCCGAACAAACGACGCCGACCTGCTCAGCTAATCCGTCTTCTTCGCTTCGACTTCGACTTCGGCTTCTTCCTGGCCCTTCGGCGCAGGAATCAGCGACTTGCCATAGCGCTTGCGGAACTTGTCCACGCGGCCCGCCGTGTCGACGAACTTCTGCGCGCCCGTGTAGAACGGGTGGCACTCGGAGCAGATATCCGTGCGGATCTCCGGCCTAACAGACATGGTCGTGAACTTGTGACCGCAGGCGCAACTGGCCTTGCACTCAACGTAATTCGGGTGGATTTCAGCTTTCATGGCACACCACGGCGCCATTAGGGCGCATCGGGAGGCCAAGGAGTGTAGGCCGGACACCGAGGAGGTCAACAACTCCTCGCCACTGTCACCCCTACGGAACCCAGCTAAGCAGCCGCAATAGCGTCTGCGGGACGAACCGCACGTCGTTGGATGCCAGCCTGGCCGGCAGCACGGGCCGTTCGGCCAACCACAGCTGCAGCAGCCCAATCAGCGCGGCGCGTGCTGCGGGCGACAGCAAATCGAGATTCACTACTGGCAGAATCACGCCGGCACCGTGGCCCTGGCCGGAGAGCGGCGCGACCTGGCCTGGGCCGGTGGCGATCGGCATCGGCCGCCGTAAAACAACTTCGCCGGAGGCAAGGATTTCGACCACCGGGGCGATGTCGGGAGCCAGAGCTGACTCGCGATGCGTCAATATGATGGTCCCCGGCGTTGCCTGCAGCCGAAATCCAAGGGCACGAGCGATGGTCGCGGGGGCAGACGGAGACACCTGGAACAGCATCGTGGCCCTCACGGAACTGCTGGCGCCACGGTCCTTGAAGTTCGCTCCGAGGGAAGTGGTGGCGGCGATCTCCGTGCCGCCATTCTTAGCAACCGTCGACCGCGCGCGCTTGGTCGGCTTGGGCGGCGTATCGAGGTGCTCGACGACAACCGTAAGCACGCCAATCGCCGTCACTGAAAACGCTAAGGCAATCGCGAGTCGCCAAGCAAGGCTGCGGGACAACGGGCTCATGCACACTCCCCTGCCGCTAGCAGCAACCGCCGCACGGCTTCGACATGCAACCCCACCACCGTGTCAAACGAACCAGACACCAACCGCAAGAAATCCTGGGCCGGATCCTGAATCCCGTAGGCGCCGGCCTTGCCCTGCCACTCATCGCTATCGAGGTATCGTTGGATTTGGGCCGGAGTCGGTTGGTCGCAAGTCACAACCGACGACGCAACTTCTTCTAGCAGCTTGCCATCTCCGGGAACGGAGGGATTGCCACCGGGGACACAGAGGCAGTGCGCCGTGTGCACCTGATGGGTATGGCCGGCGAGCCTAGCCAAGAACGCGGCGGCGGCATCACGATCGCAAGCCTTGCCGAGTTCGCAACCGGCGAGGTCGACGACGGTGTCTACGGCGAGCACCGGCACGTGCGAGTTCACCATCACGACACCGAGCGCTTTGCGACGAGCGCGCGCGGCAGCAAGCAGAATCGGCTCGCCAACTTCGCTATCGTGCTCACTCACGCCGACTTCGTACTCTGCGCCAGGCTCGCACAACGCGAAGCGCAGGCCCGCCCGAGTCAACAGTTCACGCCGACGAGGTGACTTCGAAGCAAGGTAGAGGTCGAAGGACGCTGCCACCGATCCATCGTCGCGCCCGGCGGATAGACCGCAAGTGCTATCGCTATCGACGCAACAGAGCGGAGGGTCTACTCGCGATCCGTCAAAGCAAACTGCCAGGCCCATGAAGGCCTCGCGGATTCCTTAGCGACGCTTCGGCTTCACGAACGGCGCCAAGCGAGCCAGGATGCAGGCCGGCGACAAGGTATGCTTCAGGTTCGGCTTACCGTTGGAGCCTTCGGAGCCAATCGAAACCGGCACGTGGCCGTAAGGCTTCAAGCAGGCACGCAACTCGTCGATAAACTTGGCGACTGCGGGGCTCTTCGGATCGAGAGCGAGTCGTTGCTGAGCGCGCGCCGTCGACTTCTCCGAGAAGCACACTTCTTCAATCGCCAGCATGTGGGTCAGGAACACCTGCACATGGTGTCGCACGGCCGGAACACGCTGGAAGAAGTTGTTGCGGTCGCTGATGGTCGCATCGCGCAAGAACGTCAGGTGCACACCATTCTGATCGTTGTAGACCTGGGCGATCGACTCGCGCACGGCCAGACAGCGGTCAAAAAGGTTCGGGATCTCAAGATCGCTAAGCATCTCTTCGACCTCAAAGGCCTCCGTGACGCGGAACTCGTTGCGATCGACAAAGTTAGCCTCGATGCGACGACGCACCTCTTGGCCATAGCCGCACGGCAGGCCTTCCGAGAAGTACATGTGCAGCAACGCGTCGATGTAGTCGAGTTGCGGCAGGCGCACGATCGGCTCCTTCGGCTTGGCAGGTTTGACGTCAGCCGGCTTCTCGGCCGAAGCGCCATCACCAGTATCCGCGCCATCGCCATCCGCGCCAGCACCGGCGGCAACCGGCGGAGCTTCGGGCTCGGGCTCGGGCTCGGGCTCCTCGATAATCGGATCCGGGTACGGAATGTCCGCCAAAACGATCTTCACCTGCTTGAGAGCGGCGGTGAGGTTCGCCGGAGTCGGCTCGATCGACGCGCGCGGATCGGGTGGTGCATCGATCGCTGCGACAGCTGCTGCTTTTGACTTCTTCTTCGTCGGCACGTTGGCCTCGTGGATCAGCTATCGAGCAAAGGCGGTTGGCGTCGCCCAAACGACGCAAGGCAACACGAACAAGTGTCGCGCCGTCTGATCAAGAACCAGGCTGGCTCTTAGCATCAGATGACACGCATACGACAGGCCGACTACTTGCTGTCGGCTTCGCGCGCTTCCTTCTCGGCGCGCTTCTGCGCCTTCGGCTTGCGCACCTTCTTCTTCGGCGGCTTGAACGCCGCCGGCTGGCCCTTGCTCTTGCCGCGAGTCGGCTTCTTGGGCTGCGGGATCGCCACGCCGGAACGCACGATCATTGCAGCAACGGTCTCAGACGGCTTGGCGCCGACCGAGAGCCAGTAGGCAACTCGTTCCGTGTTGAGCTTCAGTTGCTCCTGCTCACGTGGCATGAGCGGGAGGTAGTAGCCGAGGGACTCAATGATGCGACCATCTCGCGGGAAGCGAGGATCGGTCGCGACCACCCGGTATGTGGGGTGGTTGAGGCGACCAAAGCGTTTCAAACGTAGCGTTACTGCCAATGGAAATTGTCTCCGTGTCGTCGGGGGTGCCGCGAATGGGGCGAACAATGAAGCAGAACCCCCCGAGCGTTGCCAGTTGTTTTTGGCCTGCAGGCAGAAGGTTCTAACGGCGGCGCCCACCGGGGAAGCCGCCAAAGCCACGGCCCTTGCCCTTGCCCTTGCCTTTGCCGCCGCCCATGCCGGGGAGCCCGCCCAGGCCACCGAGGCCACCGAGACCACCACCGCCCCCCATACCGCCCATACCGCCTAGGCCGCCCATGCCGCCCATGCCGCCCATGCCGCCCA
>CALCZA010000141.1 GCA_937906475.1 uncultured bacterium
GAAGCCGAGTTGTTGGCTGAGTTCGATCGCCTACAGATTGCCGTGAAATCGGCACCGCAAGAGGCGCAACAACGCTTCTTGCTACAGCTCAGCGATACGTTCCTGCGCCTGCCAGAAGGTGATGGCCGCAAGCACCGCTTGCCGGCTGGCGCCCACGCTACGCTGCATAGTGGCCGGACTGAGATCGCGCTAGAACTCACCACACCCGCTGACGGCAAACTGCAAACCAACGGCGCGTTGCTGACAGTTCAGATGCAGGCATTCGCGCGCCTCGGACGCCTGACAGATTTTGCACGCATCCTCGACAAACAATCGAGCACCGAACCAGATGCCGTTGCCACAGCGTTGCGCCACGAGGAAAGTCGGCTACTGCCGCTGGCGGCGATGGCATTGCGAACGCCAGAACGACCCGCGGGCCGCGCGGTCTTTCAGTATCTCGCGAACCTTGCGCCCATTCAGTCGTATCGAGTGGCCAACCTGGGGCTTTGCTTGCGACAGATCGGCGACGTCCAGGCAGCGTTCAAGACGTATGCACTGGGCCAGAAACTAGCTCCGAATGATCTGGCTCTATGGAATGATTATGGCTTGCTGTTGCGCGCCACAGGCCGTTTTGAGGAGGCTCTATCAGCCTTCCGACGAAGTGTCGCAATCGATCTTCAGCGCGATGAGAACCAGCGAGGACAGGGGCCAGCAATCACCAACCTGATGCATTTCGAGTCTCTGCGGCCGGGAGCATCCGGAGCCGATCCAATGCCGACTGCGCGCCTAGCACTAAAGAAGCGTCCGCATGCCACGTTGCTGCGTCGTTTGACGCTAGATGTGACCCTCGACCGCCTCGCCGATACCCAGGCTGCAACCAAGGCTCGTGTTGA
Organism: uncultured bacterium; assembly: GCA_937906475.1. GTDB lineage: Bacteria > Planctomycetota > UBA1135 > UBA1135 > UBA2386. The sequence goes on from CALCZA010000141.1 coordinate 873, forward strand.
CAGTGGCGTAGGCAAAGGGGCAGTGGTCGAGAAAGCAACTCGCCGCTAGACTAAGAACACCTCTCCGCGATTCTGCGGTGCCATGGGCTAACCCATCGCACCCGACTACAGACCCCACTGATAGGACCCTGCCGATGCTCATTGCAGCTACCTTTAGCTTGCTGGCGACAACTCTCGCCCCTCAGAATCCCGCGGCGAGCACTCAGGATGCAAAGCCAGTCTTGGCGAAGCGCGATCAGGAGACGCTCGCCGACAAACTCCGCAAGTACCTAACCGCTGAGCTTAAATACGACAGCAGTTCCGGCAAAGCGCGCGAGAAGGCTTCGAAGGCCCGCCGCAAGACGAAGGACGCATTCGATAAGGATTGGGCGAAGGCTGACGCGAAGGGCGTGCTCGGCTCGATGGCCGACCTGAAGGTCGTCTTCCATAACTGCTTCACGAACAAGCGGCCAGATGTTGGCAAGGGCAACTTCTACATGCGCGATGTCGCGGAGACACCGTTCAAGTACGGCTTGCAGATCCCGAAGAAGTATAGCGAGAAGACCCCGTGGACGACCGTGGTGGTGTTGCCCAGCGGCAAGGCTGGCACCTGGACCAAACCAAAGGATTACTTCGCCAAGGTTTGGGCCGGCACCAGCCTGCTACAGACCGCGGTCGTGCTCATTCCGATGTTGCCGCAAGGTCTCGAGATGGATGCGATCCCGGACTACAGCCGCGATGGTGCCGAGAAGGATGAACAACGCCGCATTGGCTCGGTGTTCAGTTCGTTCGGCTTCATCATGAACAACTACAACGTCGACCGCTCGCGCGTCTTCCTAGACTGCGCCACGGAGAACAGCGGCTACGGCGTGCGTCTGGCGTCACTGTTTCCAGATCGATGGGCTGGCATCATCCTGCGCGACCCGACCGAGGTGGATGACATCCGCATTGGCAGCTTGCTCAGCGTGCCGGTTCTGGCAATCGAAACTTCAACCAACGCAGCCAGGGTCGCGGCCTTGAAGACGCGCTGGGATGAAACGTGCCCCGGCATGTTCACGGTCATAAAGGGTAAGGGTGCCGCACCACACCTCGAGTCCGCGCCCGAGATCGAAGCCTGGATGAAGGACAAGACTCGCACGATGACGCCTACCAAGATCACCTTGGAGCCGAATCACGATCGCTTCAACAAGGCCTACTGGGTGAGCATCCGCGTCGCAGACTCACTGCAAACCGCCAGCCCCGACAAGAAACCTCGCCTGCAAGTTGTTGCCGACCGCGCCGCCAACCGCATCACGGTCGATGCCCAAGGTGTCGAGCGGTTCGAGGTATTGCTCAATGATGACCTCATCGATCTCAACAAAGAGTTCACGATCGTCATCAACGGCAAGGCCATCAAGGAAACGCGACGTCGTTCCTTCCGCGACATGAAGCGCCGCATGATGGAGCGCAATGACTGGAGCTACCTGTTCCCGGTCAGCTACATCGCTACGGTACCGAAAGAGTGAGTGTCGCTTCCGGCCAGACAGAGTTCTCGCTAAGGCCTGCGCAAGCAGTTCTAGCGGCGGCCGCGACTGGCTTTGGGGTGATGGCCGCAGAGTTGACGGCCGTCCGCCTGCTGGCTCCGCACTTCGGCGATAGCGCCTACGTCTGGACCAACGTCATCGGAGTCATCATGGCTGCGATGGCGCTGGGGGCCATGCTTGGTGGGCGCCTGAGTGGCAAGGCACTCGCCGATCGATGGCCGTTCCGGTTGCTGCTTGCCGCCGGCGTAATGCTGCTGTTGGCGCCCTTCGTGACGCATTGGCTTGGCTCCACGCTGCTGCCCGACGACCTGCCACTTGATCACGCCATGCCGGCGTTGATCCGTGGTTCGCTGGTGGCAACTGCGCTGGTTTTCGCGCCACCGATGTTGTTGCTGGCTGCAGTATCGCCGCTGTTGATCGTGTTGCTCGCCAAGGGTGGTGCCAGTCTTGGTCGGGCAGCAGGAGACGTAGCCGCAGCCGGAACAATCGGTAGCCTGATTGGCACGTTTGCGGCCACGCACTGGCTCGTGCCGGGGTTCGGATGCCGCATAGCCTTGGCTGTCGCGGCAAGCGTATTGCTACTCGCCGCGGCGCTGGTCGCGCCACGCAAGGGCCGCACTGCCGCTGGCGCAGGCCTGCTGCTTGGGATCGCCATGCTGTTTGCGCACGGCGGGCCACTGCGACCGACTCAGGATGGCGTCGAACTGGTGGCCGAACGTGAAACGGCCTATCAGTTCTTACAAGTTCACAAGAGTAAGAGCGATGGCGAGCCCGAGCGCACGACGCTCGTCATTAACGAAGGCCTCGACTCCTTTCACTCTTTGGCAATCGACGGCTCGGCGTTCACGCAGGGAGCCTACTACGACTGGCATGCCGTCGCGCCGCTGCTCGCTGGCGATGGGGCGCGTCCCGAAGCCATGCGTGCCCTGTCCATCGGTGACGCCGCGGGAACCCTTCGCCAGATCTATGCTGCGGTGCATCCGGGCGTCGAGGTCGACGCCGTCGACATTGATGCAGAGACCATGGCACTAGGCGACGAGTTTTTCACGGCACCAAAGGCCGCCGGGAAACGCTACGCAATCGATGGCCGAGTGTTCTTGCAGCGCAGTAAACAGCGGTGGCACACAATTCACGTCGATGCCTACGCCCACCAGGTCTACGTGCCGGCGCACCTCGCCAGTAAAGAGTTCTTCGTAGCCGCGCATGACCGTCTTCATGATGGTGGTGTGCTCGCGTGCAATGTCGGCGCGCTGAGCCTCGAGGATGCCGTGCTCAAGGCAGTTGCCGCCACAGTTGGCAGCGTGTTCCAGGATGTTCGTGTGTTCCTTGTTCCCGGTTCACGCAACGCCCTGCTGGTTGCCCGTCGTGCCAAGGCCCTAACACCCGAGCGATTGGCGGTCGCCACGTTGCCGACGGATACGTTGCACGACAACGATCGTGCGATCTGGCACGGCATGGTTACTGCTTGTGCCGACTCTGACCGCTGGCACCAAATCCAGGCGAAGACGCCGGTACTTATGGATGACCAGCCATTGCTCGATGAACTGCTGTTTGCGAGCTATGTAGAACTGACGGATCCACGCGCGTCGATTCCTTGCAGTGGCAGTCGTGGCACAGTGGATGCGGAGCAGGAAGCGTTTGGTGCGCTGCAAGCGGGGGAGTGGCAACGCGTCCTCGACGCAGTGGCATCTAGCAGCCAAGAAACGGCGTTACTGCGTCAGTTCGCCGGCGATGCTCGCTGGCAACGCCGCGAACTACACAGTGCCGAGATCGAATACCGCGCAGGCTTAGCGGCCTCGCCGAGCGCTGAAGTAAGGGCCACACTCAACAGCCGGCTATTGGGTGCTCGCCACCAACTCAAGCCGATCGAAGCCGCGGAATCGGCGGCTTCGATGAACGGCTGGCTAGCAGGTCTGATGACACTGATTGGTGTCGCACTGATCGCTGCATTCCGTCGGATCTGAGTTCCGATCGCCTAGTCGCCGATGGCCCTCTGTTGCTGATGGATTTGGGGCGAGCGCCCGCCCTGCTACAGCAGGTCGAGGATGCCCGCCATGCCGTCGGTCAGCGTCTCGGTCGACGCGCGGTAGTTGACCTGTGACGCGTAGATCGAGTTCCAAGGCAGCGGGTCCTTGTCACAGACGCCGCCGAGCGCGACGGCCGCAAACGCTCGCGTCAGTGGCGCAACATCAGTATCGGCGAGCAACTTCTGCAGGGCTGGCAATGAGCGACGGTCGCCGATCTGGGCCAGGGCGGAGGCTATCGCAGACAACCTAATCAGGCTGACGCCTGGCGCCGCGAGTTCGGCGTTGAGTTGATCCGTCAGCGTATGGTCACCAAGCAGGCCCAGCGCTCGCACGCTTTGCATCATGACGAAGGTGCGGCGCACCGAGTCCTTGCGTAACACGCGCAGGTCCGGAATTGCGCGCGCGTCCTGCAACAGCCCAAGCGCCAATGCGACGTAGCCAGCGACGTCATCGCGCTTGGCTTCATCAACCAAGGTTTGACGCAGGACGTCACGCGCGTCGGGACTGCCGGTCAAGCCAAGCGCGATCGCCAAGGCACCAATCGTGCCAGGGTTGCGAGCTTTGCCAAACTGCTTGAGCAACGCCTTCGTCAATTGCTCGAACTCCACAGCAGACTTGCCTTCGTGCGAGCCCTCGATGCGTTGCTTTGCCGCGATGATGCCGAGCGACACAGCGAGCCACGGTTGCTCAATGGCCTTATTAGCACCACGCAGTTGGGAGGCCAGGTAGGTGGACGGTTGCTTGCCGCCGATGCGGGCTAGTGCCAGCGTCGCAAACGAACGGGTCTGTTGGTCGCGGTGGTCCTGGTGCACGCGAACCAGCAGTTCGCCAACCTCGCGACTGGCGCTGTTGTCGTCCTCCCACGGTCCACACATCGAGCCAAGTGCCAAGGCACAAGACTGAGCGACGTGGTTGTTGACCTTGACACCCGACTTAGAAGCGCTGGATGATCGCAGTCCGGCCATCAGATCGGCGGCAAAGCGTGCCCGCCACTTGAATGCCTCGATCGACTTATGCGGCAGCAGGCGCGCAATCGCGGTGGGTACGTGCGCCTGGATCAGTTGGTCGCCAACGCCAAGGCCGCAGTCATAGTAGCGACCAAGGTCCTTCACAATTGCGTTGCGAAGAGTCCTTGCGGCCTTGCTCTGCCAGTCGCGCGGAAACAACGCCATTGCTTCGATCGTCGCAACCATGAGGTTGCGCTTGTTGTCGGCAGGATGATTGAGCACTTCCTGCAGCGGACGGATCAACCGCATGCTGGTGCTGGCTTCGCGCGAGCGGTGTAGCAGCAATCCGGAGGCATAGGCCGCGAAGGCGCGGGTGCGTTCGTTAACGGCACTATTGCCGGACAGCGTGCGACCATGAGAAGAGTCTTCGATTAGATCCGCGAGGATCTGCTGCGTCTCCTGATCCAGGCTGCCCGAGATGCCGAAAGCGATCGCAGATGATTCGCGCAGTTCCTGGTCGCCGCGGGCCAAGAACGGTGTGAACAGTTCGGTCAGGTCAAAGCCGGCTTGGGCTGGACCGATCTTCGCGAGGGCCAGCAAACAAGCCGACGACGTATCGCGATCCTTGCTACTCGAAAGTAACGCTGAGAGTTGGGACGCGACGGCGCGCACATCTTTAGCAGTCGGTGGCGACGCAATGGGCGCGCCCGCTGCGAGGCGCGGGTTCCACAGCGCTTGGCCAGGATCGACGCTGCGATCACTGTAAATCGTGTCGCGCAACCGCAGGTAGGGGTCCTTGCCAAACTCCCACCAGAACTCCCAGCGGCCGAGATCATCGCCAACCGCGTAACCCAACGCAGCAGCGCCAGCGTTTGCCCTTGCGCCTCTAGCGGCCGCGCCCCCGCTGACGCGACTGGCGGGTGAAGCGGGTGCGCTCGGATTGTTGTTGCCCGACACAGTGTTGCCGCTGGTCTTGTTCTGGCTGGTGCCCGGCGACGAAGTGTTAGCTGGCGGCGTCACGCCGCCGGGACCACGGTATTGACCTCCATGCGCCACCAGAGGGGCAGCCATTATCAGAGGTAGCGCGACCAACAGTAGCTTTGGCATGTTCGGCAGAGTGCAAGGAGCATGCCACGTGGACGCCACGCAAAATCGAACGAGGCCCACACAGAAAAACTGCGCGGGCCTCGCGTCGAATCAGGCAGGCTGCTCACTGCCGAGTTCGGCAGCTTGCGGCAGAAGAGCGGCTCTCGACTACAGGATGTCGAGGATGCCGGTCTGGCTGTTCGTCAGCGTCTCCACCGATGCACGGTAGTTCATGTTGACTCCGATCTTGCTGTTCCACGGCAGCGGCTCCTTGTCGGCGATACCACCAAGTGCGACGGCGGCGAATGCACGCGACAGGTCACCCAGTTGATCGTCGAACATGAGGTTCTTCAGCGGCTTGATCGAGCGCTTGTCGCCGATGAAACCGATCGCCGAGGAGATAGCGCTGAGCTTGGCAAGGTTCGGCTCACCATTGGTCAGCAGCTTCTGCAACTGAACGGCAACCGTCTTGTCGCCGAGCTTGCCGAGCGCGATGGCCGACTGCTGCAGCAGGTTGAAGCGACGCGTTGCGTTGGTGACGACATTCTTGATGTCCTCAATCGAACCCTTGTCGTCCATCAGCGCTAGGCCAACGGCGAGGTAACCAGCCATCTCTTCCTTCGCTTGGTTCTTCAGCATGCGCTCACGCATCTCATCCGAAGCTTCCATGAACTTGTTGAGGCCAAGGCCAATCGCCAGGGCGCCGGTCAGGTCCGGGGTCTTGCTCTTCTTCAGCTCTGCGTAAAGCGTTTCGCCGATGAAGCTCTCGGGGTTCGGGCTCTCGTTGCGGGCCTTCGCAGCTTCGTAGGAGAAGTGCGAGTAGACACCGAGCGCGAGCGAGCACCACGGCTTCTCGAGGTTCTTACCGGCCTTGTCGAAGGCCTTGATCAGGACGGCACGGTTCAGTTCGCCACCGATCCAGCCTAGGCTGAGGACCGAGAAGTTGCGCGTCTGCGCATCCTTGTGACCGTTCCATTGCTTGAGCAGCAGCTTGCTGTATTTCGCGTCCGGATCCTTCTTGTCCGAGTACGGCTGACACAGTTGGCCAAGCGCCAGGGCGCAGGACTGGGAGATCTCGTTACCGGAGCGCTTGAACTTGCCCTTGTCTTGCAGGTCGGCTGCGAACAGCTCCTTGTAGTACTCCGCGTCGGCCGCATCGCGACCCAGCAGCTTGGCGATCGCCGGCGGGCAGTGCGCCAGGATCAGGTTGGTGCCAGCACCGACCTTCTGCATGTAGAACTTCTCAAGCGTCTTGACGACGTCGGTAAGCAGCACCTTCTCGGCGTCCGTAGACGAACCGATGTTCAAGATGCCCATGCCGTTGATCGCGGCGACCTTGATGTTGCGATCGCGTTGCGACTTGTCTTCCAGCACTTCCTTGAGCGCTGCGAAAGCCTTCTTCTTGATCTCAACGTTGGTGGTCTTGTTCGCGGTCAGGCCGAGGCCGTAGAGAGCGAACGCGCGGGTGCGGTTGTCGACGCTACCGCCGGTGGCTTCGCGACCCTTGCCCTTGTCGAGCGCAAGATCGGTGAGAATCGTCATCTCGGCTTCGCCAGCGATAGCTGCGATGCCGAGTGACAGTGCGGCGGTCTCACGAACTTCCTGCGTGGTTGTCTTGAGGCGCGGGATGAAGACGTCCTTGAGCTTAAACTCGGGGTGGTCTTGACCGATCTTGGCCATCGCGATCATGCAGGACGAGTTGATGTCCTTTTGGTCGGTGGAGTCGATCGCTTTCTTCAGGGCCGGCAAGATCTCACCGAGGATGTCCTCGGTGGTCGGACGCAGCGAGTCGCGCGCCGTGCTCTTGCGGGTGCTGCCGAGATAGAAGTCGTCACTACCCGTTTGTGGGCCGCCTTGAAGAACGGCGTCACGGAGCCGGATGAAGGGATCTTTGTTGAACTCCCACCAGAAACTCCAGCTCGTCAGGTCGTCGCCGATTTGGGCTCCACGACCACCGGTCACCGGGCCACGGCCACCAGAAGGACCGGCGGGACCGCCAGTGCTAGGACCAGCTGGACCACCCGTTGCCGGGCCGGACGGACCCGGAGCGCTAGGGCCTGCGGGACCACCAGTGGTTGGGCCGGAAGGCCGGCCGGTGTTACCACCACCGCCAGGTCCAGGCGGGACGACATCGCCCGGGCCACGGTATTGACCACCGTGGGCGTTAGCGGTTACTGGCAACAGGGCTGCGAAGCTCGCAACCGTTAGTCCTGATAGAAGGATTTTCTTCATCGATATGCTCCTGGAGGGTTCTCTTCGCGTGCAGTCTGGGTCGCCCCTAAGAAGGGCAACTCTGGTGGCTGAAACCCGCGACACGCGAACGGGCACTCTAGCCGACGAGACCCTCTATGCAAAAGAGGGACCAACCTCTCTGGAACGGTTACTAACTTTGGCGGGCTGGCGACGTCGTAACCGGTAGCACACACCTTTCATGGCGGTGTTACGCGCAGGGAACAATAAGGGCCAAATCACCCTGCGTATGGGCGCAGCAGCTTGGCGATTCGACGGTGCACTGCCGGGGTCGCCGCAATCGTTGCGGTGTGCTCGATAAGCAGATTCTTCACCGGAAAGACGGCCCTGCCGTGCCAATCGGTGAACTTCACGCCAGCCTCGACCGCCACCAACCCGGCAGCAGCAAAGTCCCAAAGACGGCCCTGCTGCTGCACATTGCCATCGAGCCGGCCCATGACCACGTCCGCCAGCTGTGTAACCGTGCTCCCGAGTGTGCGGATGCGGGCACCCTGCGACTGCAACCGCGGCAAGAACTTCATCTCTTTTTGGCCCCGGAACCACTGGCAGCCAACGATCGCACCATCATCAAAACGGCCGGCGGGCGCGGTGATTCGGCGGTTATTGCGCCAACATCCAGTTCCGTGCACGGCCGTGAATAGGCCGCCGTCAGGCGCACAGTGGATCGCCGCGAGCATCGGTTGGCCACGGAACAACAAAGCTACCGAGACCGCGAAGTGCGGCAATCCCCGAGAGAAATTGGACGTCCCGTCGATCGGATCGACGACCCACAGCCAATCGTTGTCGATGGCGGTGGCGTCACTCTCTTCACCGAGGAACCCTGCTTCGGGCAGCAACCGCAGCAATTCGCGCCGCAAACGCTTCTCGCTGCGCACGTCGATGGCGGTGACGAAGTCTCCAACTGCCTTACGCTGCACATCGCTCGGTCGCAAACGGGATTGCGCCCGGGCGACCTGATCGGCGATCAACTGGACGACAGTAGTCAGTTGCGCGCGCAATCGCTGCGCCTGCTTGGCAGCGACCATTTGGACAGCGGAAGTCATACCGGGAATCGTGCCGGATCGACGGCGTTGACGGAAGCACCAGAATCATGCGTGCAGCAGGCCGGTTGTTCGCCTACACCAATATGTCGATGACAGTTCGCGGCGGTGCGACGAAATCGTGGTGGTGGATCGCACTCCTACTTGCAGGCTGTGTGCAACATCGCGACCAGCAACCGGGTGGCACCTTTGGCCGCTACAGGAGTGATCTCTTCGTCGAACGCGTTGCGCCTGACGCAGCGCCTGCATCTGGCCTCGAGACACCTGCATCTGGCCTCGAGACATCTGCAATCGGGATCGCCAACTCCCTGGTGGCCAGCACCGGCGGGGTGGCGACTAAGGTGCCCGCCGAGAATCGCCGCGCCACGTCGGTCGAGGCCACCCCAGAGCAAGGCGGTCCTTCGGCACTGACGGCACCAACTTCAGCATCGATAACGCCCGCCAAGTCACAACCGGTCGAAGCCAGCGCAGTGAACCGCGGTCGCAGCGAACGCGATCTTCGCAACGCCTTCGCCAACGCAGACCAGAAGGCGATCACGCAAGCTGCGCTAGACCTTGCCGGCTTCCTCGTACAACAAGAACGCCACTTCGATGCGCTGTTCGTCGTCGACGCGGCGCTGCAACGACAGCACACCTTACCGTTGCGACTGGCGCGCGCTGGACTGCTACGCGACGTTGCACGTTGTGACCTAGCGGCCGTCGAACTGCAAGCAGTCGTGCGGCAACTCGGCGCCGAGAAGGTTTCGCCAGCGACCTTATTTGACCTGGTTCAGGCCGAGTGGGTTGCTGGTCAGAGCGAAGGTGCTGCGGCAACGCTGCGCAGCATCCAGACGGCACACGCCGGCGATGCGTGGTTGCGTGATCATGCAATCGACATGTCAGAATGGGATCGCAAGATTCGCGATGTCGCACCGGGCAGGGATCCGCTCGCCAACGGCGAACTACGCGACCTGTTCGCACTGCTGCGCGCGGCACCCGAAGCCGCCGCTCGATTGAGGATGCTGAACACGCTCGCTGCAGAGCCGAAGTCACGCGCAATAGAACCTGACGACCTCGACACGCGCCGTCACATTCGGGTGCGCGCGATCGCGATAGCGTGCGCCGATGAGTCGACCGCTGTGCGTGCGCGCGCGGTGTATTTGGCGGCCGCCAATCTAATGACCGACGAGACCTTCTGGCAGGTCGCGCTAACCGACGCAGCACCATTGGTGCGACGATTCGCCGCCACCGGAGCCGCCCAGCAACTCGGGCGTGAGGTCGCTCCCATATTGCTAGAAGCCATCTCTCGCGAGCAAGACGCAGAGACCTTCCAGTCGCTGCATGCGGCACTCGCAAAAGCACTCTCAGTTACCGCGCCGGCGTGCAACGCCAAATCCGTAGCGGGTCGCAGCCAGGCGATCGCTCACTGGAAATCACAATGCGAACAATGATGCACATGATCGGCTGCTGCGTGGCAGTCGCCGCGGCAGGGATGCTGCCGAGTTGCTCTGTCGCCGTTGGGTTGACCAGCGGCGAACTACTCGAAGAACTTGATGAGATCGTTCGGGTCGACAGCACAGATAAGAGCGATCGCCAGATCGCTTACGCTGAGCGCGCCCGCGTCTCGAGTTGGTATATGCACAATGCGCTGCTGATCCCGGTGCGCGGGCCAGCGGCGTGGCTGTTTGGCCGACGCACGGAAATGGCCATCGAAAACCCCCGCCAGCATGTCCAGGAATTGCTCGAGGAACTACCTGACGAGACTGGTGGCGACTTGCCCGTCAGCGCCGCCGCTATCAGTCGGCTCGGCTGGCTGGCAGAACTGGATCGCAACGCGCAAACGCGCATCATCGCCATCGATGGCTTAGCTCGCATCAGCCAGCAACTGTCGCTCAAGCCATTCGAAGGTTCCGCCAGCAACCTAAGCACATCCATTGACTTGGATGTGCTATCGCTGGCGCGGAACGGCATCCGCACCTCGCGCCCTTCAGCGCGCGGCGAAGCCAGCGGCACGCTTGAGCCATACCGCATTGCATTGGCGCAAATCTCATCGGCGCCGCTGCCTCGCTGGGACGATCGTCTGATGTTAATTGAAGACCTCGGTCAATTGCTCGCGAGCGAGACCGATGCTCGCGCGCGCCCGTGGCTGACGGCGGCGCTTGAGCAGGCGATCCAACACTGTGTGCGAGGCGTCTTGCTCGGCACGATCAAGGATCGTGACAACCGCTCGATCGAGGTGCGCTTGTGCGCCATGGAACAGATCCGCAGGCTCGGAGGTCCACGCTCGGTGCCGTTGATGCTCGCTACGATGGCGGCCAGCCCGCAAGAACGGGTCGCAGGTCTATCGTGGTTCGACCCGGACCCCCTGATCCAGTTGCGCCTAATCCACTATTGCGGCCAACTGTCCGGCGATCTCTCTGAAGCCGTCGTACGCCTGCCCGGCCGCCAGGATTGGGAAGCAACGACGCCGACCGAGTTCCTGGCTCGCACGGTGCTGTCCGAGCGCGACTACTACTCGAAACTGCGCATTCCTGCGATCGTGGCGCTTAGTTGGAGCCTTGGTCGCCAGAAAATTGACCCGGACCCAGCCTGGGTTCGCAAGTGGAACGAGGAGCGCCGCTAGCATGATGAAGTCCAGCACGATCAGGACTTTGGCATGAGCAACGGTCTGCAAACACACTGGTGCGACGAGGTCCTCGCCTATAATGGCAGTCAGCTACGAGCACATTGGTTGCTCGACCGCTTTGGCTTGGTGGGGGACGCGGTCGTCGCCTTCCGCGGGCCTTGCAACGTCATCAGCGACGAGGTTGCCGACCTTGAAGATCTCGATGGTCCCGGCATTGCGGCCGATGACATGGTGCATTTCGTCTGGGAGTCATTCACGACAACCGACCTTTTGCTCGCGGTTCACCGACAGCGGTTATTCGCCGCTCAGGTTCGTGAAGTGGTGCAGCAACTAGCACCAAGTTCACAACTGAGCCGAACTGGCGATGACCTTTACGTTGGAGGCGGGAAATTGTCGATCTCGATTGCTACGGTCAGCCCAGTCAGCGCCTTGATGCACTTCGCAGTAAACGCACAACCCGGCGGCGCGCCCGTCGCGATTGCCAGCCTCCAAGAACTCGGTATCGAACCGAGCGTCTTCGCGCTTGCGGTGCTGCAACGCATTAGCGACGAGCAAGCGTCGATCGAAGTGGCCCGCGCCAAAGTTCGCGGCAAGGGTGAATGGCGATGAACAAGCACGTCATCTCGCTGATCAAGGCAGCACTGCTGACACTGATGCTCTGGTGGGTCTTCACCTCCATCAACTTCCACGACCGCATCACGTACAAGACTGACGCGACGAGCAAGGACGTCATCGCCGAGGTGGTGATTACGATCCAGGGTCACTGGCAACACAGACCCATCAAATACACCATCAACGAACCGGGTAGCGCTGCCGACGAAGGCACCAAGATCGCTCTTCCGGGCCAGCAGGACGATGGGCGATTCCTGGAAGTCGCACCTGGCATCTTCAGCTATTGGAGCAACCTCGATCCGATGTTGTTCGTGCTTGGCGCGCTCTGCTACTTCCTCACCGTAATCATCGCTGGCATCCGGTGGTGGTGGTTGCTGCGCGTAATTGGCACCGATGTGTCGCTGTTCGAGACGCTGCGCTTCACGTGGATCGGAGTCTTCTTCAACGCCGTCATGCTAGGTTCGACCGGCGGCGACGTGATCAAGGCGCTCTACATTATGAAGCGCTGTCCGGGCCATCGGGTTCAGGTGCTTGTTTCGGTAGGCGTCGACCGCATCCTCGGCCTTGGTTCGCTGGCGCTACTCGGTGCGTTCGCGGTGCTGTTCGCCATCGATGACTTCCCGAAGATCGCGCTCGGCATCTGGGGCGTCATCGCCGCAGTCGGCTTGATCGGCTTGATCTCCTTTAGCAAACGACTGCGAGACCGTCTCCGCCTGAAGGCTCTTCTGAATCGCGTGCCGGCCAGGTTCCGCGGCAAACTGCAGATGGTCGACCAGGCGATCTTTTTCTACCGCGACCAGCGCTCCATGCTGATCGGCAGCCTGGCGCTCGGCATCGCCAACCATGTGTTGTCGGTTTGCTGCGTGGTCCTGATCGGCATGGCTATCGGTGTTGGCATGCCGGTGTTCGAATACTTCGTGCTAGTCCCGGTCATCAACATCGCGTCGGCGGTGCCCATCGCTCCGAACGGTTGGGGCATCGGCGAAACGATGTATGGGCACCTGTTTGGCACCCATGGTGCGCAGCACATGGCTGATTCGGTTGGTGCGTTCCAGGCGATGTATACGCGTGGCGTCGCGCTATCGGTGCTGTACCGGACGGTGCTGACAGGCTTCAGTCTGCTCGCTGGCGTGCTGGTATTCTTCGAGAAGGATCGCGTTACGCAGGAAGACATCGATCGTGAGGTGGCGACGGAGGAGCAGGAGAAGGGAGATGCTGCCGGGGGGCCGGGCGCAACTGAGTAGCCTGGTCGCCGTCTGCTGCACGGATCCCACGCGGCAAGCGGTAGGTCCCAGTGGATCGAGAATGACCCTGCGGGTAGGCTCTTCGGCCAAATGACGCTGCTAGTAGTTGGTTCCACCGCTTTCGACACCATCGAGACCCCGTTCGGCAAAGCCGAAAAGTGTCTCGGCGGCTCGTCGACTTACTTTGGACTCGCCGCCCGCCTGTTCACGCCTGTGCAACTCGTCAGCGTTGTCGGCGAGGACTTCCCTGCTGAACACAAGCAACTGCTGGCCGATCGCGACATCGATCTGGCTGGTCTAGAGATCAAGCCCGGCAAGACGTTCTCTTGGCATGGCCGCTATTCAGCGGACATGAACAACCGCGACACGATCGACGTGCAACTCAACACGTTTGGCGACTTCGAGCCAAAGGTGCCGGAGAGCTACCGCGACACGCCATTCGTTTTTCTGGCCAATGGCTCGCCAGCGACGCAAGCGTCCGTCGTCGATCAGATGACCGACCCGCGCTTCGTCGTCGCCGATACGATGGACCTGTGGATTGACAACGACCGCGATGGATTGCTGGCGTTGTTGAAACGCATCGATGGCCTAATCGTCAACGATAGCGAAGTGAAGTCGCTAACCGGCGAGAGCAACCTGATTGCAGCCGGCAAGGCAGCGCTCAAGCTCGGCCCCACGATGGTCATCGTCAAGAAGGGCGAGCACGGCTGCTTCGTGTTCTCCAACTACTTCCACTACGCGCTGCCGGCCTACCCAACCGAGACGGTCGTCGACCCGACCGGTGCAGGCGACAGCTTCGCCGGCGGCTTCATGGGCTACCTGGCAAACTGCGACATCATCAGCCTGGCCAACATGCAGCGTGCCGTTGCGTATGGCACGGTGACCGCAAGCCTCAACGTCGAAGGCTTTGGCGTCGACTGCCTTGCCAACACCGACCGCGCCACGGTCGAGCGTCGCTACCAGGAACTGATGCAGTTCGTCTCGGGCGTCTAGGCAGCCGCAGGCATCGTAGCTACTGCAGCTGCACCAACACCGGCGAGCTCAACTGCAAACCGGTACTGGCAAAGCTCAGACCCTGCACGATCATCGTGAACCCTGCGAACCCACCCGGGTTCGGGTTTGGACTCGACACCGTCGCATACCCAAAGCTGTCCGTGGTCGTAGCACCGAATGTGAGTATTGGCGCGGTCAAGAACATGTCCTGCCAGCTGTTCGGCCCCAAACTCAACGGCGCGACCGTCACTGGCAGCGAGGTCGCCAGCGACGAGGGGAATGCAGGTCCCGCAGACAGCAGTGCCAGTAACGGCATGCCAGGTTCGCCATAAAAGTCGACTTCCCAGTTACTCTGCATCCCTGCTGGGGGAAGGGCGCCAAAGTCGCCCTGATCGGCCAAGAACGGCTGTGGTAATGGCGGCACCTCGACCAAGCAAAGCCCCAACAAAGAAGGCTGGTCATTCGCGATGTCCAACTGAACGCCGAGCCACGAGCCATCCGCGGCAACGCCCGCAGTTGTGCTGCCGCAAACTACGCCGCCAAGAACCGCGACTTCACCACCATTCTTCGACGAGAAGAGGGTTCCGCCATACTGCGGCGTTTCCGTGCAGAAGATCATGTTCGGTTCGGGCATGAAGTTGCCGCTAGCGTCGGGGTAGGCGGGCAGCCACGTGCCGCCGGCTGGATCGAACGCGAGCCCACCTGTCTTGCCGTAGCCCGATGACTGCAAGGCTTGCCCCAAGCGATCAAACGCAGACGCCTGCTGAACCCACTGACGAATCGATGGCGAGCCACTGGCCAGAGTTTCGTTGAGCAAGATTCGGGTTGAGTTCGGCGCAAAGCCACCGACATTGCCGTTGGCGTCGTAGGTGATGTCCGACGCATCGATCTTGCAGATGGCACCATCTTCGGCAAATGTCGGCGACCCAGGGATGCCATGAACCCAGTGACCGCCATCCGATGGCGAGTAGTAGAGGTCGCCGCTCGCTGCTTGCAGCAAAGCACCAGCTCCGACCGACGTGCCGGCCTGCTGCTGGCCGGCCGCGTGCAACAACTGTCCCGGAGCGATGAACCACTGCGAGTCACCGTTCGGCAGCAAGCGAACCCAGTCAGAGGGCTCAATCAAGTATGGGATGCCGCCGCCGACGAAGACTTCAAAGTTCGCCGGCGAGACCGGAACACCAAACCGCACGCTGAAGAAGATCTTGTCCCAGGTGATTGCGTGGCGATCGGCGTGACGCACAAACACACCGCCTAAGCCAATGGGCTCTGCATAGGTGCTCTTCCAGTCGCGCAACTTCAGAAAGTTGCCATTGAAGTCGCCATCGCCGAGATAGCAATGCATCGCCGTCGCAGGCATCAAGGTGCGCGCTATGGATCCGGCAGGGTTCGGCAGCGTCAGGGTGAAGTCGTATTCGGTGAGCTGGGTGATCGCGCCGCCAGGCCGTTCGTTGGCGACATCACGACTGACGAACGGGTGACTGCCGGTAAACAGCATCGCCGGCAATTGGGCGGTCGCGACACCAACGAGCGCCGGCACGGCCAGCAATCGCAGGCTTGCGGTCTTCGAGTTAGCCGCCGCAAATCGCCAAACCGCGGACATGGTCATACGGCCACAATACAGACTATTTGCCCGTTGGTGGCTTACCTCGCCGACCGCAAACGACACCACGGGGCCGCCCCGAAAGACCGACAATCGACCTTCAGGTTGCCGCAAGGCATCTAGCGGAGGTGAATCCCACTGCCTTGGTCGCTATCGTGTTCGCCCCGATGACCTCTCTGCAGAGCTACGTTTGTGGCCAATGGACCGCCGGTAGTGGCGATCCGGTGGCCCTTCACGACCCGTCCACCGAAGCAATAATCGGCGATGTGCGCCCCGGCGGCGTCGACTTCGCCGCAACTGTGGCGCACGCGCGCACGGTTGGTGGTCCGGCGCTACGCGCGCTGACCTTCCAACAGCGCGGACAGATCCTCAAGGGCTTGTCGAAGGTCATCCACGAACATCGCGACGAACTGATCGAGATCGCCGGACGCAATGGCGGCAACACCCGCGGCGACGCAAAGTTCGACCTTGATGGCGCCTCGGGCACGCTCGCGTACTACGCACACCTCAGCAAGGAACTGCCCGAAACGCCGTGGCTCACCGATGGTGCAGGCACGCAACTCGGCCGCACGGCGCGCTTCTGGTCGGAGCACGTGATGCTGCCGCGACCCGGTGTTGCCCTCCACATCAACGCCTTCAACTTCCCGGCCTGGGGCATGGGCGAAAAGCTCGCCTGTTCGATCCTCGCGGGAATGCCGGTGGTCAGCAAGGCTGGCACTGCCAGTGGCATGTTGGCGTGGCGCGTATCGCAACTGCTCGTGGCGAGCGGCTTGCTACCGGAAGGCTCGTTCCAGTTCCTCGCGGGTTCGGTCGCCAAGATGGTTGACCACATGCAGGCGATGGACGTGGTGGCCTTCACCGGCAGTGCCCGCACCGGTGCGCGCATCCGCAGCAACCCCGCCTGCATCGAGAACAGTGTCCGCGTCAACATCGAAGCGGACTCGATCAACTCCGCGGTGCTCGGCCCGGATTGCGACATCGACGACGACACGTTCACGCAGTTCATTACGAACCTGCACCAAGACATCACGCAGAAGGCCGGCCAGAAGTGCACGGCCGTGCGACGCATCCTCGTCCCGAAGGACAAGCTCGATGACTTCAAGGAACAGCTCATTGACCGTCTCGAGTCGACCCGCATCGGCAATGCGCTCGATGGCGATTCCCGCATGGGACCGGTTGCCAGCAAGGCGCAACTCGATGACGTTCGCGGCGGCATCGAGACGCTGCAAGCCGAATGCGACACTGTAATCGGCGGTCCTGAGGCGATGGATCGGCCCGGCTACTTCGTCAAGCCGACACTGCTGCAAGCTCGCGACAACGACGCGGCAATCCTGCACAAGCTGGAAGTATTCGGCCCGTGCGCGACCATCCTGCCATACGACGGCAAGGCCGAAACCGCGATCGATCTGATCAATCGCGGCGGCGGTTGTCTGGTGGCGAGCGCCTACAGCGACGACAAAAAGTGGCTCCGTGAATTGGTCACTGGCATTGCCCCGTGGCACGGCCGCGTCTGGGTCGGCAGCGAGAAGACCATGGGACACGCACTAGGCCCGGGAGCGGTGCTTCCAGGTTCGATCCACGGGGGGCCGGGTCGTGCCGGCGGTGGCGAAGAACTTGGTGGCCTGCGCGGCCTGACGCCCTACCTGCAGCGAACGGCGGTGCAGGGGGACCGAGCAATCGTGGGTAGGAACTTTGGGGTAGAAGAGTAGGCGGCACGACTGAGCGTCCCAGATTGATCAAAGCGCAGTACTTCGGAGACAACCTCCATCCTCCGAAGGATTTATGGCGTATTATAGTTCGACCGTAAACCAAAGGTGAACTGTGACCGCAATGATCGTGTGTTGGTGTGGAGTTAGCTTTCTCGTAGCCCCAATTGTCGGGCGGGCGATGCGAGCAAGGCGGTAATCCGCTCACCCGAAATGGCTGTAAAGATTTCCGGGTAAGTCCTGATTGCCGGCGAGGGCACCCGGTCGCACGCACTAAGCGGGACGACACACCTCGACACCAAGAAGGAATCGGGGTGCGGCGGGCGGGCAACGAATGCCGCGCAAGCCAGCGCTGCGAACAGGGAAACCTGAAAGATGGTGGGCGTTACAGGACTCGAACCTGTGACCCATAGCTTGTCGAGCTATTGCTCTACCAACTGAGCTAAACGCCCCGGTCGCAACGGCGAGGATCATGCCTGAGACAGAATCAGAAGCAAGTGCAATCTTTGTGACGATCGCATCGGTTGCGAAGAGACCAAGAGCCTGTATCGCCGCTCTGCGGTAGGCTCTTATCAATGTACACCGGACTTTATCCGGTGCTCTCGAATGCTTGCCGCCTCTGAGCCAAATCCTGCCGCGCTCGCACGCTCGATGCCATTGCCGCGTCCGTCGCCCGGTGCTGCGTCTCGAGTGCAGCTAGGTCGTGCCGAGTTGGTGCTAGAGCACAGTCATGGCAGCTACTCGTTGCTATGGTCGGATGGCCGTGAGGCGCGTCGATACTTGCTAGGCTTGTCAAAGTCGGGACAACTGAGCATCGAGTTGCGCGCGCCGAAATTACCGGTGCGCATCGTCCCACGCGAACTGCTGACGATCGTCCCGAACGCGCGCATGCGTGGCTTCATGACGATTCCGCTAGTCCCCACGGTGGTTTGGCGCGATGGACGCAACCAGCCGCAAACGCTAATCGAACTGCACCAACCCAGCCTGCAAGGGCATTGGGACGAATCATCAGGTCATTCGATTCAGACCTCGGCGAGCTGGATGGTCCGCTTCCCGTTCCAAACTGGCGAACCCCAAATTGTCGTGCCATTGCGTCTCTACAACGCGACCAGTGAGCCTGCATGTCCAGGCCATCTCGAACTGACGATCCGCGACGAAGACCTCGTCGAGATCCGCGGCTCGATTGTGGTGCGACCGCGCCGCATGCGTTGGTCAGACTCAGACATGAAGGAGTGCACCAAATGAGCGTGCGCACTTGGTGGCCATTACTGCTCGGCTGCGCCCTGTTCACAGCGTGCGAAGCGCGAACGGTTGAGGTCCAAGGCCTCGATGAGTTGACGGCCGAGATTCGTAGCCAGCGGCTGCTGAATCGGCAACGCGCGAAAGCGGGCGTCGGATCAAACGGCGGTACGGTGGAAGTGCGTGCCGCACAAATCCAATTGGCCATGGCGCCATTGCG
Source organism: uncultured bacterium (assembly GCA_937906475.1). Classification (GTDB taxonomy): domain Bacteria; phylum Planctomycetota; class UBA1135; order UBA1135; family UBA2386. The sequence continues at coordinate 19,947 of CALCZA010000141.1, forward strand.
AGATGTGCTAACGCAACTAGCAACCAGCCAAAGTGAACTGTCGGGACGACAAGCAACGTTGACCCAAGAGATGCGACGATGGACGCAGTTGTTGGTGCAATCAATGCAATCGGAGCGCAGCGACGAAGCGAGCAAACTCAGCGAACGCCTGGCCGAGCTTGAGAAGTCGATTGCCGAACAAGACCAACGCCATCGCAAGGTCGAAGAACTGATTGGCTCTGCGTTGGATAACACCGCGGACAAACTCGAGCTTTTCCTGAACCGAGTAGGCGCGACTACTGACTCAGCAACTTCCGAGGCGGTAAGCCCCAAAGGGGGTGGCCAGCCGACTCCCGCAACTGGCCCGACTGGCAACGGCGAAGCCAACTCAGCGGGTCTCCCAAAGGCCCCAACTGGCACTGGCGCGCCACCCGCGGTCAAGAAGGCCGCAGGCGGCCAAGCACCCGAAGCCTCGGCGCCACCAACGACGGGGCAACCAGACGGTTCGGCTGGCAACATGGCAAGTCAGCGAAGCTCGCTAGCTTGGCTTTGGGGCTTAGCCGTGATGTCGTTGGTTTCTGGGTTCGTGCTGCTCTTCAGCAAGAAGCGTGGACAGCCGTTGGCGATCGCACCGGAGATGCAATTCGCACCCGAGCAGCCATCGTCCGGCGATGGGCCGCGGACCCCACGGACGATTACCGAAGCCCGGCCAGCCTCGTCCTACCAAGGGGTTGGTGACCACGAGACTGATGAACTCGTGACTGGTGATGTGCTGCTTGGCGATTTGGCGAGCGGTGAACTGCCGCACGACGCCCAAGCGGAGGGGCAAGAAGCGGATGGGATCGACAAACCCGAAATCGAGGAACTGTGGGCTGCAGCAGCCCTGTTGGGGGAAGCCATTGGTCGCTTGAAGCAAACTGGCGAACCAATCCCACCAGAACTCGGTGGCCAACAGCCATTGCCCGAGATCCCGGATTCGGACCGTCAGCAAGCCGAAGTTATCCCGCGAAACTCTCTGGGTAACGCGCAGATCGACGAGGTCGACGCAGTGCGAACGCTGGGCTTGCCGGGCCCTGACCGCAGCCCCGTGGACGGCAAGCAATCCGACGGTGCCCTCACTAGCGACAACCACACCGATGACACCGTGATCGACCTCGGTCACCCCGGCGATATCGATGCCCATGCTCCGTCGCTGGTGAACACACCTGAAGAACCCGTCACGGTCATCACCATTCCCCCAGCCTCTGCCCATACTGCCGCCCGTCATACGTCATCAGCACCGATCACGTGCCATCTGCACCTGTCGGGAGATGAACATGCAGAAGGCAGGGTGCGCAACATCCTTGGCCAGGACCCGCGGGTCCTGGTGTCACCGGCGCCACAAGTGCGCACGGGGATGGGGGAGTTGGAAGTCAGCTACGCGCTATTGCCGGGCCTGACTGCTGGCGAACGCAGCCTGCTCGAGCAGCAACTGCGCGACACGGTTACCTGAGCGGCTTGTTCCGCCCCGAGCGTCGATTACGACAAAGATGGCGATCTCGCCACAGAGGCCTGTTCCTGCTCGCAGTTGGAGCACCCGGTCGCTAGCTTGCCAGCCCATTTTTAGAGACTGTCCGGAGCCCAACGCGATGATTATCGGTGTACCCAAAGAGATCAAACCCCAGGAAAACCGCATTGGCGCCGTTCCGGCGATGGTGCTCGATTTAGTTGAGGCTGGCCACACAGTGCTCATCGAGCAAGGCGGCGGCCTCGGCGCTGGCGTGACCGATGAGGAATACGTCGCCGTAGGCGCCAAGATCGCCGCCACGGCTGCCGACATTTACGGCCAAGCCGAGATGATCATCAAGGTGAAGGAGCCACTGGCTAGCGAGTATCCGCTAATCAAAAAGGGCCAGATCCTGTTCACCTACTTTCACTTCGCCGCCAGCCGCGAACTGACGCAAGCGATGCTGGACTCGGGTGCGCACTGCTTCGCCTACGAAACCCTGATCCATCGCGACACGCTGCCACTGCTAACGCCGATGAGCGAAGTGGCTGGCCGAATGGCCGTTCAGGTCGGGGCCGTCTGCCTCGAGCAGCACATGGGGGGCCGCGGCATCCTCGTCGGTGGCATCCCAGGAGTTGAGCCGGCCAAGGTCGTGATCCTGGGTGGTGGCGTCGTGGGCACTAACGCCGCCAAGATGGCGGCTGGCCTCGGCGCCGATGTCAGTTTGATGGACATCGATCTCGATCGCCTTCGTTACCTGGCCGACGTCATGCCGGCCAACGTGACGATGCTGCACAGTTCGCCGATCGCGATTCGCGAACAGATCGCCGTAGCCGACATGGTCATCGGGGCCGTGCTCGTGCAGGGCGCCCGCGCGCCGCGCTTGATCCGACGCGAAGACCTCAAGGACATGAAGCAAGGCGCGGTCGTCGTCGACGTCGCCGTCGACCAAGGTGGCTGCATCGAAACATGCAAGCCCACGACCCACGCCGACCCGACCTTCGTCGTCGACGGCGTGCTGCACTACTGCGTTGCCAACATGCCTGGGGCTGTGCCGCGCACGTCGACTTTTGGCCTGACCAATGCAACCGGTCCGTGGGCCAAGAAACTCGCCAACATGGGGGTCGCTGCCGCGGCCGCCGACCCTGCGCTCGGCACCGCCGCCAACGTGCTAAACGGCAAGATCACGCACCAAGCAGTCGCTGAAGCGTTTGACATGCCGTTCACGGAACCTTCACAAGCACTGTAAGCTAACCGTCCACGAGGGCGCCATTCGCGCCCTCCGACAGGGGAATGATCGGTACTTTCCAAGACGGAGTGAGCGACGCGGGGCAACAGGCTGCGGTTAGCGGTGAGGGGGTGCTTGGGTGGTTTGAAGCCACGGTGCTGGGCCTCATTGAAGGCCTGACCGAGTTTCTACCTGTGTCGAGCACTGGCCACCTGATCGTGGCGCAACGCATGCTCGGTTTGCCCGAAGGTAACGCTAGCAACACCTTCGCGGTCGGCATCCAGATCGGCGCGATCACCGCGATCCTCGTGATCTATTGGCGTCGTTTATTCGATGCCGCGCGTACGTTTGCCAAGCCATCAGATGGCAAGCCGAACTTGCTAGGGCAGATCATGATTGCCGCGATCCCTGCGGTCGTCGCCGGACTGCTGCTTGAGAAGTGGATCGATGCCAACCTGTTCTCGGTGAACATCGTTGCCTACGCACTTGTCGTTGGCGGCGTGCTGCTCCTGATCCTGGAGCGTTTCCTGAAGAACCGCCCCAAAACCATCAAGGACAGAACCATCGAGGACCTGTCGGCGATGTCCTACCGGTCGGCGTTCTACGTCGGACTGTGGCAGTGCCTAGCACTGGTGCCCGGCACGAGTCGCTCAGGAGCAACCATTGGCGGCGCGCTGGTGCTCGGTTTGTCGCGAACGGCGGCGGCGGAGTTCTCGTTCTTGGTAGGCCTACCGATTCTCTACGGCGCGTCGCTCTACAAACTCATCTCGATGCGTGATGAACTCAGCAGCGAGATGATCATGCCGTTCGCGGTCGGCACGGTCGTCTCGTTTATTGCGGCCATTGTGGTCGTAAAACCGTTCATCGCGTTCTTGCGACGACACAACTTTGTGCCGTTCGCCTGGTATCGCATCGTCGTCGGGATCGCGTTGATCGCACTGATCGCGTCGGGCCACCTAGGGTCCACGAATTGAGAGGCGAGGTTCCTGCGAGCCGATGCTGCTGGAACACAACTGGCTCCTAACCCTCGCTCAGTCGAGAGCGTGCCTGGGCCACGTGCTACTTGCGCTTGTAGCCAAGCTGGCGAACGACTAGCAACACTTCGCTCCAGCTTGGGAACGGCCGACCGTTGGCGCGCTTGAAGTCATCGATCGCGGCGATGAACTCGAGCACATCCGTATCGACCTCGGCCATCGCCGGTGACGAGCGTTCGGGCTCTCCTCGCTTTTTCTTCGAGGCACCCTTCGGCTTAGTGGCCTTGGTAGCACTTGCCTCGACGAGACTCTTCACCGGAGCCTTGGTCTTAGCAGTTGGTTTCGACGCAACCTTGCCGGCTGGCTTTGCAGCTACCTCTGAGGCTGCCTTCGCAACCTTCGCCTTGGTGGTCTTGGTGACAGCTTTGGTCTTGCTAGCGGAGGCTTTCGCCTTGGTTGCCGGCTTCGCCTTCTTGCTGGGAGTCTTGCTGGGAGTCTTTTTGGTCGCAGTGGCCATGATTCTGTGTCATCGGCTTTCAGCAAGCGCAGTCTTGATACTAGCGGCATACGGAGGCCGTAAGATGCCGACGTCGGTGACGATTCCGCTCACCAAACCGGCGGGAGTGACGTCGAAAGCCGGGTTGCGAGCACCAACCCCATGGGGTGCCACCGGTTGCCCACGGAACGCCGTCACTTCGTTAGCATCGCGTTCTTCGATCGGAATGGCACGTCCATTGGGCAACCGCATATCGAAGGTCGACAACGGTGCGGCCACGTAAAACGGTATCTGGTGGGCAGCGCAGGCCAGCGCCAGCGGGTAGGTGCCTACCTTGTTGGCAAAGTCGCCATTGCTGGAGATTCGGTCGGCTCCGACGATCACGAGGTTGACCTCCCCGTTGGCGATGATGCCCGCTGCGGCACCGTCGGCGACGATCTCGACTGGGATGCCCGCGACCTGTAGTTCAAGCGCGGTCAGGCGAGATCCTTGTAGCAAGGGTCGGGTCTCGTCGGCAAGCACCCGAAACTTCACGCCGTCACGCCATGCCGCGAACATCACAGCCAAGGCTGTGCCATCACCAACGGTCGCTAGGCGGCCGGTATTGCAGTGCGTCAGCACGGTGTTGCCAGGCTTGATCAATTGCTTGCCGTATTGGCCAATGCTGCGCGACATCGCCTCTTCATCAGCGTGGATCGAACAAGCTTCCTGGAACAAGCGCTGCATCGTCGGTTCGGCAGCAACGGCGGCAAGGCATCGATCCAAGGCCCAACATAGGTTGACCGCAGTAGGTCGAGCAACCAACAGCCTCGCCGCAACCTCGCGCGTCTCTGCAACGAACGCCCCATCGGCAGGTGCTTGCTCACGCACACCGAGCAGCAAACCAAACGCGGCAGCCACACCGATCGCCGGGGCACCGCGCACGGCCAGACACCTGATGGCATCCACGACACCTGCCGCCGTGGTCAACTGCAGGATTTCGCGGTGCTGCGGCAGGCGCGTCTGGTCCAACAGTTCTAGATGGCCATTGGCATCTCCGACCCAACGAATCGTCGGCGGCAGAGCTTCGATGCTCATGTCGATAGTCGACACATCTGGGCGTGCAGATTGCTCATTGGCTCTTTGGGTTTCTGCGTTCATCGATCGTTCCGACACATCGAACTTACTCCGTTAGGCGACGTTGGATTTCGGCGTATGTAGCAGCGGTTGCCTTGACCACTTCGTCGGTCAGCGGCGGCGGCGGGGGAGTTTGGTCCCACTCGGTCTCGAGCAACCAGTTGCGCAAGAACTGCTTATCGAAGGAGGTTGGCTTGCCACCTGGCGTCACTTCTTCCGCGGGCCAAAAACGACTCGAGTCCGGGGTCAAGCATTCGTCAATCAAGACCAGTTTCGAATCGAGCATGCCAAACTCAAACTTGGTATCGGCGATAACAATGCCGCGGGTGCGCGCGTATTCGGCGCCGCGACGATAGAGCGTCAACGCAGCATCGCGCGCCGCCGCGGCAATCGGCTCACCAATCATCTCGCAGACTTTCTCGTACGAGATGGGCATGTCATGGCCAGTGTCGGCCTTCGTCGATGGCGTCAAGATCGGTTCATCGAACTGGCTCGCATGCTGCATGCCGGCCGGCAACGCGATACCACTGACCGCTTGATCTCGTTGGTAGTCCTTCCAGCCGCCGCCGGTCAGATAGCCACGAACGACCCACTCAACGGGCAGTGGTTCGCAGCGACGACAGCGCATCGCGCGGCCGCGCAGTACGTCACGATACTCGGTCGGCACTTCCGGCCACGCGTCGACATCCATCGACAGCATGTGGTTGGGGCAGACATCCTTCAGCATCTGCAACCAAAACGCCGTGGTCTCGGTCAGCACGCGGCCTTTGCCGGGGATGCCCTCTGCCATCACGACATCAAACGCTGAGATTCGATCCGTCGCGACCAGCAACAGGTCGCTGCCAAGTTGATAGATTTCGCGGACCTTGCCGCGACCGAGGCATTCGGCGAAAGGGAGATCGAGTGCTAATACCGGCGCGTTCACTTCTGAATCATGACGCGTCAGGCCATGTCAGGAAAGGCGAGAATCGTGACGACCGCCAGCGGACCCGACCGCTAGACGTCCTTCTCACGCACGCCGAAGCCGAAGTTCAGTTCTGGCGTGTTGTTGGCGCGCGTTTCTTCGAAGTCGTCGATGAACGTGAAGGTGTTGTAGGTCTTGTCAATCGCGGCAAACCACGTTTCGTTGGTGCCTTCGATGGACAATTCCATGCCGCCGTCCTGGTTTAGTGTGTAGGTGCCAATGTATTGGAAGTCGGCACCCGTGTTGCCTACGGCATCGAGGCGGAAACCGCCCTGCGAGGACAGCGTCACCGTTCCGACAAACGAGTCCGAACCAGGATTGCTCGGGTTAACGAACAGGGTGTGGCCACCAACGAGGAACGTGCCTGGCACGCGCACCGAATCGACTGGAGTCGTCGGCGCGTTGAACTTGCGCACCATCGCGACAAGACCGGCCTCGCCATCACCGTTGTTCTTGTCGACACCGAAGATGACATTCTCATTCGCAGCCGATTCGATAATGCGCTCGTCGGCAGACTGACCATCCAGTTGGTAGCTCAGCGACAGGTTTAGCGAGCCATCGCCTTCATCATTGCCGTCGAGCAGGTTCTGGACTGTGCCACCAAACGTCAACGCGCCAGTGCCTTGAAAGCCGGTGCCGCTAATGGTGCGTTGCGTACCAGGGTCGCCCGCCGAGATCGACACAGCTCCATGGGCGCCGCGACCAACATTGTCCGGCGACAGAATCGTTTGGTCGAAGATCACGTGCATCGACAACACATGCCAACCGCCCTCGAGTTCCACTTGGCCGTCGATTATTTGCGTGCCAAAGAACAAGCCAATACGCGGACTCGCGTTGGTCGAAACGCGGTCGGTGAAGAAGTAGTCCGACTGATCGGCAACCAAGCTGTAGGCGCCGAGGAACGCGGTGGACGGCTCGGTTGCATTACCAGTGACATAGATCGAGAACGGTCCGGCTTCCTCAATCGCGTAGCGATCTTCGCCGGATGTGCCAGTTGCGCTAGTCACCGTGTAGGTGCTGGCATCGAACAGATCGAGCACAGCACTCTCGGTTACTACGGCGCTGGTCGGCGGCGGGAACGTGCCGAAGCCAGCCAGCGAACGCAGCGCAAACATGTGGTGCGATGCGTTGATGGTAACTTCACTTTGCGGGCTGTCTTCTTCGCCGCCATCGGCACACGAAGTGAGAGTCAGAACGGGAACAATCCAGAGGCGTTTCATCAGCAAGGTGTCGAGAGTCTAAGCGGAATCGCCCATGACCACACCCCATCTGACTGCGTTCCGTGTGGCAGTTTTACCCGGCGGGGGAGTCCGGCGTCCTAGCAGGCCGTAGGCGCATCGACGTGGGGGAGACAGACCCTGGCCTTCCCCACCGCCAGCATCTACGTTGCCCCGCGATGCGGCCGGTCACGTTGCTATCTATCTTGCTCCCTGCGTCTGGCTTCGCTGGTTGCGTGGCGACGCCGAAACTCGGCGGCCCACTACCGGTTCGCAACCAGCATCCCGCCCAACTGACGGTCATGCACCTCGACCCGGCGGATACCACGGTGCTGGCTCAGGGACGAACCTCGTGGCGGACTGATCTGGCCTACACGAGCCTGTGGCTCTACGGCAGCAACGCGCAAGGTTCGTGGTTCATGGACGGCGAAGTCTTGCGCGCAGCCCTCGATGCGCGAGTCGGCCTCGGCCATGGTCTGCAATTGGGCATGCAACTGGCCGGTGCTCACTCGTCCGGGGGCTTCCTCGACGACTTCATCGAGAGCTTCCACGACAGCTTCGGCTTGTCTGATCAGGACCGCCAGACGAGAGCCAGCGATCGCTTCTTGGTCGAGGCTAGCCAGAGTGGTATTTCGGCATGGTCGGTTCGCCAAAGCTCCGCCGAACTGCTCGACGTGCCAATTCACCTAACTTGGCAGGTTCTTGAGCCTGGTGAGCGCAAGTTTGGCTTGGCCGTGCGCGGCGGCTTTGAATTGCCCACCGGCGACCAGAACCACGGCTATGGCAATGGCGAAGTCGACGTCGCGTTCGGTGCCGTGTGCGACTACCAGTCGCAAGGCATCGGCTGGAATGGGCACGTGCAGCACACCTTTGCCGGAACCCCACGGCTATCGCGTGCAGCAGGCTTCTCGTTCAAAGACGTCACGTCGATAGGGCTCGGCGTCGAGATGCCACTCAGCAACGATTTCCACGCCATGGTGCAAGTGGAGTGGGAAACTTCGACTCTGCGCGGACTCGGTCCCAGAGTTACGGCCCGCGATCAAACGCTGCTTTGGATCGGCGGTCGCTACCAGACGTCACCAGAGTGGAGCATCGAAGTTGGCTTCGGCGAGGACCTCGTCGGCCTGGCGTCTCCAGACTTCACGGCATGGTTGGCCTTCGTCTGGCAACCAGCTTCCTCGGGGTTCGGCCCGTGAGCTCCGCCAAGCAGTTCGGGCAGTTAGCTGGTAATAGATCCTGCTGCTCCCCACCGCGTGCTTTACATAACATATCTTATCAGAACTACCGAGTGTCTCACGGGAAGGTCTGGCGGGGACTTGGATTTGCCGAGTCGGCGTGCTCTAAGGGCTTGTTAATACATAGTCTTATGACGGCACGGTCAGATTCGTTGCGGAGCCAACGGCGATGAGCAACCCCAACGGTCCCGTTACTTGGCGCGACGCGCTGTCCCTGTGCAGCCAAGCCGGCAAGGGTCCGTTGGTGCAACTGGCCGCGCTCGCGGCATTGCAAGCGGTGCTGCCGCTCGCCGGCTTGCTGGCAATGATGCAACTGGTCGATGCGGTCGCTGACGGCATCGCCCAACGCATCACCGAAGACGCCGCCTGGGAGGCCGCGCTACTGGCAACGGCCATCGCCGCTGGCGTCGCGTTCGCTGGCGGCGTGCTCCGCAGTTTGTCGTCAGTCGTCAGCGAGAACCATGGCAGGCGACTCGGCGACGCTGGCGTTCAGAACCTGCAAGAACTGACTGCGAAGCTCGACCTGGCCGAGTTCGACAAGCCCGGATTCCATGACGCCATGCAGCGGGCTGGCCAAGAAGCTGGCCAACGGCCGGTCCGGCTCAGCCAAGACCTTACCGCGGTGCTGGTCGCCGGATTGTCACTGCTGTTGATGACGGCACTGCTGGCTCAGGTCGAACTGTGGCTACCTGTAATGGTCGGCCTGGCTGCCGTGCCGATCGCCTGGGCGCGGCGCCGCCACGCGCGACTGCGATTCCAGTGGCACCGCGAACACGTTATTCCCCAACGCGAAGTCGGCTACCTCGGCGCCTCGTTGTCTGGCCGCGCAACCGCCAAAGATGTGCGCGTTCTCGGCCTCGCGCTGCCGTTCGGAAACCGGCTGCGAGCAGTGCGACAAAGCTTGCGAACCAAGCTGGCCAAGCTGGCGGGACTGCGCGCGCGCGACGAACTGCTCGTACACACATTGGCTAGCGCGGCGCTGTTCGGCGCCTACGTATTTTTAGCCAAGGATGCGCTAGCTGGCGCCATGACACTCGGCGGCTTGGTGCTGCATGCGCAAGCCGCGCAACGCACCCAGAACGCCGTTCGAGACTTGCTGGCAGCATGGACTGGCGTGCACGAACATCGCCTGTTCTTGCGCCCGTTAGTCGACTTTCTCGGCCTTTCCGCGTCGCGTCCAAACACCCCAACTGACCAACTCACTCAGCCGGGTCAACCAGTTGCGTTCGCGGCAACGGACCTTGGCTTCCGTTACCCGGAGACGCCGCGCGACGTTCTTGATGGCATCGACATTGCGATCGCTCCCGGAGAACGTGTCGCCATCATCGGTGCGAACGGCTCAGGCAAGTCGACGTTGATCAAGTTGTTGTGCGGCCTATACGCGCCAACCACTGGTCAATTGCGCCTCGACAATCGCCCCGTGTTTGCGTGTGACCCCACCTACTTGCGACAACGCATCGCCGTGTTGCTGCAAGATGCATCGGCGTTCGAGTTGACGCTGCGCGAGAACCTACTACTGGGTCACCCAACACCTGTTGGTGATGAGGTGCTGTGGCAATCGCTGGACTTGGTCGGTCTCGGCGAACGAGTGCGCGCGCTGCCGCTTGGGCTGGACTCACCATGGAGTCGCCGCTTGCAGGGCGGTGTCGATTGGAGCACTGGCGAAGCGCGGCGCATCGTTTTGGCCCGCACCCTGTCACGCCCAGCCGATGCATTGCTACTCGACGAACCATTCGCGTCGCTCGACGGCAAGACGGCGGTCAGCATCGCGACGTATCTCGCCGAATTGCCACGCAACCGCACGATCATCATCGTCGACCACCGCGGCCCGGCTTTGCGATGCGTCGACCGCGCGATCTGGCTAAACAACGGTCAGGTAGTCGCCCAAGGAACGCCGGCCGAACTGGCCCAGCATCCCAAATTTGCCGAGCAATTTCCGGACTGGAGCGATCGCTAACGACCGCAGGATTGCGCCCGCTGGATGCGTGGACGTCATCTGCAACACGAATGCAATCTGGAAGGCCCGACCTCGCTGCCGCCCCACGCACGCTATTGTCCGACGTTGCGCGACTTCCGTTACCGGAGACAGGTTTGCAGTTCCTCGTTCCCACCTACCAATCGTTCCTCTCGCTGTTCGCATCGGCGCTTCTAACTTTCACCTTACCGGCTCAAACCGGCGAGGCTGTTACTGGCGAAGCACCACCCGGTCATCCCCCGACAGCACAAAGCGAAACGCCCGCAACTGGTAGTCAAACTGCCGGTGCTGAAAATCCGGGGGCCCAAAATCCGGGGGCCCAAAATCCGGAAGGCATAGCCGACGGCAAGCAAGGCGCAACCAAGCCAGCCAAGAAGCGCCCCGAGAAACTGGGCATTCCGGTTGAAGACTTACTGGTGCGAAGCCTGTGCGGCCGTTGCCACGCGGTCGACGACCGCAGTCACATGACGCGCATCTCGTACCTGCGCAAGTCGCCGGAAGGATGGGCGCAGTCGATCAAGCGCATGGGTCGCCTGCACGGCCTGCAGTTGACCCCCACCACCGCAAAAATGTTGGTGCGCAGTTTATCGAACTCGCATGGACTGTCGCGTGCCGAGGCCGAGAAGGGCCTCTACGATAGTGAGCGCCGCGTGCACTGGTCCGAGGACCATCATGACAGCGACTTCAAACAAGCTTGTGCGCAATGCCACCCGCTCGGTCGCGCGTTGCTGCAATACCGCGACAAGGACGAATGGCAGTTGTTGCGTGCGACCCACGTAGCGATGTTCCCGTTGGCAAGTCGCCAAATGGGAGGCGGCCCCCCGCGAGCTAGCAGCAATCGCAGTCGCTTCGGCGGCGGCAACTCACAAGGCGCAAGCAGTTCCTCGAGCAGCAACTCCTCAACAACTCGCGGCGGCCGTGGCGGTTCGAGCAATGCCTCGTCGCCGAACAACAATACTGGCAGCAGTCGCACTGGCAGCAGTGGTAGCAGTCGCCGCGGTGGCGGCACCAGTACAGGCGATCGCGTGCTCGAAAAGCTGAGCAAGGAGCAACCGCTGTTCACGCCGGAATGGGAAGCCTGGTCGCAACACAAGCGCGAGGTTCCGCTCGCCGGCACGTGGACGGTTCACGGTCATGAGACCGGCCGAGGCGACATCATCGGCACGCTGGTCCTGTCGCGCGCCGACGTCGACGAATACACGTTAACTTGGAACCTAAATTGGAGCGACGGTTCGAGCGAAACGCGCACCGGCAAGGGTGTGCTCTACGCCGGCTACTCATGGCGCGGACGCAGCCAAGGTCCGGACCGCAGCAACTGGCGCGAAGTCCTGCTTCTCGATGAGAACTGGCAGACGCTCAAGGGCCGCGTGTTTCAGGGGCAATACGACGAGATTGGCATGGATGTCACGCTCGATCGCGACGTTGGCCGCGCGCGCATCGTGACGCTAGGCAACGCGTCGGTGCCAGTGCCAACGTTGGCTCACAAAGTCGATGTCTACGGCGAGCACTTCGAAGACACCATCAAGGTCAGTGACTTCTTCATTGGCCAAGGACTGGCCGTCACTGATGTCGAGCACAAGTCCGCCAGGCACCTGGTTGTGACCGTGAGCGCCGAGGCGGGCACCAAGCTCGGTACGCGCACGATCGCCTATGGCCCCCGCCCGGGTGCCGCCAAGGTCACGCTCTACGACACGGTCGATTACGTGCGCGTGCGGCCACTGCAGGGCCTGTCCCGCAATGGCGGTGCCAAGCACCCGCGCCAAATGGAGCGCTTCGAAGCGTATGCAATGCATCGCGGCAAGGACGGCAAGCCCTACACCAAGGACGACGTCGATCTGTTCCAAGTGCGCGGCAAATGGGCGCTCGCCGAGTTCGCCGTTCGCGATAACGACGATGACGTGCAATACGTCGGCTCGATCGATGAAGCGACCGGCGTCTTCACTCCGAACATCGATGGGCCAAACCCGAAACGGAAGTGGCAGACGAACAACATCGGCGATGTCTTCGCCACGTTCGAAACCGAACTCGACATCCCGGTTCGCCCTCCAGAGAAGAAGAAGGCAGGCGACGATGAGAAGTCGGACGGTGACAAGAAGTCAACAGACGAGAAACCAACCGATAAGATGCCAGAGGAACCTGTGAAGTCAAACGATGCCGATGCGCCCAAGGCGATACCCGCTCGCGAGACCAAACGGTTCTTTGCGCGCAGCCACTTGATTGTCACCGTGCCAATCTATGCACGCTGGCAGGTGCTCGACTGGGAGGACCGCTAGTGCAACTTCGCACTGTGTTACACCGTCGCTTTCGCGACGAATCTGGCACCGAGTTCATTTACCTGGCGAACTCGGCCGCGATCCTCGCGCTCGACGAGCCTACTGCGGCTGTCGTCGACGCGTTCGTCACGGAAGACGGCGTCGACAGTGAACCATGGCTAAAAGAGCAAGCCAAGCCGTCCGCTTCCGAGTTGACGCTCAACGACTTGATCGACCTAGGTGCCATTCGGCCGGTCGATGAAACCCCCGCTCCGCGTGCTGACCTGCCGCCGATGCCGTTTCCGTTGGCGACGTTGGTGCTCAACGTCACCAACAAGTGCAACCTGTCCTGCACCTACTGCTACGAGTATGGCGAGGACAAGCTGTTCGACGAGTCGACGGCCGGCAAAGCTCTCATGGACGAGAAGACGGCGCGCGACTCGATCGACTTCTTGATGCGCAGCAGCGGCGACCGGCCGCAAGTTTCGATCACGTTCTTTGGTGGCGAGACGCTGCTCAACTTCGAAGCGATCAAAACGGCAGTGTTGTATGCCGAAGAGCAAGGTGCGCAGAACGCCAAGCGCGTGCACTACTCGCTGACAACCAATGCAACGCTACTGACCGATGACATTGTCGACTTCTTGACGACGCATCGATTCGGCATCACGGTATCGATCGATGGCGACAAGGACGAGCAGGACCGGCACCGCAGCTACAAGAGCGGCAAGGGTTCCTACGAGGTCATGGAGCCGCGGATCAAGAACCTGATCAAGAAGAACAAGGAGCGCAACGGCCGCCCCATCGGCGCCCGTGTCACGGTCACCGCCGGCGCCACACCGGTCGTCGACACCTACCGCTACCTGGCTGGCGAACTTGGCTTCGATGAAGTCGGCTTCGCGCCAGTGACCGCTGGGCTAGGCCGTGACTACGCGCTCGGCGAGCAAGGCTACGAACGCTTGCTGCACGAGTTCGGCGTGCTAGGCGAAGAGTATGTTGAGGCGGCCGGCCGCGGCGAGAGCCACGGCTTCAGCAACCTCGGCGACCTCGTCCGCGAACTGCACCAAGGCGTCAACAAGGCGCACCCATGTGGCGCGGGCCTTGGCCTTGTTGGCGTTTCGACCGAAGGCGAAATCGGCTTGTGCCATCGTTTCGTCGAATCGAAGAGTCACTCGATCGGCACCGTGCAAGAAGGCCTCGACGAGAAGGCGCGCGCCGAGTTTCTCGCGCAAGCGCATATCGACAAGAAGACCGACTGCGCGCAATGCTTTGCGCGCCCGCTGTGCGCTGGCGGTTGCTACCACGAAGCGCACGTTCGTTACGGCAAGGCTACGGCAGCCAATCTGCATTACTGCGATTGGATCCGCGGCTTCATCGACCTCGGCCTGAAGAGCTACGGTCGAATCCAAGCTACCAACCCCGCCTTCCTGGCCCGATTCGATCAGTAATGAGCGACTCACAAGACAATCCAATTACCGATGAGCCGGAACTCGAGCAGGAACCTGCTCGCAAGCAACCGCGCATCATCGCCTGCAACCAGAAGGCCCGGCAACTCGCCACCATGGTGCTCGCGCGCCGCGGTGCGGCACGTGCGCTGACGCAAGACCCACCCCCGACCCAGTATCCCTATGGCTGCACCACGGTGTTCGCGCCGGGTTGGGAAGTGGACTCCGGCAACGGCACCCACGGCCTTTGCCAGCCGATCGAACGCGATCTCTACGATTGCTACCACACGTGTTACTGGCCGGCCCAGGTGCCCGACGGTGTCACCAACGCTCCTTCTTGGACCTCTTCCTGCGGCGCGCCGATGCAGGATTGGAAGTCCATCGACCTTGTCTTCCCGTAAGGCCCTAGATGCTCGTTCGCCTTTGTAGTTCGGCTGCATCGTTGCTCCTGATCGGAGCGTCTGTGCTCGCGCAAACTCCGCCGCCCGTAGTCCCGCCACCCGTAGTCCAGCCACCCGTCACTCCGCCGGTTGTGACGGAGCTTGAGGAGCCACCACCACCACCGGTGGCCCAAGATCCCGAGACTGGGTCACGAACAGAACGTCGTCGTGGCCGTAGACTCCGTGCGCAAGGTCAGGGCCAGGGCCAGGGCCGCGAAACGCGTAGCAAACCCAGCACCGACCTACCCGAGTTTACGCCTGTCGCCGGGCCAACGCTCGCAGCGCTAGAGGGCAAGCAGTACTTCTGGTTCACGATGTATCCCGACTTCGTGGTCAAGTTTGACCCCGAGACCGACAAGATCGTGCAGCAGATACAGCTCAAGGGCGGCATGTTCTGGCGCGCGACGCGGACGCACGATCGCAAACGACTACTGATTGTTACCAACCAACAACGCTCGATCGAAGTCATCGACATGGTGACTGGCACCTTGGCCGGCAATCACTTATTCGAAGAGGAAGGCATCACGTTGCGCATTCGCAGTGTGCGCGAGTGCCCCGGTGGCGTGTTCTGGTTTGTGCAGACCGATCGCGTCAAGAAGGACATTGATCGCTATAGCTTTGAGGCGACGCAATATCTGCTCTACGACAGCCTCAAGAAGAAGATCGTGCGCAAAGTCCCGAAACTGCCGGACTCGATGAGCCGCGCTCGGCTGAGTGCCGACGGCACCCACTGGTTGTCGTCGAGCGGCGGCAACTTGCAGTTCCTCAACGCGCGCACGTTCAAGGAGATTGGCAAGATCGACTTGTCGACGCCGCGCTTCTTCGGCGCTGGCTCCATTCAACTAAGCAATACAGACTTGCTCGATGGCCGCGACCCGAACCGTTCGCTGCAGATCTTCACGACGACCGACCCGGTAGAGAAGCGTCGCACCAACTGGGGACTCATCGAGATCGACCTTAAGAGCCGCAAGGTTGTCAACGTTACCGAATGGGGTCCCAGCAAGAGTTCATGGGGCATGCGCGTGGCGCACAAGAAGCGCATAGCCGTGACCATGGGCCGCGGCCGCGGTAGTGAACGCCTAATGGTCACCTACGACCTGAACACCGGCAATAAACTCGCCGAGGCGTATCACGAGTTCCGCCCACGCAGGTCGCTGGTTGCGATCTCCCCCAACGCCGACAAGGCTTACGTCGGCGTTGCCGGCAGCGACTTCGAGATCTTCGACATCAAGACCCTGAAGCGCTTGCCGGCCGTTGAACTCGCCGGCGAAATCGTTGGCACCATCCACGTCGTCGACGGATGAGTCGACCCAAGGTGGTTGTTGTCGACAGCGGCATCGACCCTCAGCACCCGGGCCTTCGCGGCGGCGCCAGCGTTATCGCAGGCCCGCGGTTTGATCGTCAGGGCATCGCCGAAGAAGCCGGCGGCGGCATTGATGATCTCGGCCACGGCTCGGCGGTGGCCGCGACTATCGCTAACTTCGTCAACGACGTCGAGATCGTGTCCCTTCGCGTCTTTGATCGTGAGGCAACCTGTGACTTCCTGGCGGTGCTGCACGCACTTGAGCATGCGGTTGAACTAGGCATTCCGATAGTCAACGTCAGCCTTGGCACGACTTCGCTGCGCTACCGCAAGCAACTGGAAGTAATCGCAGCACGTGGCCGTGAGCAAGGCGTGCGGATTGTGGCACCTGCAACCTATGCTGGCTTGCCGTGCGATCCAGGCAATCTGAAGACGGTCGAAGCCGTCGTGGCAGACGCCAACGTACTGCCGCAAATGCCTGAGATGCGCAAACACGGCCCGCGTCTGGTTTGGTTCGCATCGCCGTTGCCGCCTCGTGATGCCGACGGTGGCCGCAAACTGATCGCGCGCGGTGACAGTCTCGCGGTGGCCTCGGTTACAGGCTGCCTGCTGCGTGCGGCTCAGACCTAGAAGTCGTTAGCCATGCGCTGGGCGCGTTATGGAATGAGCCAGCCACGCATGTGCAATTGCACGATGGCCTCATGCACCTCGTGCGGCGTCAACACGAACAGACTCGGGTCCTTACCTGCGAGCGATACGGCATTGGCAAGAGTCACCGGCTCTTGAAACAAGCCGAGCACAGCAGCCACCGGCACCCGCGAGATACGCGCGAGTTCTTCACCCGTCACCTCGTTCACCGCACCATCGACCTCAATGATCCGCGGGCCGTGCCGCATTAACACACGCGCCGTCTGCACGGTCGCCAACCGGCGCAGCACCTGGCCACCAGCCAACTGAGTAGGATCTGGCGCACTGACTTGGCGACGCTGCCAGAACGGTTCCGCAGCAAAGCGTGACTCAACCTCATAGAATGCATTCGCCGAGCGGCTATGCGCTGCCTGCAGCCCATGTTCCCAGCGCGAGTGCAGAGCCCGTAAACGCCCCCACCATTCCGGGTGCTCAAGTGCCGCCACGATGCAGACCGAAGCGTGCTCGGCAGCCGACACAGCCTTTTCAACACCTTGGCTAGCGAGTGGATCAATCGTGGCCGCAGCGTCGCCAAGCAATAGGCAGTCCGCGGCAACTCCGCGATTCCACATGGTCGCGTCATTAGCGTGAGCCACTCGCCAATCGCGCAGCCGATTCGCTGGTCCTGAAGCGTCTGCAAACATCTCTTCGATGACGTCTTCCGCCTTGCGGTCCTTCAATAGTTCGCGATCGACAAGCACCGCAGCGCTCGCCTCCCCCTCATCCGGCACGTGCGTCCAGATCCAGCCGTTGCGAACGGCCTCGACCACCGCCGAACCACGGTCGTCAGGAGCAGGCCCGCCAAGGACCGTGACCGCCGTAGTCTCGGGGCCAACTGGCTGGTTCTTGGGTAGTCCGGGTAACGCAGCGCGGCCGGTCGCATAGGCAAGCAGCGTCGGTTGCAGCAAGATCGTCTCGCCGCTTTCGGACACCAATTGCCAACCCCGCAGGCCGCGTTCCGCCCGGCAAGCTTCATAGACTTCGGCGCCCGCGCTTCTGGCCGTCGCCCGCAACGCCGTATCGAAAACACCGCGACGCAACAACAACCCCGCTTCTTCATCTTGCCGCCACTGCAACTCATTGCTGCCCCAGATCGCGCCATGTCGCAACGGATCCTCGGCGAGGCCTTGCTTCACTGTTTCCAGTAATCCCATGCGTTGCCAAGTCGACTTGGTCGAGGCAAGCACCGTCTCGAACGGGCCGCTGTAGTGCGCGCGACCGTGATCGATAAGGGCAACGCCAATGCCGCGCTGGGCAAGATGCAGCGCCAAGGTGGCCCCGCCGGGACCACCACCGATGACCAGGCAATCAAGCTTCTGCGTGCGCACCCGCAGAAGCTACCAGACCCGCGCTCTGGTCGGGTCCCAGTTGTTGGGCACTCAGCTAGCTCGCAACGATATCCATACGCTGCCATTGCTCGGCAAGCGCTACTTGCAAGCTCGTGAACCCCGCGTAATGCACGGTGCGCACTGCCACGTTGCAGCCCCGTGCGATCTCGAGTGCTGGCTCAGTTGTCTCGTGACGGTTCCAGTGCAGCAGGATCAACAAGTCGACGCCGCCCTTCAGGCGATCGGTGATGGTCGAGACGGTCTTGTGCGGCGATGTGTAGTTGGCCATCAACCACTCACCATTAAACCCCCACTCCTTGCCTAGCTTATCGAGACGCGGATGGTGTCGACGCTGACGTTCGTTACCACCGACAACCAGAACGTTCGGTATTCGGCCTAGTTGCTTTGCCAATGCATGCACCGCGGCACGCGCCCCATCGGCGGTGTGCGGCTTCTCATCGCTTAGTTCAAGTAGACTTTCGATCGCGACTAGTTCATCAGGAGCGAGCTCGGGGTAGACACAGTTGACTTCCTGCAGCAAGCCGTAAGCCTGCTGCAGCGCATCAACGTCTTTGCGGGCCTTCAGGGATCGCGCGATCGCAACCTGTAGCACCGCACGCTCGTAGTCGCGACCTTCCAACTCGTCGTAGACGTTGACCAACTCAAGCTTGATCTCCAAGTGATCAAGCGCTTGACCAACGAACTCTTCGTTCAGCAACAGGTTTTCAAGTAGTTCAAACTTGCCGCGCTGGACCAGCAACTCGCGCATCTCGGCGTAGCAAGCTCGGGCTTGATCGCGTTCGCCAAGCATGTTGTGCGCAGTCAAGACGACACGCAGAGCTTCGATGCGTTGATCAAGATCCAGCGCTACTTCAAGCACCCGACGAGCCGCCAACGAAGCCGGCGCCGCTTCGCCGAGCGAGAGGTATTCGAGGGCGACGAACAACAGTTGGTCCGGCGTCGAGCCTCGGCCGACGTCGACCGCATCGAGGAATCGCAGCGATAGTTTTCGATCGTGGGTCTTCAGCGCTTCATGGACTGAATAGAAGCTTTCGAGGTCTGGTTTCACGGTCTCCAGCGCCTGTTCCATTAGCTTCAACGCGCGCGTCGTCTCGGTCGCATCGCCAGCCGTCAACAGCGCCGCCGCTTGGAAGAAACGTGCGCGGTCGCGGAGCAACACATCGCGGCCTTCGAATCGACGCAGACCGTTAATGGCTCGTTCGAAGCCACGTGCCGCTATTTGCAGGTCACCGGTTTCGTAAGCCAACAGACTGCGCAAATAGAGGGCTTCGGGACTTGCGTCGTCGGGTTGGTCGGCGACGTGTTGCAAACGCGACAGCGCCGCGTCGCGCTCGACGCGCTCGGCGCGAGGATCAACACTGACCGTGTCGTGCTCACGAAGTTCGCCGAGCGCAGCAACCAGCGATGCCGAACTCTCCAGCATCGCATGGCCTCCTGCTAGACCGCACGCCTTCTCAGCACTCTCAATCGCCAATCCCCATTCGCTCGCTTCGAGCAATCGCTCCGCCAACGCGCGGTGGTAACGCGCCTGGACTTCGTCCGGCAAGCGCTCGAAGCCAGACATGCCAAGAATCTTACCGAGGATCGATGCCGTGCTCTCTTGGTCGTCGCTGTCAACGCGGGTTTCCAGTCGCGTCAGCAAGTCGGTGACAGCGGCATCGACAATGGTCTCGAGATCACTCGAGTCCGGCTCGGCAGCGAGGTATTGGATCGCGCGCACTGCCAACTTGATGTCGCCTGACCAGAACAACGAACGCACCACCATCGGCAACGCGTTGCCCGCGATCATCGGATCGGCAAGCAAGTCGAGCAGCATCTGCGGGTCTTCGAGGGTCGTCGCAATGCGTTCTCGATCGCCCTTGCGGTCGTAGGCACGCACCGTGCCAAACAACCGCCAACGACGGCTGCGCTCTGCCATGCAGACGACCGGCAACTCAATGGTGAGCAATGCCGAGGCGTAGCCGAGCAAGAAACTCAACCCAGGCCGGCCAGCTGCGACCTCGCCGTAATCAAGCAACTGCCGCTGTACCTGCTCGATCTTGGTCTTGTCTTTTTCGGCGATGTGAATCTGCTGCATCAGCAGCCGATCAAGTGCAGTTTCCCAGCCCATGCGAGCATTATCGACTCGCTCAGGGGGCGCACTGGTCAGCCCCAAGCAAGCGGCCATACCAAGGCTAGTACCAACGACCAAGCGGATTGGCCAATGCCAAACGCTATTCAATCAGTGAACGGGCGTCGATCGGCAGCAAGACGATCATGCCCGCCAAACGGCGATGCAGAGAGGTCGGTTCGTCACCCACCAACGGAGCAAAGCCGCCGAGCACAATGTCTCCCGCAGCGAGCAGATCCGCCGCCTCTTTGCTAGCCAACAGCCAATAGCTGCCGCCATCATCGTCGCGCGCTCCGAAGCCATCGTCGCCAATCTCTTCGATCTGCATCAGGCCGGGTGACTTCACCGGTGCTTGATCGTTGGACAACGCGATGCCAGCAGCCTGAAGACGCTCCAACTGATCTAGCAGGGCACCCTTGCAGCGTTGCAGTACTTCGCGCTGATCGATTTCTTGCGTCTCCACGATCCAGTCATAAAAGATGCGCAGATCTTCGAACGCACCACGCACTTGCGCAACGCGCTCAGACGGCGCCGAACGCAGGTAGACGTGCAGCAGCAGGCGCATCAAGTCGCCTGACGGAATCGATTCTAAATCGGTATTGGGCACGGCCGCACTGCGCTGCAGTTCGATCCATAACGTCAACGCCGACTGCTCCGGATCATTGTTGCCATGCTCCCAGTGGAACTCGGCAACGAGCGGGGCTAGATCGCCGGCATCGCCATCGGTATCCCCGGTATCGAACACTTCGGCAACAATCGCCGTATTGCGATCGTCACCATCGGCATCACTCTCGGATGGCTCAATGCCAGCGATGCCCTCCATCTGCTTGAACAATTCTTCGACATCCTCTTTTTCACCAATGCCTTCATCGAATCGGCGCACCAATTGCTCGCCAAGGGTTTCACCGGGTGGCCCCGAAGAACTGCCTGCTTCCTCAGTGCTACGAACCTGCCCAGCGTGGTGGGCGTTCCAGATCTCCAACAGCACGCGGCGCATGCTATCTAGATCGACGTCGGTATCGAACGCGAGTTGATCAAGCAACGGTCCCATCACGCCGCCTGGAGACTGTGTCCGGGCAAGTTGTTCGCTGATGTCCGTAACACTGATCTCCTCGCCAACGGCAAGCATCAACTGTTCGAGGTCGGCTTCCAGATGCTCCAGCGGTGTGTCCGGCGCCACCACGAGCACGGCGGCCGCGGGCTCCTCAGTCGAACCGCCACCAAGTGATACCGAAGTTCCACCGTGCTCCCGCAAGAGCAGGTGTTCGAGTTCGATCTGCAACAACCGGCGACCGAGCTCGAGCTTGACGAGGTCCGCAGCGAACGCCTTCGCGAGTTCGCGACCTGGACGTAACGCCGGCGTCGCAGCGGACGGAGCCCAGCGTTCACCGGACACGGGATACAAGCGGCCAACAAGTAAGTCGCCGACCTTGAGTGTGCCCGGTTCGGCCAACTCGATGACTTGCTGGTCTTGCATGTCGGTTGCGATGACGGTGTCCCCCACGGACTCGACAAGGAACAGTCCGGCGAGCGATCCTTCGAGTGGTTCGATGTCGCTTGCGTATGGCGGGATCGTCACCGGCACCACGCCAAGCGATTCACTCTCACGTTCCATCAGGAACCACTCTGCGAAGCGATGCTCCGCGGCATCGTTGCCGGCACCGTGCATATCGTCACCAAAGAATTGGCGACGCGCGCGCTGCAGCTCCGCCTGCAAACGTGGTTGTTTGGAAATCTGTGTCGCCAATCTGGCGATGCACTGAGTCTGCCGCTGAACTTCGTCTCGGGTCATACGTACGGAAATGCTTAGAATCGCTCGCCGCAGGGTGGCCCACGCCGAGCCGAATTGCAAAGGCAAGACCGCCAGACATCGTTAGGATACGCGACAAATCCGGGCTCGCCGGGCACAATAGAAGAACAGTGATCGCCTTCCAGGACCCAACCACCAGCGCCGACAACCTTGTCGCCACCCTGCAGTCGCTGGGATGGATCGATAAAACCGCACTGGCCGTGCTATTGGTGTTCTTCGTGCTCGGCCTCTTCAAGGGCCTGATCTGGCAGGTCAGCCGGATCGGCATCCTGCTCGCTGCCTACTTCGTGGCAGGCCGATTTGGCCGAGACGTCGCAGCAATGTTCATTGTGCAGCCTGTCGATCCAGGCCCAATTGGCGTCGATGGCTCAGGCACCCTCGCCTCTGCGCCGCCTGATTTACCGCCGGGCGAGACCACTCTTTACATCGCGTATTGCCTTCTGTTCGTTGGCGTTCTGATCGTATTGAGCCTGTTGGCGATGCTGCTCAAGAAGCTTGCGGATCGTGCCGGCCTTGGCTTCTTCGACCGACTTGGTGGCGGTGTCCTGGGCGTTGCAACCGGCGCCTGTGTCGTGCTTGCTGGCGTATTCGGCATCAACATGTTCTTCCCGTCGAGCGAACTGGCGATGGCCGCCGGAGACTCACACTCGCTTATCTGGTCCCGAAAGGCCATTGACTGGTTCGGCGGTGTGGTCGACGTCGATTTGCGCATGGCGAAGTCGCTGCTACCGCTAGATGTTGACGGCGCGGTTCCTGGCGCGGGCGCCGGCGGCTCCAATCTTGACGGTGGTGGCCGGGGCGGCGTAGACACAGGCGGCAAGCAGCTTGAAGGTGGCGACGGGTCACCCAGACCATCACCAAATCGCACCGAACGCGGAGCAGCCGGCGGCGATAGCGGCGGCTTCAAATAAGACGCCAGAGCCTGAGTGCACCGCGCCAGTCGATCGCGAAGCTTGCTTGCGCCCACTGGCCACTGACGACATCCTGTTCGTGGGCCATCTAGCCCACCCTGCTTGGGGGCGTTCGCCGAAGCGGACTGAGAAGCACCCCTTGAACCTGATCCGGTTCGTACCGGCGTAGGAAACAGCAGCCATGACTGACACGACCCCGCAATCTGACCAGCAAGAATCTCTCGGCCTGCGCCCGCTCAACGAATCGTTCCCCAACTCCGACAAGGTCAGCATCAGCGACCTTGAGGTGCCGGCGCGCGACATTCGCTTGACCAACGGCGACATGATGCGTGTCTATGACACCACCGGGCCGCAAGGACACGAGCCCAAGGACGGCCTGCCAAAGCGTCGCCAACCGTGGATTGACGCACGCCGCGAACGCGGCGACCAAAACTTCTCGCAGATGCACTACGCCCGTCAGGGAGTCATCACTGAGGAGATGAAGTTCTGCGCGATCCGCGAGAACGTCGAGCCAGAGTTCGTGCGCAAGGAGATTGCCGAAGGTCGCGCAATCATCCCGGCCAACATTAACCACCCGGAAATTGAGCCGATGATCATCGGCCGCAACTTCTTGGTGAAGATCAACGCCAACATCGGCAACTCGGCTCTCGGTTCGTCGATCGACGAAGAGGTTGAGAAGCTGCAGTGGTCGATCCGCTGGGGCGCCGACACGGTGATGGACCTCAGTACCGGCCAGAACATTCACGAAACGCGTGAGTGGATTGTGCGCAACAGCCCGGTCCCGATTGGCACGGTGCCGATCTACCAAGCGCTCGAACGCGTCGAAGGCAAAGTCGAAGACCTCAACCTCGAAATGTTCCTCGAAGTCCTCGAAGAGCAAGCCAAGCAGGGCGTCGACTACTTCACGATCCACGCCGGCGTGCTACTTCGCTACGTGCCGCTGACTGCCGAACGCCTCACCGGCATCGTGTCGCGCGGTGGTGCAATCATGGCGAAGTGGTGCCTGCAGCATCACACCGAGAACTTCCTCTACACGGGCTTCGAAAAGATCTGTGAGTTGATGAAGCGATACGACGTGTCGTTCTCACTCGGCGATGGATTGCGTCCGGGATCGATCAAGGACGCCAACGACGAAGCGCAGTTCGGCGAACTCGAAGCACTCGGTGAACTGACCAAGATCGCTTGGAAGCACGACGTGCAGGTGATGATCGAAGGCCCCGGCCACGT
Source organism: uncultured bacterium (assembly GCA_937906475.1). GTDB lineage: Bacteria > Planctomycetota > UBA1135 > UBA1135 > UBA2386. The sequence continues at coordinate 44,148 of CALCZA010000141.1, forward strand.
GCCGATGCACAAGATCAAGGAGAACATGGACCGTCAACTCGACGTCTGCCATGAGGCTCCGTTCTACACGCTCGGCCCGTTGACCACGGACATCGCCCCTGGCTACGACCACATCACGTCAGCGATCGGCGCGGCCATGATTGGCAGCTACGGCACCGCGATGCTGTGTTACGTGACGCCCAAGGAGCACCTCGGTCTACCAAACAAGGACGACGTCAAACAGGGTGTGATCACCTACAAAATCGCAGCCCACGCAGCGGACCTGGCCAAGGGCCACCCCGGCGCGCAAGATCGCGACGATGCGTTGAGCAAGGCACGCTTCGAGTTCCGTTGGGAGGACCAGTTCAACCTGGCGCTCGATCCGGAAACGGCGCGCTCCTACCACGATGAAACGCTGCCGCAAGACGGTGCGAAGGTCGCCCACTTCTGCTCAATGTGTGGCCCACGCTTCTGCTCGATGAAGATTACCGAGGAAGTGCGCGCCTACGCCAAGAGCGGCATGGCGGAGAAGAGCGCTGAGTTTGTCGAGCGCGGCAGCGTGATCCAGTAGCGGCGCCAGCCACTGCCGGCATCACCGCCGATGGATAACCTCGCGACCTCAGGTCGCGAACGGGCGCG
>CALCZA010000142.1 GCA_937906475.1 uncultured bacterium
TCTGGCATGCAGGCATCTGGCACTGCGGTCGCCGCTTCTGACGCAAGCGACCGGAGTAAGCCCATGGCTCGATGGTTGCGGCGTTTGCTGTTGGCCGGGTCCGCCCTGCTGTTGTCGTTCCTCATTGGAGCCGTGGCTCGCGGTCCGGTTTGTTGGCCGTTCGACTTTATTTGGAACCTCGGACCGGTCGTCGATGCACCAGACTTGCGGGTTCCGGATGATGGCAAGGTTCGTGTGGTGTTCTTGCAGCACGGCATGTGGCGCACATCGATGGCGTTGGATCGCATCGAGCGCACCTTGCGGCACCACGGCTACGAGGTGATCAATACCGGCTACCCGAGTAATAGCGACTACCTGGCAGCTCACGCCAAGCGCCTACGCGATGTCGTCGAGACCCGATATGCACGTGGCAAGGTTGATGAGGTTTCGTTCATCGGTCACTCGATGGGGGGCGTTGTGATTCACGAGTACCTTCGGCGTACAGATTCCCGGAAGCCCAAAGCCTGCATCTACATCGCGACGCCGCAGCGCGGGGCAATTCTGGCCGGCAAGCGCCGGAACTGGTTCCTGTACGAGATCGTAATGGGCACTAAGGCAGCCCGGCAGCTGGCGATGACGGACCCGATCCACAAGCTTCCGATCCTCTATGGGGATCGCTCGGGCGCCATTATCGGAGATGTCGGCGAGGGTAATGTCGATATCCCGGGCCACGACGATGGCACCGTGGGGGTTTCCGAAGCCACCTTTGACGGGGTCTCGGACAATATTTTGGTGCCGTTCGGGCACACCAGAATCGTCGTCATGGACGAGGTGTTACGTCAGATCCTGCATTTCCTTGGCAGGGGGGGCTTCGCGGCGGCCGGCAAAGGTGGCTAGAATGCTGGCCCCTCCCCGCGATGAAGAACTCCTTCCAAACCCTCTTGCTTGGTGCCGGCTTCGGCGCTGCGTTCCTGATCGGACAGTGCTTTCCGGGCACTGCTGATGCCAACCAGACGCTCACAAACCCGCCTTGGGCCGCCAACCCTGCGGCTGGCAGCCTGACTCTGGACGCGCAAGGTCGTGGCCCGGTCAACCCGCCCCCGCGTCCGATCACCCCAGCGGAGCCAGCCCCTGGCGGCGTCGCGCCGATTGTCTACACCGAGAGTTCGAGCACGGCGAGCAGCAATAACGGCTTCCTGGCCGTGACCGGCAGCTATGGCGTCGGCACCCAGGTGCTCTACGTAATCGACACCGAAAACCGCCAATTGGCCGTTTACGAGGCCCGGGGTGGATCAACCGAGCAACGGCGTATCGTCATGGTCGGCGCCCGTCGCATTGACTTGGACCTGCAGCTGCCGGGCTACAACGACCGCTCCGAATACGAATACGGCGACCTAGAGAAGCTGTTCACAAAGCGCAATAAGAAAGACCGCTCGGTCAAAACCGGTCTAGAACGGAACAACCGTAAACGTAAGTAGTGGGTTCCCTACGGCGAAAGTTGCGGTAAGCTCCCGCCTGCTACTCCTCACGGAGTGGTCTCCGTTTTGCCCCTCGGAGTATCCGGATTGCCCTCGGGCGCCCGGGTCAAGCCGACACCAAGATCCCTGTAAGACCCCACTCTCCCCTGACTCGTCCCCGCGACGCAATTCGAGGTAAGTCCGTGTCCCAGTCCGAAGATTTCCTGTCATTCGAGAAGGCCCTCCGCGAGCTGCAACTGCGCAGCGAAGAACTCAAAAAACTCGTCTCCGAGGGTGAGATTCGTGCCTACCGCGACGGAGACTCGATGAAGTTCCGTGCGGAAGACATCGAATCCCTGAGCTCAGAGAGCGAAGGCGACACCAAGCTTTCCTTCGCTGATTCGCTCGAAGACGACACCGGCATGGTGACCGAGCAGATCTCCGATGAGGACACGCTGATTGTCGAAGACGACATCGACGAAGAGCCTGCGCCGCGCCGCGCCGCCCGTTCGCCAGCTCGCGTTGCGACGCAAGCTGCTGACGCAAGCGCGACCGCTCCTTGGGTCAGTGTTGTGGCCATCCTTGGCTGCATCGTGATGATCTGGGGCGCTGCTGTTGGCAACGCGCTCGTCGGTGAGAAGGATCCGGCAGATAGTTTCTTCACGTCGGCGTTCGCCGAGAAGAAGGCTAAGTAGGTCAAAGCAGACTGCGGTAGGCCGAAGCAGGCTGCGGTTAGCTGAAGCAGGCGTTAGGTCGAAGCAATCCCGGGTTGTCCGAGTGCTTGGCCGCTCGTTTGCGAGTCTGGAAAGTTCTCCACAGCATCGCTGCGATTGCCGTTAGGTTTCGCTGCGTCAGTGCGATCCCCGAAAGCCACGGCTTGAGCTAACCGCTCTGACCGTGGCTTTTGCGTGTCCGGAACGCTACGGTGTTGGCCGGTCGCCGATGGTCAAGGTCGGTGACGTTTTATAGAGCCAAAGCGAACACGCGAGGGGGCAACGTAATGAAGTACACCATGATGATCGTGGCGCTGGTTTGCGCCAGCGCTTGCGTTAGTCCAGAGGCGCACCGACAGCTACAAGGCGAAAATGATGCGCTCAAGGCGCACATCGCCAACCTGGCGGAGCAACATCGAGCCTTAGCGGCTCGCACCGGCCAGCTCGAAAACGAGAACCAGGAGCTGGGTGCGCGCGCGGCGGATGCCACCTGGATTGAAGAACAGAAGAAGAAGCTTGGCGACCTGCTCAAGCAATATGGCGGCGATGGCAAGCCAACCCGGGTTCCGGGCGTCGAACTTGTGCAGACCAGCGAAGGCTACGCCTTCCGGGTTGCCGGCGAGGTCTTGTTCGCATCGGGTCAGCACGCGTTGTCCGATGGCGGCAAGCGCACGCTCGCGGAACTAGCCAAGTCGATCCAAAGCCAAGGTCGTTCGGTTCGTGTCGAAGGGCACACCGATGACACGCCGATCAAGCGCAGCCGTTGGGGCACCAACATGCGATTGTCTGCGGAGCGCTCCATGAGCGTGCTGGACTTCCTGATCTCATCAGGCGTTCCGGCCAGCAAGTTGAGCATGGCAGGTTACGGCGAATACCGCCCGGCCATCGAAGAGAAGACCGATGCGGCTCGCAAGACGAACCGCCGCGTCGAGATCCTGATGCTCAACCGATGAAGCTCGCGTGACGCGTTGCGGCCAGGTCGGAATGCAGCCTGTGGCTATGCCACAGGCAACTGTGCCAGTGACGGCCGGTGCGGCGCCTCATGGTCGCCGAGCGTTTGCTTGGCTGGTGACTGTCGCGCTGTTGCTCGCAGGGTGCAGCGCAGATGGCGTAGCTAGCACCGACAGCCTGGAGCGAGTTCATCGTCGTGGCCAGTTTGGTTCTCTTCGCGACTTCGTGTTGTATGCCAGGCCCCAGGATCTGCCTGGTACCGCCTTGCTGGTGGATCGATTTGAGGTGACCCAGGATGACTGGGCTGCCTTTGCCAGAACTGAGCAGGGCGTTGCTGTCGCGGCGAGGTCGGTAGGGTCTCGCGGCAATGGTGCGCTACCCGCGTCGGGCATGAGTTTGCAGCAAGCGCGCGCCTTCGCCCGCTGGCGGCTTGGACGTTTGCCCACCGAGTCAGAGTGGCGACGCGCGACCGTCGCGGGCGGTAGCAGTCCGTTCCCATGGGGCGTCAAAGAGTTCGCTACGCACGCCAACTCCGGCAACCTCGGTCTCGGTGAACCGACGCCAGTGGGGTCCTTCGAATCCGGGCGCCGCGCCGGCGGCAGTTGGCCCTACGACTTGATTGGCAACGTGCGGGAATGGACCGAGACCGTACCGGGAGATTGGTGTGCTGCAGTTGGTAGCGCCTCATCGTTCGCAGCCAATCGCCGCCGAGTTCTGGCGATCCCGGCGCTTTCGGTATGGTCGACCTTGCGATTGGTTGCACCGGCGATGGCCGCGACCGTCGGCCCAGGCCAGGCACCGCGACGAGTAGTCGGGGTGGATTTCGAAACCCCACTGAGTGATATCGCCAATCCTCAGGATGACTCGCAGATGGCTGACGAGCGACGCTCGCGAACCGGCATGCGGGTCTACACCACGGTCGATGAGCTTCTCAATCGATTGCTTGGCATGATGCAGCCGGCCTCTGCCGAGGAACGTTTGCAGTTGGTGCGCTTCGTTGCTCGCAAGGGCCATCGCAAGGTACTCACCGACGCGTTCTTGGCCTCGCCACGCGCCGAACAGATGTTCCCGAGTCGGTCCATCGCGGCGGTGCTCAGCACGGCACTGTTGACTGGGTCGCCGGAGCCAAAATGAGTGATCAGGCATCGGGTAGCCGTGACCCGTTTGCTCGCTACCGCGACGAGTTGGCCGCTGTCGGCTTCAAGCCCAGCACTAGCCGCGGCCAGAACTTCCTGCTCGATCCGAGTCTGCATCGGTGGATAGCCGAGCAGGCTGGCGCCACCGAGGCGGACACCGTCGTGGAGATTGGTGTCGGCCTTGGCTTCCTGACCCGCGAACTGGCGGCCCGAGCTGGCAAGGTTCTGGCCGTTGAGATTGAGCCGCGCTTGCTGGCCATTGCGCGACGAGATCTCGCCAGTGCCACAAACATCGAATGGCTCCTGGCCGATGCGCTCGGTGGGCCAGGCCGCACGCTGGCGCTGCGCATCAGTGAAGTCGCCGAAGCCTGCACCGGCCGGCTGTTGGTGGTTGCCAATCTGCCGTATTCGGTGTCGGGTCCGATGCTCGCAGAATTGGCGCAGTTGTCCCGCATGCCAGATCGCATCGTCGTGTTGGTGCAGAAAGAACTTGGGCAACGGTTGGCGGCAAAACACGGCTCTGGCACGTATGGGGGCCTTAGTGGCTTGATGCAGAGCATGTTCGTGGCGCGCTCCCTGCGGGACGTTTCCCCGTCGGTGTTTCGGCCGCGGCCGAACGTTTGGTCCTCTATTATTGGCTTGGATCGGCGTGAAGAAGTGCCGGCTGAGTTGCTGCCGGCACCAGCGCGGCGTCGATTTGCGCTGTTTCTACGGAAGTTGTTCGGTCAACGTCGCAAAACGTTGCGGCGCACGTTTGCCCTGGCCAAAGAAGCGCTTGAGCGGCCCGATGCCGCGCTGAGGGAAGCATGGAGCAGCAAGCGTGCCGAGGAGTTGTCGCCCGGCGATCTAGTTGAGTTGTGGACGGATTGCGAGGGTCCAACGGGGGCCTGAGCCGCCGTGCCCTTGTTCTCGAAATACCCTGGATTGGCAGAGGGTTCGGGCTTGACGGATAGCCAGAGCGTGTTACACTTAGAGGTTGCACAACGCGCAGCGCCCCCGGTATCGCGATACTATCCGGGTCTTGGAGGAGCCGACTGGCTGTCGGCGCTCCTCCGCTAGGCGGGCAAGTTTGGCACTGGTTTGGATTGCCGTTTGACGTGACTGCTGCTGTGGCTGGTCTCTTGAGCGCGTTAGGGCGCAACTACCCAATGGGCGAAATCGCCTTCGACGGGTGCATCAAGCAAGATCGACGGTGTTGTCACGGGACATGGTGCCCAGGCTTTCCACGTGTCGGTTTACCTGCCGACACCGGATTGCTGGGGTAGTCTTGTCTGCCTTGGTTACCTGAGTTGCATGGCTGGTTGGGGTTCGTATTCGAACTCTTACTAGTGGTGGAGCAGGGGTTGTCGGGGCGGAAATGGGTCGTTTTGTACAACCCATTTTGACGGCGGTGCGTGAGGTCAGTCATTCGTCGGCATTGTCATTCGTCGGCATTGTCATTCGTTGGTCCGGAGCACTACCCAGGGTGCCCGTGCCAATCAAATATTTCCCCCAACAGCAGTTCCCCTAGAAGTCGTTCTCCAGCAAGCGCCACCCGGCGCGCGAACGGAGAGCACCCCCAACATGGATCGATTCGAGGACGCCAAGCTGCGAATCAAAGAAGGCAATGATCTCGTTGCCCTGATTGAGCAGTATCAGCCGTTGCGCCCTCGTGGCCGCACGTTGGTGTCGTTGTGTCCGTTCCACGCCGAGAACTCGCCGTCGTTCACGGTCTTCAAGGAGACCCAGCACTTCCACTGCTTTGGTTGCGGCAAAACTGGCGACGTGTTCACGTGGCTTATGGAACGCGACGGCTTGAGCTTCCGCGAAGCGATGGAAACGTTGGCGGAGCGCGCCGGTGTTTCGATGGAAGGGGTGTTCAGCAAGGGGCCTGGTCGCGATCAGCAGATTAAGGCTCGCACGGCCTACGAAGCTTTGGCGGCCGTCGCAGACTTTTTTCACCGGTCGCTGCTGACTTCGGAGGGTGAGGCCGCACGCGCCTATCTGGAAGATCGCAGACTCGATGAGGCCATCGTGCCGTGGACGCTTGGGTATCACCCATACGGCGGCGGTAGTTTGCAGGCGTTCGCGCGTGAGCAGAAACTGCCGATCGAGATCCTCGAAGAGGCCGGGTTGGTTAAGAACGGTCGCGAGATCTACGCCGGTCGATTGATGTTCCCGATTGTCGATGAACGCGGTCGCACGGTGGGCTTCGGTGGTCGCCTGGTTCCGGGCGGTCTCGGCAACGAGCAGCGTGGCGACTACAAGCCGCCAAAATACCTCAACTCACCGGAATCGCCGTTCTTCAGCAAACGCCGCGTGCTCTATGGCTTGCGCGCCGCAAAGCAGGCTGGCGAACGTCGGTTGATTGTGATGGAGGGCTACACCGATGTGATTGCCTGCCATCTAGCTGGCTTCCAAGGTGCCGTCGCATCACTGGGCACAGCCTTTACCGCCGAGCATGCACGCACCGTCGAGCGTTACGCCGATCAAGGCGTCGTGTTGATGTTTGATGGCGACCGCGCCGGCAAGCAGGCCTGCGAACGTGCCCACCGCGAGTTGATCAACAGCCGTCTCTCTGTCCGCATCGCGATGGTGACTGACGGCAGCGAAGATGCCAAGGATCCGGCCGACGTCGTGTTGGCGCGGCCAGGCGAAGACGAAGAGGTCGTTGGCGAACGTCGCGGCCGCTTTGCCGATACGGTTGATGGCGCCCCGGATGCGATGAGTGTCTGGTTCCGGTTGTTGCGGCAGCGCTTTGACTTCCGTCAGGCTGTCGGTGTCGAACAGGCCGCACGCGAATGCGCGCGGTTGCTCGAGCAGGTCGAAGTGCCGGTTCGTCGTTCGGCGTTGCTCGGTGAGATGGCGCGGCATCTGGATGTGCCGAAGAAGGATCTCGAGCAATTGATGCGTGACGCGCCACGCCCTCGTCGTGCGAAATCCGAGTCGGGTGGAGAACCGCATTTCGACGAGAACGAGATCGTCTTGCCTGACCTCCCGGCGGACGCTAAACCGACGCTGCTGCAGCGCACCGAAGCTGAGATGCTCGCGTGTATCCTGAAGCAACCGGACCTGCTCGTCTCGCTCGACTTCGACGAGGTGCCGTTGCAGGTTGCCGAGATCAAGCAGTTGTTCGACTGGTCAGCCGAAGGGCTTGCTATCGGTCGCGATGCCGGTCCAGACCTGTTCCGCTACCTGTTCACACGATCCTCCGATCGCCCAGGTTTGCAGTCGATGTTGGCACTCGCGCACGATCGTGCCGAGCGCATGGAAGAACCCGGCGAGGTCTTGTCGGGAATCGTCACTGGCCGCCAGCGTGTGGTTGGTGGTTCGCAGCGTCGGACCTTGCGCGAGAAGTGGTTGCAGGCGATTAAGTCGGGCGACACCGATACCGCCGCCGAACTTCAGAAGTTGATGCTTGATAGCAAGCGCCGTGAGCGACCACGTCGGGGCCTACTAGGTGCGGATGCGGCGGCTTCGGGTGTACCTGCAAAGCGTCCACCGCCGACATTTGGCCTTGCTGCCAAAGCAGTCGCTGCAGCCGCGGCTGAAGCAAAAGAAGCTGGCGCAAAGCCCGCGCCCGCACCTGCGGTACCAGCCCAACCAGAGGCTCCTGCTGAGCCCATACCGTCACCACAAGCTGAGCAAGCAGCACCGCCAGAGCGGGCCGCCGAGGCAGCGCAACCATCACAACCTGATCAGCCGGCAGCGCCTGAGCAGCCGGAATACATCGAGCACACCGTATTGCCGGATGTGCCATTTGAAGCGGAGGGCGGAGCCTGAATTGGCGACGCACTTGAGCTTCCACGCGACTTACCTAATCCAAATTTTTCAGCCCTCAGAAACTGTGTAGGCGCAAGCCGTCGGAGTTTCGCCGCGACCCAATACGAGTTATCAGAATGCCCGCAAAACCCGACTTCGATAAGAAGATCAAGAGCCTGATCAAAGCCCAACGCAAGATTGGGTCGATCACGCTAGCTCAACTCAACAGTGTGTTGCCTGATGACATGACGTCGCCTGAGAAGATCGAGGCGGCCATTGCCCTGATCGAGGACGCCGGTCTCGAGGTCGTCGAAGACGAGAAGGCGCAACAGAAGGGTGGCAAGAAAGGTGCAGCCGCTACTGATGACAACGAAGACGTCGATTTGACGCCTGAAGCCGAGATCGCCGAGCCGGTCGAGGCAGAGTTGACTGTGCCGGCGGTCGATATCACCGAGAAGATTGATGATCCCGTGCGCATGTATTTGACGCAGATGGGGGAGATCCCACTGCTGACACGCGAAGAGGAAATTTCGTTGGCGCGGAAGATCGAGTTGACGCGCAAGCAGTTCCGCAAGGAAGTGCTGTCGTCCGGCTTCGGCATGCAGAATGCGATCGAAATCCTTGAAGACGTGCTCAAGGGTGAGTTGGCCTTTGACCGCACATTAAAGGTCAACCAGCAGGATCCGGAAGTTGGCAAGGCCGATCTGTCCGATCGTCTGCCTGGCATTATTCAAACTCTGCAGCGCATCTACGACGCAACGCGCGATGACTTCGGCAAGTTGTTCCTCGGCAAGCCGTCGGGGAATGAGCAACAGCAGTTGAAGCGTCGCATCTTCTCGCGTCGTCGTAAGGCGGTTTCGCTGATTGAAGAACTCAACCTGCAAGGCAAGAAGGTGAAGCCGATGATCGACTTGGTCGAGAGTCGCATCGCCGAGATGACGCGTCTGCAAGCACGCTTGGCGCGCTATCGCGGCGCCCAGTTGCAGAACCCAGATGCAATTGAGACGCGTCGCCGTCTGACCGAGATGCAACTCGATGGCCTCGAGCCGATCGAGCGTTTGCACAGCCGTTTAGAGTTCTTGCATCGCGCCTATGCGAACTACGAAGACGCCAAGCGCAAGCTGTCATCTGGCAACCTTCGTCTGGTCGTGTCGATCGCCAAGAAATACCGCAACCGTGGCTTGTCGTTCCTCGACCTGATTCAGGAAGGCAACACCGGCTTGATGAAGGCTGTCGAAAAATACGAATACCGTCGTGGCTACAAGTTCTCGACGTATGCAACGTGGTGGATTCGCCAAGCGATCACCCGTTCGATTGCTGACCAGGCACGCACGATCCGCATCCCGGTGCACATGATCGAGACGATGTCGAAACTGCGCAACGTGTCCAAGAAGCTGACCCAGCTGAAGGGCCGCGAGCCAGCGATCGAGGAAGTCGCGGAAGCCGCGGAGGTTTCGGTCGACGAGGCCAAGCGCGTCATGAAGATCAGCAAGCACCCGATTTCGCTCGATCGCCCGATCGGCGATTCAGAGGACAGCTACTTCGGTGACTTCATTGAAGATGAGTCGGTCGAGTCGCCGGTGCAGTCCGCCAGCCGTGAAATGCTGAAGGACCGCATCGAAAATGTGCTCAGCACCCTGACCTTCCGCGAGCGTGAAATCATCAAGCTGCGCTATGGCATCGGCGATGGTTACACCTACACCCTCGAAGAGGTCGGCCGCATCTTCCGCGTGACGCGCGAGCGTGTTCGCCAGATTGAGGCCAAGGCCGTGCGCAAGTTGCAGCACCCGGTGCGTGCTCGTCGCCTCGGTGGCTTCTTCGACAGCGCTGTGGGTGAGCACGGGTAACGCGTTAGAATGCCCTGTGATAACGCGTGGATCGGCGCGAAATTCGTCGCTTGGAAACCGCTTCGTGAGCGGTTTCTGAGTCGCTGGTGAGCTGCAACCAGTCGTTTGGGCCGTCTGGGCCACTATTTCCGCCGCGTCCTAATGGCAACTTGGGCCGCGTGAAACTTGAGCGGGCAGAAGGGGTCGCTAGACTGTTTGCCCCCGATCGCAGTGATCAGGCCCCCAGCAAAACTCCGTGCATCCACACGTTCAGAAACTCCTTGGCCTCCAAAAGGTCGATTTGGAAATCACGTCCCTCACCAAGGACATCGACCTGTTGCCCGATGAAGAAGCCAAGCGTAAGCGTCGCTTGGACCAACTGGAGCGTGCCGCCAACGAGTCCGGCGCTGCACTGCAAAAGGCTGAGGTGACGTCTCGTGAACTCGATTCGTTGGCTCGCGACGCGGATGCCCAGATCAACAAGCTCAATGAGCGGTTGAACATCGTTCGCAACAACGCGGAATACCAGGCGACGTTGTTTGAGATCGAGTCGGTTCGTAAGGATCGGGACACGACCCAGGACGACGGCTTAAAGATCCTTGAGGCGCTCGATGGCTTAAAGGCCACAGCCATCACGACCAAGGAAGCGTTCGATGCCGATCGCATGGTCTACGAAGGATTCTTGCAGGAGGCGGAGAAGATGCGCGGCGAACGAGCCGGCGACATCGCTGCCTCCCGCCAAAAACGCGATGCCGCCTCCGATGGCGTCCCGCCCGACCTGCTGCGCGAATACGACGGTCTCTACAAGACACGCGAGAACATCGCTGTTGCTCCTGTGTTGAACAGCTACTGCCAGGGTTGCTACAACAAGATCACGCCGAACGATTCTGCCAGAGTGACGGGATCTCAGACCATCGTGCGTTGCGGTTCGTGTCAGCGCATTCTCTTTCACGGCGCGTAGCAAGTCATAGACGCAGTTGTCAGTGGGTGTGACTTGTTCAGAGATTCCGCCCCGACTTTCTGCACCGAGTTTGAGCCATGGCGCGCCAAATCCATCCTGTTGTCGTCGGCACCGCCGGCCACATTGACCACGGTAAGAGCAGCCTTGTCACGGCGCTCACCGGTACCGACCCGGACCGTCTCAAGGAAGAAAAGGATCGCGGTCTGACGATCGATCTGGGCTTCGCCCGGATCAAGATTGCTGATGGTCGCTTGATTGGCATGGTGGACGTGCCCGGTCACGAACGCTTCGTGCGCAACATGGTCGCCGGTTCGACCGGTCTCGACCTCGCTCTGTTGATTGTCGCCGCCGACGACGGCGTTATGCCACAGACGATTGAGCACGTCGACATCCTCAACCTGCTGCAGGTGCGCGGTGGTCTGATCGTGATGACCAAGATTGACATGGTCGACGAGTTGCTCGTCGAGGTTGCGCAAGAGGAGGCCCTCGAATTGGTTAAGGGAACGGTGCTTGAGGGTGCCGAGGTTTGCCGCGTCAGTTCGATCACCGGCGAAGGCATCCCGGAACTGCGCGAGAAGCTGGAAGCGTTAGCTATGTCGGTTGAGCCCCGCACCAGCCACGGCCCGTTCCGCATGCCGATCCAGCGAGTTTTCTCGTTGCCGGGCATCGGCACCGTGGTCACCGGCATTCCGCTGACGGGAACCGTTCGTCCCGGCACGGAACTCGAGGTGCTGCCGCTCGGTAACCGCATCAAAGTGCGCGGCATCCACGCCTATGGTGGCAAAGTAGATGAGGCCGTCGCTGGTCATAGCACCGCGTTGTCGGTGCCGGACGCCAAAGAATCTGGCGTGCACCGCGGCATGGTCTGCGCGGAACCCGGCGTCTTTAGCAGCGGTGATGCGGTTGACGTCGACTTGACGTTGACCAAGCGTTCGCCAAAGTTGAGCCACCGCGTGCCAATCCGATTCCACACCGGTACCGTCGAGATTCGCGGCCAACTGCTACTACTCGATCGCAACGAGGCTTGCCCGAGTGATAGTCTGGTCGCGCGGCTCGAGCTTGACGAGAACGTTGCCTGCCACCCAACCGACCGCTTCCTGCTGCGCCTGCAGAACCCAGCCATCACCATTGGTGGTGGGCGCATATTACGTTTAGAGGATTCGGGCCGCTACCGCCGCAAGGACCTTGGCGCCGAGCTGCAGGGCATCGTCGATGCCGGCGACAAGCCCGAAGCTCGCGTGCTGCATGAGTTGGAACAGGCTGGCTCGAGCGGTTGCGCGATTGATGATTTGTCACGCGCGTTGTCCCTGGGCGATGGCAAGGTTCTCGAGATGGTCGAGGCACTGCCAGAAGTTGAAGTCCATGAGAAGGCCATGCGCGTGTTCTTGCGTGAGCAGGTCGCCGTTGGCGAGCGCGAACTGCTTGAGTCGGTTGATCGCATGCTTGCACGGCGGCCGGCCGCCGCGTCGATCAAGCGTGCCTCGATCCGCACGACGCGGTCGTTGCCACAACAGCTCGTCGAGTTTGTCTTCGAGAAGATGCAGTCGTCTGGCCGGGTGCGCGCTGGCCGGCAGGGGCAGATCCTGTTTCTCGACCGTCTCAAGCCGCTGCCGTCGGCGGATCAGGCACGTTTCGACAAGATCCTCTCGGAATGCGAATCGCGTGGGTTTCGCCCGCCCCGCCTCGAAGAACTGTCAGCCGCAGCCGGTCTGAGTGGCGATGCGTTGCTGTCCTTGCTCGATCGCGCCCAAGACGAAGGTCTGATCGACAAGGTCGCCGAGCACTACTACGGAGCCTCGATCGTGCGTGGCATGCTGCATGCCGTGCGCGACAACTGCCTTGCCAACGACGAAGTACTCGACATCCCTAAGCTTCGTGACGGCCTCGACACCAGTCGCAAGTTCTTGATCCCGTTGCTTGAATACGTTGATTCGCTCGGTCTGACCGTGCTTCGGGGCGGTGTGCGCCGGCTGTTGCCTTCTTCGGCAGTCAGCCGCGAGCTCGGCGCCGAAGGTCAGTAATTACCCCGTAATTGGCGGCGTAGCGAGAGTGGCAATCGCCAGCCTGGCTGGTCCGGACCTCAGTCCGAGTGCCCCCGCGGTCGATAAACAGAAGTCCCACGGACCGAATTAATCAGCCCGGAGCAGCCATGACTGGTGATAGCCATAGCAACTACGATACGGACTTCCTTGACGAGGATTTCGTCATCGATGATCTCGTTAGTGCGAACGACGACCTAGAAGACCTCTTTGATGAGCCTGCTCATCCGGAGGATGATTCTGCGCTCGAAGATACCAAGAGTGTCGAGCCTCCTGCGCCAGATCTTGATGAGGACGACCTGCTGTTCGCGGATCACACCGAGGGCACTGAGGCATCGGAGGAGTTCAAGACGCCGGTCTTTGTCGAAGCTGGCGGCAATGATTTGGATGGTGACAACCTCGATCTGGATATCGATTGCTCCTCAGGCGCGACCATCGAACTTGAAGCAGAGGCTGCCGATCCGCAACTCAACGAAGCCAAGGAGTGCTTTGCTGACGAACTCGGCTCGCTGCTGAACGAGGAAGAGTTTGCGCTTGATAGCGAAGAGGGCCTCGACTTGGCCAGCCTTGCCGGTGAAGTGAGCGACTGCATCAATGACATTGCGCAATTGGGTCCGTTTGTTCTGGATGATGGCGATGGCTTGTGTGCGGATGAGTTTGCCGAAGCACCGGAGCAAGCACCGGATGAAGTTGCGGCTACTGAGCGGGGTCCGACCTACGAAGACCTCATTCGACAACAAAAAGCTGTTGGCACCGAAGGCGGATTCCAAGAGGTCGAACTGGGTCGCGTCGATGAGTCCGAGGCTGATTTCACGTATGCGAGCGACGATGATTGCGACAGCTTCGATCTCGAACTAGATGTAACCGACGACGAGGGTGTGCCCCCCGTGCAAGACCTTGAAGACGACAGCCTAGAGGCAATACCGTTGCGCAGCGCGGCCGCCTTTGCCGACGGTTCGGAACATGGCGAGGCCGGTTGGGAGCCGCTGCCTGCGACTTCGATGGATGAACTTTCCGAGGTCGATGAAGTGCAGCGCACCGACGACGACACCGACGAAGAAGAGGAATACGACGTCTCAGGCTACGAAGAAGACGAGCCAGAATTGGCTGGCGAGGAGGGCTTTGAAGACGACGAGAGCTACGACAGCGTTGCTGGCGGGCAGGATCTCGACGACGTCGACGGCCACGATATCTACGCCGAAGAAGGCAACGACAAGCGCGGTGTGGTTCTCGGTGGTCCGGGCAGTGGTCGCAGCACGGCCAGCCTGTTGCTGTCGGTTGCGGCATCGCTACTCGTGCTCTTCGGAGCCACGTTTATCGTCCTGCGTCCCGGGTTGTTTGGCCTGAGTGTCGAACCCGAGCGGGTCGCCAAGATTGACATCGCGCGGCCGAAGGTTGAGGTTGCCATCGTTGAGCCTGCCAAGGTCGCACTGCCAAACGAGATTAACTCTGAGCCTAACCTGGCGAAGACGTCGAATCGGACCACAGCTGACCCAGCAACGGCGACCCCAGTGGTTGAGAGTCCCGAAACTGGCCAGTCCGAGCCGTCGAGCACGACTGGCAAGACGCGACCGGAGACGCTCACAGAGGTGCCTGGCAATCCTGGCGCCACGTCGGTCGATGTCCTTGCGACGCCGGCCGAGGAAGTCATTGCATCGAGTGGTAACGATGTCACGCCCGTGACGACCACTGGCAGCAACACGCCGAATATGGTGCAGGCTCCCAAGGGAGTTGGCAGTGCTAACAACTGGCCGGTCCCGCAAGCAACCAAGAACACGGTAGCCATCACCACGCAGCAGGGCTTAGCCCGTTTCGGGGAAGACCTGATGGTCGGTGGCGTGACAACCGGCACCGCCGACGCCAAGGCCATGGACGGCGTCATGCCCGGCAGTCGCGCTTTCGCGCAATTGCACAACGGCAACTACTTTATCGGCAGAGTCAAGCAGGTCGCGGATGAGCACATCACGCTGCGCGTCGAGACTGGTGAAGTGACACTGGCGACTGCTCACATTGCGCAACTGACGCGCCTTGGCACGACGGACTACGACGAGTTGCAAAAAGCGACCAAGGGCTTCGTGCGCTTGACGAACAACAACCGCTTGGTTGGAGGCATCCTCAGTCGCATCGCTGACGATCACATTGTGCTCGAGTTCCGCAGCAACCGAGTGATGCTGCCAAAGTCGGCCATCGGTGAAATCGTTTCGGGCAAGGACGCTGACGGTGACGTTCTCCTTGGCACGACCAGCGAAGAAGAGAATTGGATCCACACCTTGGTTGAGCGCGAACTCGGAGCAGGACAAGGATCCCGGGCCAAGCCTGCCGCGCCAGTTGGCAGCAGACCGCCACGATAGACGGGTCGGTAGGCGCGATGTTGCTAGCACGCTGGTAGAATCCAGTGCTGTGGACACCTGTCCTGAATGCGGCAATCATGACATGCGACCGGTCAAGCTCGATAGCGGGACCGTGATCGAATGCGCTCTGTGCGGCGAGCAGTTTGGCGAGCGCCGCGTGGTCACCAGTTCGAGTCTCTCGAATGAGGCGGAAAAACGCCGCATTGAGCCAATGATCTGGCCGCTCGCCCGCACTCTAGAGCGCCTGCCCGGCATGGACTTGGGCGCAACGAGCGCCGGCAGCGGCGAGGCCCTGCCATATGTGGACTTGGTCGTGGTGGGTCAGGAGGCTCTGCTGCAGATCGAGAATCTGGCCAAGTCGATGCGTCTCGCTGACGGCTGCCTGCGGTGTCGCTGGCGCATCGAGGCGCGGTTTGATCACACCCTAGTGTTCTTGATCACGCCCAACATGAAAGGCAGCACGTTGCGAGATGCGCGGATCGACATCGAAGTGCTGGCTCAGCGAATCGAACGGGACATGCGTCTGACGTGGTGGCGGCATGCCAATGCACTGGATAACGGATAGTCTGGACGGAGCCCGACCCCACTGCTCTCACTGATGCTGCGACTACTGTCCCTATTCGTCTCTGTTGCCCTGGCCACTGGCCTGTGTGCTCAAGGAGATCTCGAGGCGCGCTTGGATGCCGTCAAGGAGTTCACCAAGTACTTTCGGAAGGCCAAAGAAGAAGCGCTGCAAGTTGAAGCAGTGATGACCTTGAAGGGCAACGAGTGCGTGCCCGCTTGCAAGGCGTTACTGAAGCTGTTGAAGCACAAGAAGGCCGCCGTGCAAGAGACGGCGTTGATCGTGCTCGCGACATACACTGAGCAGGAGACTTTTCAGTCGCTGATTGATGCGCTGCCCAAGGAGAAGGACAGCTTCAAGGTTGCGGTTTCGATCAAGTTGCTCGGGCGTTCCAAGATTGCTGGTTCGGTGACGGCTATTGAGATTGCTGCGGCCAACACCAAGGCGCCCGCGAATGTGCGCTTCGAAGCGGCACGCGCGTTGATGGCTATCGGCGTGCCCGGCACGCAAGGCCTGCTCGGAACGTTCTTGAGCGACAAGGAACCGCTGGTCCGACTCGCCGCATGTGACGCCATCGCCAAGATGAAGGTCGCAGTGTTTGGCGATGGGGTGACCAAGTTGCTGACGGACCCGCAATGGCAGGTGCAGAGTTCGGCGATTGAAGCAGTTGCCCAGTTGCGACCACAGGCGGCGGTGCAACCGTTGATCGACCTGATGCGCAAGAGTGGCCGGTTGCGGGTCGAGTGCGCTGACGCGTTGTTCCGGGTTTCGGGGCTCGACTTCGGCTTGGACGCAGACCGTTGGCAGGCCCAATGGAGCACGCTGATGAGCATTGAGGGTTGGCGCATTCCAACCGATGCAGAGCTTGCCAAGAAGGCTGCGAGTCGCAGGAAGTACGATGCGCTCTATGGCCGTACCGGCGCCAAGAAGAATGCCTTCGCAGGCATTCCAACGACGTCAACCAACGTGTTGTTCGTCATCGATGTCTCGGGGTCGATGGATGACATGATCGTCGAGGTAGACAAGTTCCGTGACTACAAGGATCGCAAGCGTTTCACGATCGTGCAGACCGAACTGCTGAACACGATCGAGACGCTGACGTCGGACACCAACTTCAACATCCTGTCATTCGCGACCGACATCAAGCCATGGAAACCTCGTCTGGTGCCAGCCAACGTCGTCAATCGCGACTCGGCAAAGTCGTTCGTGCGTAGCCTTAAGCCAATTGGCGGCAGCGAAGCGCAGGAATTGGCTGCTTCGGGTTTGGGGGGGGCGGCGAATCTGAAAGCGGGCAAGACCAATACCTTGAAGGCGTTGCTGTATGGCTTTGGCGTCAATCCCGACAAGCCGCCCAAGCCGACGGTCACTGGTTTCGACAAGAAGGCCCTAAAGCGCCCACTCGATACAATCTACTTCCTCAGTGATGGCCGTCCGTCGACAGGCAAACTGCTGGAGCCTGAGGAGATCCTCGCCGAGGTGCGAAAGCACAACCAACAGTACAAACTGGTGATCCACACGATCGCGATTGGCCAATTTCAGAAAGCGTTTCTGCGGCAGTTGGCTGAAGCCAACGGCGGCGTGTTTATCGATCTCGGTCGTTAGGTCGGCGCGCCGCCCGCGCGAATTAGACGATGGGCTACTTGCCGCGCAGGATGCCTCGCGGCCGCAACCATAGCACGCAACTCGTCGCAATCGCGCCGCACACGGCAGCCGTGGTCAAGGCCGTTGCCAGACCAGATCGCGCCTGCAGATGGAACAACTGCAAGTTCACCAAGGCATAGACGGCACGCGTACCGAGCGAGATTACGGACAGAACAGTGGTTCGCGTGGCCGAGCCGATGCGATGGTTGACGAATTCATGCAGTAGCGACCAATGCATCGCAAATGGCACCTGCTGCACGAAGAACATGCTGATGCCGATCCAGCACCATGTGCGTGAGCCCTCGCCATCGGCCGCGAGCATACGTTCGAACGCCATCACCAATAACGACACGCAGAGGGTCAGCGGCATCCACCAGAACAAGGTTCGCCGACCAAACCGTTCCACCAGCTTCGGCACATGCGCACTCAGAGGTGCTGCGACCAGATTTAGCGCGGCGAAGACCAATCCTACGACTATGGCGTTCGCCAACAGCGGTTCGATTTCACCTGCGGCTTTGAGATACGGTTGGTAGTTATGGAAGGGGAACCGCAACAGCGCGAACAGCACGACCCAATACAAGAGCAGCCATAGCACGGCAGGTTTCTTCAGTTCATCGCGAGCATGGCCGAGGAATGCGTCGCGTGGCTTTGCTTGCAGCGCCTTGCGCGGATTCGGTAGCCGCGTCGCGATGCACGCCGCAAGTAGATGCAGTACGCAGGTGGCCGTGATGGCCGCCTTGTAGGAAGTGCCGGAGGCATTGCCGAAGTAGACCAGCAGGCCGCCGAGCAAGAATGCACCGCCCGTTCCGTAGAGTCTGCGCGCGTGGATACGGCTTTCTTCGGCCAGATAGCGGTGCTCTTGGCCGTGCCGTTGCAGGGTGTCGTAGAGCGCGACGGTTGGTGGCCCTGACAAGACCGAGTGACCAAGGCCTAGCAGCATCTCGCCAATCAAGAACCCGGAATAGGTCGGGTCCCCGACCATGACCCCGAACCCCGCCGCCAGAATTACTGGGCCGAGCAGGAGCATGCCCCGTGTGCCGAAGCGATCGGCAAGCATGCCAGTCGGGACTTCGGCCAATAACATCGTGACGTAATACGCAGTTAGGATCTCGCCATACTGACCGGCGTACATGCCGTGGTCGGCGAAGTACAAGAACAAGAAGGGCATGCAGGCGAATGGGTTAGGTCACCACCGCATACGCGCGTAGCCATTTGAGTTCTTGTGCGAGAGCCAAGCTGTGAAGGTGGCTGTTTAGTGTAGTAGTTGCAATCCTTCGGCCTCCCGGTGACCGTGGTGTCCATGAGGCGTCGATATGGTTGGCTGGGGCTAGTACTTGCTGGATGCGTTGCAGCGGGTCCTTGGGGCAAGCGTGACCTTGAGTACGACTGGGCCAAGAACGTTCTGATGGGGGCGGAAATCGGCGACGACAGAGGCGCCGTAGTTCGCTGGCAGCAACCTGCTCGCTATCTGGTGGTCTCAGCACCCCCGCGATTGCGTCAAGCTGTCAATGCGGCGTTTTCGCTGCTCCAGGATGCGTTGCGCGGCAGCCTGGAAATGGAGATCGAACACGTATTCTCCGACGACAAACGAATCGGTTGCGAGGGTTACATCACGCTGTTTGCAATCGCGCCGTGTGATGCCGGTGCGTTGGCGCAGCAGCATGGCGCGCAGATGCCGCAGGCAGACGCCGACGGTTGGTTCACGATTGCCTGGAACCGTTCGTTTGAATTGACTCGCGCAGTGGTGTTCGTCGCTCCTGATCTGAACGATAAATGGCTGCGCCACACCGCGCTTGAGGAGATGTTCCAAGCGCTAGGTCCGAGTAATGACTCGGCAATGATTAAGGATTCGCTCTTGTTTGAGAGTTCGACCACGGCGGGCTCGCACGGCCATCTGGCGCGAGTCGATCGAGAGGTGTTGAGGCTGCTCTATCAAAGCTTGCAGCCTGGTGATCGCGCTGGCGAGATTGAACAGGCGATGCATCGCTCGTGGGACTTTGCCGATGATGTCATCCGCGCGCAGGTTGAGCTGGCTCGCCCAGGTGCGTAGGGCCGATTCAACCTGCTGGCTTGCATTCACTCGGCACTCGGGCATCCTCAGCGACCATGCAGCAGTCAGCTGACTTTCGAAGCGACACGATGACCAAGCCCAACGCCGCCATGCGTTTGGCGATGGTTGAGGCCCAGGTTGGCGATGACGTGTACGGTGAAGACCCGACCGTGCGCGCGCTAGAAGAGTATGTCGCCGGCTTGCTGGGTAAACAGGCGGCGGTGTTCGTCCCATCCGGCACGATGGCCAATCAGTTGGCTATCCATGTGCATTGCCGACCCGGTGACGAACTGATCTGCGAAGAACGTTCGCATGTCTTTTACTACGAGGGCGGTGCAATTGCGCGACTCTCAGGCACGCAGGTGCGCACGCTGCATGCTCCCGATGGTTTCCCGACTCCAGAGCAAGTGCAGTCAGTGGTGCGTGTTGACGATGCGCATTACCCGCGGTCGCGCCTTTTGGTGTTGGAGAACACGCACAATATGGCCGGCGGCCGCGTCGCTAATCCTGCGCGCATTGCCGCCTTGGCAGAAACAGCCCACACAGCGTCGATGCTGGTGCACGTTGATGGTGCCCGGTTGCTCAACGCGGCGGTCGCGCTCGATTGCGCGCCAAGCGACCTAGTCGCCAACGCCAATTCTACGACGCTCTGCCTGAGCAAGGGCCTGGGTGCTCCTGTCGGCTCGCTGCTGGCCGGTGAAGTCGACTTTATCCACGAGGCGCGGCGGGCGCGAAAGGCCTTTGGTGGTGGCATGCGGCAGGCTGGCATACTTGCTGCTGCGGGATTGCTTGCCGTCAAGGAAGGGCCGGCCTTGCTAGCTAGGGACCATCAGCGAGCCAAGGTTTTGGCTTCCGGTCTCGCCGAACTACCGTGGGCAACTGTCGACGTTTCGGCCACTGATTCGAATATTGTCATGCTCGAACCTGGCCAGGCTGCGGTGCAACCGTTGCTGCAGCAACTTGCCGATGGTGGTGTTCGCGCCTCGCTTGCAAGTCCCACCCGTATTCGTTTTGTTCTGCATCGCGATCTCGATGATGAGTGCGTGCAGCGTTGCCTGACGATATGCCGTTCATTCTCAGCCAGTTAAACGACGATGTTGCCGCAATGTGTCCACGCAACTCCTGCTGAACGGAACTCGCGCCCTTCTCCTAATCTCAATACGAACGACGCTCTGTGAGCATTTTTAAAGCCTACGATATTCGCGGCACCTACCCCGACCAGATCGACGCGAAGAACGCGTTCAGGATCGGCGCGGCAATGGTGCGATTTCTTTCCGCTAAGCGACTCGTTGTTGGTCGCGACATGCGCACGATGGCGCCGGAAATCACCGACGCCGTCATCGACGGCATGATGTCGCAAGGTTGCGATGTGATCGATATCGGGCTCGCCTCGACGCCAATGGTCTACTACGGCATCGGCAAGATCGAATGTGATGGCGGCATGGTTGTCACTGCCTCACACAATCCTAAGCAGTACATCGGCTTCAAAATGTGTCGCGAAGAAGCGCGTCCGTTGTCTGGCGAGAGCGGCATCAAGGAGATTGAAGAGTTGGTGCACAACGCAGACCTGTCGCCGGTTGGCGCCAAGGGGAAGCGTGAGCAAGTCGACTTGATGGAGGACTGGTGCGCGCACATCGCCGGTTTCGCCCGCGACATCAAACCGATGAAGGTCTGTGTCGACTATGCCAACGGCATGGGGGCCAATGAGTCCCCCGATATCTTCAAGCGCATCCCGGGTCTCGAGGTGATCTCGATCTACGAAGAACTCGACGGCACATTCCCGAACCACGAAGCCAACCCGCTCAAGGAATCTAATCTGGACGACGTGCGCGCGATGGTAAAGAAGCACGGCGCGGCGCTTGGACTCGCGTTCGATGGCGATGCCGATCGCTGCGCGTTCGTCGACAACGAAGGTCGCACAGTGCACGCTGACTTGATCACGGTGATGTTGGCGCGCGGTATGCTGCAGCGTCACCCGGGCAAGGGCATCATTTACGACCTGCGTTCGAGCAAGGTCGTGCCGGAAGAGATTGAACGCTTGGGCGGCCGTCCGATTCGCGAGCGCGTCGGCCACTCGTTCATGAAGGAGACCATGCGCAAAACGGATTGTATCGGCGGTGGCGAACTGTCGGGGCACTTCTACTTTGCCGAGAACTACTTCACCGACTGTGGTGTGCTAGCCGCTATTGAAGTGCTCAACCAACTGAGCGCCGAAGGCCAGACGCTCAAGGAATCTGCTGATCCGCTGCGCAAGTACTTTGGCACCGGCGAGATCAACTTCAAGGTCGAGGACAAAGACGGCTTGATGAAGCAAATCGCAGAGCGCTTCAAGGCTGGCGAAGTTGATTACCTCGACGGTGTTACGGCGACGTTCTCCGATTGGTGGGTCAACGTTCGGCCCAGCAACACCGAACCGTTCCTGCGTATGTGCCTAGAAGCGGATACTCAGGAACTGATGGAACAGAAACGCGACGAAGTCTTCTCTGTTCTCGGCACGCCCGTCGATCATTAGGCTGCATCGGGTCGGGCTATCGACGTGATTGAAGAGCCGAAGTGGTAGCGTTGGTTTGCCAGGCTGATTCTCGTGGTCGGCGTGGTGATTCGCGCTTGGCCATGGCTCAGTGCACCGCTGCTATTCTCCGAAGATGGCGCGGCAGAACTGCGACAGTTCGTTGGCCGGCTACATGCCCAGGAACAGCGCGATGGCCACCGCCGATTGATCGACGAACGATTCGTTCGTGACCAGCAACCTCCGATCATGATTCGCTCGCACTAACGGCCCCGCCCGTTGACCGTGCCGGTTCGATCGTGTCCCTTGCTATCACTATGTATTCGCGACCATCAGGCATCGTCACATTGACTACCGACTTCGGGTTGCGGGATCCCTACGTCGGGATCCTGAAGGGCGCGCTGATCACGGCCTCGGACAAGCCGCGGGTTGTCGATTTGAGCCACGATGTGGCGGCACAGGACGTCGCGATGGGGGCGTTCATGCTGTGGACTGCGGTCGATCGCTTCCCGCCCGGCACGGTGCACATCGGGGTCGTCGATCCAGGTGTCGGGACCGACCGACGCCTGTTGGCAGCGACGGCGCATGGTCAGTATTGGCTGGTGCCTGACAACGGACTTTGTGGCGCTGTTTTGGCCACTTCGAAATCGTTCGAAGCCCGGGTGATCGACCTGGATCACCTGCGGATTCGACGTGCCGCGCAGTCCTTCGACGGCCGCGATGTCCTGGCTCCCGTCGCCGCATGGCTGGCGAGCGGTCACTATGGCTTCTCTGCTATGGGCCCGCTCATCGAAGACCCGGATCAAACCGACCTGGTGTTTGCTGGCGAACCGCGCGTCGTGCACGTCGACACCTACGGTAATCTGATCACCAACGTGCGCGGCGCAGCGCTATCGGGCCGTCCTGGCCAGCAAGTTGTCTGCGGCGAGCATTCGATGCCGGTGCACCGCACCTACGGCGACGTCGCACCTGGCGAATTGCTGGCCTACGTGGGCTCGTTTGGTCTGGTCGAGATCGCTGTGGCCAACGGCAACGCAAGTGAGCGGCTCGGAATGCAACGTGGTGCGCCGATTGCGCTTTCGAAACCGTAAGATCGCGGGCCAACATGACAGCTAGCGAAACGAATGCGAAGCGCACTCTTCGTCTGGTCGGGGTGCCCATGGATTTGGGCGCCGGCCGACGCGGTGTCGATATGGGGCCGTCCGCCATCCGCATTGCGGGTGTCAGCGAACGCCTGCGGGAGCTTGGCTATATTGTCGAGGATGATGGTGATGTCGGGGTGCCCGCTCCCGAAACCCGGGAGCCCGGCGACAAGAACGCCCGCTACCTCGAGCCGATCTACCACGTTTGCAACCGCCTACGCTTGCGGGTGCGTCGCGCCCTTGATCAGGGTGATATTCCGGTCGTTCTCGGCGGCGACCACAGCATCGCCATCGGAACCGTGTCGGGCGTCTCGGAACACTTTCGTGACAAGGGTGAGAAGGTCGGGTTGATCTGGGTGGATGCCCATGGCGACATGAATACTCCCGACAGTTCGCCGAGCGGCAATATCCACGGCATGCCGCTCGCGACCGTTCTCGGTATGGGGCATCCCAAACTGGTCGAGATGGGTGGCTTCTCGCCGAAAGTTCAGAAGGAAAATGTGGTGCTTATCGGCATCCGTGACGTCGACGACAACGAGCGCAAGATCATCCGCGAGTCCGGCATCCGCGCCTACACCATGCGCGATGTCGATGAACGCGGTATCGGCCCGATCATGAAGGAAGCGATCGAACTCGCGAACAACGGCACCGCGGGGTTCCATATGTCCTTCGATCTCGATGGCATGGATCCGCGTGACGTTCCCGGCACGGGCACACCCGTAAAGGGCGGACTCGATTGGCGTGAGGCCAACCTGCTGATGGAGATGGCCAGCGACTCTGGCGCAATGCGGAGCCTCGAAGTCACCGAGTTGAACCCGATCCTCGACATCGAGAATCAGTCCGGCGAAGTCGCCGTTGACGTCATCTGTTCGGCTTTTGGAAAACGCATCCTCTGAATGAGGCCGCCGCGAAGGCGGCGTATGGCGATTGCCAACTTGGTGCTGGGCGCACAGCGCCCGCACTCTTTCGCACGAGCCAAGTGCTCGCACGAACTACCAAGCGCGCTTCTTTACCAGTCTATGCCGAGCGTGAAGTCAGCGTAGAAGCCTTGGTCTAGGGCACCTTCGGATGGATCGAAGCCCTCGGCGCCCGTGGTGAGTTCATACTCACCGGCGAGCACCAGGCCACCGCGTGCGCGCAGGGATAATTGGTCGGTGAAGCGGTGGGTCATGCCGAGGTAGGCGATGACTTCTTGAACCTGGACGTTGTCAGATTGCTTGCCGGTTTCCGATGTCGAGCGCACGCGATACTGGGCACCGCTGACTTCCGCGCCAAAGGCGAACGAAGTCGAGGCCGATGGCCACATCGAGAGTTCGATGTATTCAGGCGCGAGCACGTCGAGGCGCAAGCCTTCGACGAGTTCCCAACTGAAGCCCAAGTAGGGGAGCCACGGTGCGTCTTCGTACACCTGACTGTAGCGCAAGCCGAACTTGAAGAAGAAGTTGTCGACCGGGCGGTACGTAAACAAGGCGCTCGATGGGAAGTCGAAGTCCTTGTGGTTCGGGCTATCCTCGAGGTCCGAGTAGAGACCTGGGTTGGTCTCGAGTTCCAGCAACAAGTTTGGCGACAAGAACCAGCCCAAGCCGAAGCGCACGCCAGCAGCCGTCAGCGTTTCGTCACCGATGTTATCTTCGGTGACGATGCCGCCGTTGCTGATGCCAGGGTTGTTGCGCTCACCGAACGTCGACGACGTGTTGTAGTGACGGCCGTAGTGGTAGATGCCAAACTTGATGTAGGCCTCGGTAGTGACCACCATCGCGGCTTCGAAATCGAAGTCGTAGCCGAGCATGTCGAAGCTGCCTGGCTCATCAGAAACACGCTGATTCGGCATCAGTCGAGCCCGCAGTTCGATCGCTGGATCGTAGCGTTCGTAGCGATCCATGAACTCGCCATGGTGTTGCCGGAACAGTTGCGGCAGCGTGTAGCGATTGTCGCCCTGCTCCAGCGAGCGTTCGCTGTAGCGCAGTGCGAGCGTGTCTTCAAAGTGGCTACTGCCACCACCGCTAATGCCTGATGAAAGCTCGTTGACTGCGGTGGAACCACCGAGTTGAAGCAAGCCTGTAGATGTGGCAGGCTCTTGTGCGACCGCCGAAGCGACGCTGAAGAACGCACCGAGAGTTACCCGTGCAAGTTGGTTACGCATACGCCCTGTCTGACCGTGTCTGACCGTTGTTGACCGGATACCGATCGTTACCACGGCACCGTCGGATTCAAGACCAAAGCGTCTTGGCCTCGTGGACAAGTCTCAACACTGACCCTGATTTGATCCGTTCTGAGAGCTCATTAGACCGCTGCATTGGCCTGTTTTGGCGGATTTGAGGTGTCGGGCGGGATCGGCTAGCGCTGGAAAATTGGCAGGTATTGCCGGGGCATCTGCAGCAGGATGCAGGCCATCGCTGTGCTGAACTCATCGCCCGGCCCAACCCGATTGCGCCAGCGGCCGTCGCTTGCTTGCGATGCCAGCAGATCGGTTGCCAGCCGGGCATAAAACTCGCGCAGGCGCGTGCCGCCAAACTGGTAGAAGGCCTGGGCAGCGTAGTAGTTGCCGTACCAGTAATAGAAGTGGTCCCGGTAGTAGCTGTGCACCGTCCGGTATTCCTCTTCCAGGAACGTCAGGACGGGATCACAAAGATTGTCGTCGTGCACGCCAGCGCTGGCCAAAGCAGTCAGCGCGGCGGCGTTGATCGAGTATTCGCGTGACTTGCCATAGGCCCCGGGACCGTGGATTTTGTAGTAATAGAGGCCGTTGCCTCGGTAGCCGTTTTTGACCCGGCTGTCGCTGACATACTTCATCGCACGAGCGATGGTGTCGCTCGGCACGCGGATACCGATATTGCGCGAGGCGCGTAGCGCCTGCAGTTGGCAAACAGTGACGGACAAATCCGTGGCGCGATCGAACGCGTTGTAGCGCCAGCCGCCAGCTTGGTTCTGGCAGTCAACGATCAAGTTGACTGCCTTCTCAAGCGTTGTCTTGGTGCGTTCGTTGGCGGCCATGCCGTAGACCTCGGCCAAGAACAGCGTGCCGAATGCGTGGCTATACATGCGCGTGCCTGCAGCTGACAGCAGCCCAGACTTCTGCGAATGCGTGACGACAAAGTCTTCGGCAAGGCGCACTACTTGTTCGTATTGACCGCGATCTGGCAGGTTGCCCCCGGCGAGGAAGGCCATGCCGCAGATTGCCGTGACGCCGAGGTGACCTTCGCCACCTTTGCGCTGGCCCTCAGGCAAGATGCTTTGGTCAAGGATCTGGTAGGAGTCGCCCTGCTTGTGGCCGACAAAGCCAATCCAACCGCCACTCTGCAATTGCTTTGCCTTGAGCCAAGCCAAGCCGCGATCGGCAGCGGCCGTGCAGCGGTCGGCCAACGCACGATCGAACCAGGCGTCTACAGGCTTCTTGCCCGTGGCCACATCCGTCGTGGTCACATCCGCCGTAGCCTCAGCGTTCACCGGTTGCTGTTCTGGCTTCGTTCCGGAGGTCGGATCCGGTGCCTGCGCGAGGCAGGACGTCAGCATGATCAGCGTCAGCATGTTGGCAGTGCCCCGAGGGGGCGTTCATCATTGTCGCTGCAAAATGCGAGAACACCAGGGCATCGGGACGACATTGGCGAATTGCCCGGGCGCCCGATGATCACCCGGCTGCAAGGCGCGAACCGTTAGGCGAGCAAGTCACGCACGACATTGCCGTAGACGTCGGTCAGGCGCAGGTCTCGACCACCGAAGCGATACACGAACCGTTCGTGATCAATGCCTAACTGCCACAGCAGGGTGGCATGCAGGTCATGGATCGACATCGGATTTTGTTCGGCCTTGTAGCCGTATTCATCGGTGGCGCCGTAGCTGGTGCCAGCCTTGAACCCACCGCCAGCCATCCACATTGTGAAACCGAACGGGTTGTGGTCGCGGCCATCGCTGCCTTGCGCGAACGGCGTGCGGCCGAACTCGCCGCCAAATACAACGATCGTTTCATCGAGCAGGCCGCGTGCCTCAAGGTCGGCGAGCAGTGCCGCAACTGGTTTGTCGACCGTCTTACAGTTGCGGTCGAGACCTCGCTTGAGCTTGCCGTGCTGATCCCAGCGATCACTGCCGGTGTCAGGCATCGTTACCTCGACGAAGCGCACGCCGCGTTCGACGAGCCGCCGCGCCAACAGGCACTGCCTGCCATAGGTGCGCGTGTGTTCGTATTCATCGTTGCAGCCATACATCTCCCGGGTCGCCTCGGACTCACCGTCGATCTCGAGCAGGTCCGGAACTGCGGTCTGCATACGGAACGCCAGTTCGTGGTTGGCGATTGCCGCGTCGATTGCTGGATCGTGGCCGTCGGCTTCGATCGCGATCTGATTGAGGCGTCGCGTCAGGCCTAGCTGTTTGCGTTGTCGTGCATCCGATTCGAGTGGCTTGATGTTGGCGACTGCATCACCCTCCATGCGAAACAGCGAACCCTGACTGTGCGCGGGCAAGAACCCGGAGTGGAAGTTGTCGACGCCGCCTGGTGGCACAAGTCCACCGTTGAGCACGCAGAACGCCGGCAGGTTCTTGGCATCGCTGCCGAGGCCGTAGCCGATCCAAGCACCCATGCTCGGGCGACCTTGCAGGCCGTGGCCCGTGTGTAGGAAGTAGTTGGCGTTGGTGTGTTCGCTGAAGTCCGCATACATCGAACGTACGACACACAACTTGTCGGCCGACTTCGCGAGGTTGGGCAGCAGGTCACTGATCCATTGGCCGCTCTCGCCGTGTTGCTTGAACTTGGCCACAGGGCCAAGGGTGTTGCCGGCTTTGTTGAATTGCGTTGGTTCCTTGGGCAGGCCGAACGGCTTGCCGTTCTCTTTGACAAGTCGTTCCTTGTAGTCGAACAGGTCTTGGCCGCTGGGCGCGCCATCCATGTAGAGGAAGATGATCGAACGCGCGCGCGGGGCGTGGTGGCGGACAAGGGAACCATCGTTGCCGTCAGTGGCGATCGTGTTGTTGCCCAGGGAACCATTACTGGCAACAGTTTGCGCGCTGGCATCGCGGCCCAACAGATGAGCGAGTGGCAACATCGCGAAGCCGTTGGCCGCTTGTCGCAGCATGTCACGACGCGATGGGCGAAATCCTGAAGGGCCAAATCTGGAAGGGCCAAATCTGGAAGGGTGGTTGGGGTTCTTCATCGGCGGAATCGGAACTCCGTAGTGTTGACCATCGCATGCACCGCGTCGGTCCAGATTCGAACTTCCTCTTCGCCCTTTGCGTCTTGGTTCTGGCCAACGAATTCTAGCAGTGGCTTCATTTCTTGGGCACTTGGCTTGCGCGCAAAGGCGAGTTCGTAAGCGAGTTGCAGACGTTGTGCGTGGTTGTCGCTGTGCTCGATCACCCGCTTGGCGAACAGTTCACAGAGTTCATGCACCAGCGGTGCGTTGGCTAGTGCTAAAGATTGCGCGGGCACGTTCGATGTGTTGCGCCTGCCGACGGTCGCAAACGGTGTCGGTAGGTCGAACGCCAGCAGCATCTCTGGCATGAAGTTGCGTCTTATAGCGAGATAGATGCTGCGGCGGCCGTCCCCATCTAGCGGACCGTATCGGCCGGGGCGGCCACGCGCGTTGGTGACCGCATCCTCGGGTTGCTCAATCGATTGGCCGTAGAGTTTGCTATCGAGGCGGCCGCTGATCGCGAGCAACGTGTCTCGTAAGACCTCCGCTTCGAGCGGTCGAACGTTCTGGCGATGCAGCAGTTCGTTGTCGCCATCGCTGGCAACCGCATCCTGACGCCGCCGACTGCGCTGGCGGTAGGTGTGTGACGTCACGATGCGTCGGATGCTGTGCTTTATAGACCAGCCGTGATTGGTGAAGTCCTGGGCCAACCAGTCGAGTAGATCGGGGTGGGTTGGCAGTTCTCCAAGCGCGCCAAAGTTGTCGACGCTCTTGACCAGTCCGCGGCCAAACAGGTGGTGCCACAGTCGGTTGACCAGGACCCGAGGTGGCATCGGATTGGTCTTGGCCAGCACCGAATTGGCGAGTTCGAGTCGCCCGCTGGTTTCCTTAGGAGCCGTCGTGGCAGCCGCATCAAGCGCCGACAAGAACCGCCTGGGCGCGGCTTCGCCGGGACGCTTGTGGTCGCCGCGCAGGTATACGTGGCTGTCGATGCCGCTGCCGTCCGCCATCGCTGGAATCGTTGGCGATACAGGTAGCGCTGCTACGGCATCGCTGAGACTCTGCTTTGCTTCGAGCCATTTAGGCTTTGCGCTAGCCAGGTCGGCTACCACGACCTGTGGCAGGCTAGCAGTCTCGGGCGGGCTGTCGTGCGGTGAGTTGCATACTGACTGCAGCGCAATCCAGCAGTGATCGGGATAGTTGCCGCGGTTGTGGCGCGGGTCACCAAGATCGGGCGCACGTTGATCGATAGCTTGCAGGTGGGCCTGATGGCCCAGCCACATCTGCACATCGAACGTGATCCAGTGCGCTTCTTGCTGGTCGATGTCGCGGTGCAGGTCCCCGTAGATTGGGTTTCGCGTGATGTGGAAGCCATCAACGATCAACTTGAGACGGCTGTGATCGCCCGCCGTGCGAACGTGCACGTAGCGGTGTTCGAGCGGGAACGTCGCGGTTGCCACTGTGCCTTCGCGTTGTGTGCCGGCTGTCGCACTCAGCCAGAACGCGCCGGGTAGTTGGCGCAACTGCGGCTTTTCGTCGTTGGGGTTGGCGCAAAATGGACCGCGCCATGGAGCGCTACCGAAGGCGTCATTGCTGACGAACCACTGGCTGTTGTCACGCTCACTATTGTGGTCGTTGGCGTCGGCGATGACGACGTCTTCGTCGCGGAACGTGACCCCGCTAGCGACCGGCTTGGCATCCGGTAACCACAGGTTGCTGAACTCACGTTGCCGCGTTAGTGCGGTTTGGTAGGCATCGGATTCGGGCGGCACTTCTTTGAGCGAAGCCTGTACGTATCGCGAACTTTGCACGAAGCCGAACAGTGAGTAGTAGTCCTGCGTCGGGATCGCATCAAACTTGTGGTCGTGACATCGCGCACACGCGACCGTCATGCCAAGGAAGGCCTTACCGAAGACGTCGATTTGGTTGTCGATGCGATCTGCTTGGTGCTGCATCGAATCGACCGGCGAGTGCACCTGCTCGACGAACCACCACGACGCGGTTGCCTGGACGCTTTCGTTGTTGCCGTCTTGGTCGCGTCGCGGTTCGCTCAGTAGGTCGCCCGCAATATGCTCGCGCACGAACTGGTCGTAGGGCAAATCCTGATTGAGCGCGCGAATGACGTAGTCGCGGTAGCGCCACGCATTGGGAAGTTCGAAGTCAAACTCATGCCCAAGCGTCTCGCAGTAACGCATCAGGTCGAGCCAGTGGCGCGCCCACCGTTCACCAAACTGAGGTGAGGCAAGCAGTTCGTTAACTTCGCGCAGGTAGTCTGCATCGCTGGGGTGCTCGCCAAAGCGTTTGAGTGCCTCTGGCGTTGGCGGCAAACCAACCAAGTCGAACCACAAGCGTCGCAGTTGTTCGTGTGGCTTGGCCAACGGCGCTGGCTGCAATGCGATCGCGCGCAATTTGGCGGCGATAAAGCCGTCGACGGGGTGCTCCGCCGCAGGTGGCGTTACGACGCGCAGCGGTTGCCAAGCCCAGTGGTTGAAGCGCTCCGCCATCGGCATCTCGTCGGGGCCCGGAGACGTGCTCTGAGCTAAGTTGGCGGGGGCCAACACGACCAGCATCAGCAGGGCCGTTAGCAACGGCGGGAGCGCAAGCAAAGGGTTTGGCCAAAGAGGAGCTAGAAGCATGGGGTGCGGACGCGGCATGGCAGCGTCACCTTTGTAGAAGGTCGCTACCAAGGCGGCAACCCGGTAGCGTTCGCATCTGATCCTATGAAGAAGACAGCTTCAGCGACGCGTTCTCGTTCCCGTAAGCCTGTGCTCGATGTTGAACCCCGGTCTCAGTCACTGGTGGGGCACACTGCGATTGTGACTGGCAGCAGTAAAGGCCTTGGTAAAGCCATGGCGATCGCTCTGGGCGATGCCGGGGCGAAAGTCGTCATTAACTATTTTAACGGCAAGGAGCAGGCGGAACGCACGCTTGAAGAAATGCGTTCGCGCGACATTGAGGCGGTGATGATTCGCGCTGATGTGACCAACGAAAGACAGGTCCAGAAACTGATCGACGACACGACGAAGCGTTTGGGGCCTCCCGACATCGCCGTGTTCAATGCGACGCCCGACCAACCGCAGATGCCGATCGAAAAATACGATTGGGATTTCCATCAGCAGATGCTCGATTTTTTCGTGAAGTCGCCGTTCTTGATGACGCGGGCGATGTTGCCCCGCATGAAGAAGAAGAAGTTTGGTCGCATCATCAACATCGGCAGCGAAGTGTTCCGCCGCGGCGTCCCAAACTTCTCGCCCTACGTCGCCGCTAAGGGCGCGCAGGCAGGTTGGACGCGCAGCATGGCCAGCGAGCTGGCGCCGTGGCACATCACCGTCAACATGGTCTCGCCCGGATGGATCCCGGTCGAACGCCACGTCAAGGACCCGAAGGCCTTGAAGGACGGTTACGAGGCGTTGATACCAATGAAGCGCTGGGGTGTTCCCGGCGACATTGGCGGCATCGTCGCATTCCTCGCGAGCCAACAGGCTGCGTTCATTACTGGTCAAGATGTCGCCGTCAACGGCGGCATGACGGTCGGCTAGTCCCCGGAGATCCCCATGCTACGACGCTCGTGCATTCTGTTTCTTGCTGCTCTGGCAGTATCTCTCGTTGGCTGCGGCGACAAAACGAACCCGGTCGATGCTGGTCCGACTGATTCTGGCCCATCCAAACCGCGCGTCGCGTTCGTCACGAACTGCGCCGTAGAGTTCTGGACGATCGCCGAAGCGGGTGCGCAAGCTGCCGCCAAGGCCAATGACGTCGACGTGCTTGTGCGCATGCCGCCGAACGGCACCGCCGAGGAGCAGCAGCGCGCGCTCCAAGACCTGGTCGCGTCTGGCGTTTCAGGCATTGCCGTCAGCCCCAAGGATCCGGACAACATGACGCGCTTGTTGGATGATATCGGTAAGCGCTGCAACTTGATCACACACGACTCTGACGCGCCCAAGAGTGAGCGACTGTGCTTCATCGGCGTCGAGAATTACGAAGCCGGCCGCATGTGTGGCCAACTGGTTGAGGAAGCGCTGCCGGATGGTGGCCCAATTGTCATCATCGTTGGCACTCTCGATCAAGACAACGCACGCCATCGCCGGCAAGGCTTGATCGACTACCTACTCGGTCGCGAGCGCGACAAGACGCGTTTCGACAAAATCGATGCCGTGTTGGAGAACGATAAGTGGGAGATCCGCGCTACGTCGACCGACAACTTCGCTCCGCACATGACCAAGAACGTCGTCCAGGATTGGTTGACGCGGTGGTCGGATCTCAAGGGCATGGTCGGCCTGTTTGCTTACGAACCGCCAATCATCGTCGATGCGGTCAAGTCTGCGGGCCGCTTAGACCAAATCAAGATCATCGGTTTCGACGAAGACGAAGGCACTCTGCGCGGCATCCAGGAAGGCACGGTGTATGGCACGGTGGTCCAGAACCCGTATGAGTACGGACGCCAGTCGGTCGAGTTGCTTGCGAAGTTGGCGCGTCAACCGGATGAAGCCAAGCGCCAGGCGCTGCTGCCGGCAGGTGGTGTGATCGTCGTTCCCGCTCGCCAGATTCGCAAAGACAACGTCGATGCGTACTGGGCTGACTTGAAGCAGAAGCTCGGTAGATAGAACGTGGTTAGCCCGGCCACCAGCAAGGTGTTCCTGCGTGCGCTTGGCGTCAGTAAGGCGTTCCCAGGTGTGCAGGCGCTTGACGACGTCTCGTTCGAGGTACGCGGCGGCGAAGTCGTTGCGTTGATCGGTGAGAACGGCGCCGGCAAAAGCACGTTGATGAAGATCCTGGCCGGCTTGCACCGACCCGATTCGGGTAGGGTGGAATTGCACGGCGAAGCAGTCGAGTTGCTCTCACCACTCGACGCGTTGCATCGCGGCATTGCGTTGATCCATCAAGAGCTCAACCTCTGCGACAACTTGACAGTGTCAGCAGCGATGTTCCTAGGCGCCGAATTGCGGCGTGGGCCATTCTTGTGCGAGCGCGAGATGGCCGACGCTTCGCGCCAGTGGCTGTCGCGCCTTGGCCTCGACATCGCACCACAAACCAAGGTAAGCGCGCTGCGACCTGGCCAACGCCAGATGCTGGAGATTGCCCGCGCACTTCGCTCTGAGGCGCGTGTGATCATCATGGACGAGCCGACGTCGAGCCTGACGCAGGTCGAGGTCGATCGCTTGTTCGAGGTCGTTCGTGAACTACAACGCAAGAACATCGCCGTCATCTACATCACGCACCGCCTGTCGGAGATCGCAGTGCTCGCCGACCGGGTCGTTGGTCTACGCGATGGGCGCAATAGCGGCGACTTACCCCGTGAGCAGGTCAGCCACGACGCGCTGGTCCAGTTGATGGTTGGGCGCGGACTCAGCGGCACGAGGAGGCAGCCACATGCACCCGGAGACGTGGCGTTGAAGTTGCGTGACCTGAGCACGAGAGCCTACCCCGAGGCCTCTGTTGATCTGACGGTTCGCCGTTCTGAAGTGGTGGCGATCGCTGGCTTGCTCGGCTCAGGCCGCAGCGAGTTGTTGCGCGCCATCTTTGGGATCGATGATCGACTGACTGGCAGTGTTGAAGTTGCCGGCAATTCGTTGCCCGGCGCGGACCCGCGCAAGGCGGTGGCGGCAGGCGTCGCGTTGCTGCCCGAAGACCGCAAAAGTGAGGGTCTAGTGCTCAGTATGTCGGTCGCCGAAAACTTGTCGCTGCCAACACTGCACCGACGCGGTTGGTGGCTGGACCGCGGCTACCAAACCGAACTTGCCACCAGCACCATCGCCGACCTCGGCATCGCGTGTCGTGATGGCGAGCAGATGGCCGGCTCGTTATCTGGCGGCAACCAACAGAAGATCGTGCTCGGCAAGTGGCTGGCGGCGGACCCGCAGGTGCTCTTGCTCGATGAGCCTACCCGCGGCGTCGATGTTGGCGCGCGCGCCGAAATTTACCGCCGCCTCGACGAACTCGCGCAGTCCGGACTTGCCGTCTTGTTCGTCAGTTCCGAGTTGGAAGAAGTCCTCTTGTTGGCCGATCGCGTGCTCGTGATGCGCGATGGGGAGATCCGCGGCGAAGTGTCGGGCGACGACAGAACCGAGAAGAACATCATGCTGTTGGCGACGGGAGCGACGCTCTAATGAACAAACTATTGGGGATTGCAGGCCTAATCTTGGTGGTCGCGCTAGTCACAACGTGGCTCTCTTACGACGCGGTTACCGGCAACTTCCCGTTCTTGTCGGCCTACAACCTCGAGAATCTGCTGCGGCGTCTCGGCATGTTCGGCGTGCTCAGCATCGCGGCCGCGTTCGTCATCGTGACCGGCGGAATTGATCTATCGATAGGCTCCGTAGTCTGTGTGTCAGGCTGCGTCTTGCCGTGGCTGCTCGGATCGTGCGGCATGCCGGCGTGGCTCGCCTTGCCAGCCGTGTTGCTGCTGGCGGCAGCGATTGGCTTGTGGCATGGCTTCTTGGTGGTCGGACTGCGACTGCAACCGTTCGTCGTGACGCTGTGCGGCCTGCTGCTGTATCGCGGCTTGATGAGAAACTTCACCGGTGACCAGACCATGGGCCTCGGCGATGCCGGCGAGAGCCTGCGCTGGTTGGCGACCGGTAAGATTCCGATCACCGATAGCTTTGGTTTGCCAGTTCCGCTGTGCGTGCTTGCGGTAGTCGCAACTGCCACCGGTATCATCTGGCAGCGCACGGTGTGGGGCCGTCACTTGTTCGCGCTGGGTCGCAACGAGGAAGCGGCCAGGTTTGCAGGTGTTGCGACCGGGCGACTGACGGTACTAGCCTACGTGGCGTGTTCGTTGCTGGCCGGATTGGGTGGTTGCTTGTTCGTGCTCGACGTCAATTCGGCGCAGGCTTCGAACTTCGGCAACTTCTACGAATTGTATGCGATTGCTGGTGCCGTGCTCGGCGGCGTGGCGCTGCGCGGTGGCGAAGGGTTGGTCGTGGGCGTTGTGCTCGGTGCTGCGTTGATGCAGTTATTGTCGAACACGATCAACCTAGTCGCAAACAGCAATCAACTGGAGTTTGCGGTGGTTGGTGCCGTGATCTTGATCGGTGCCGCATTCGACGAACTGGTCCGTCGGTGGGTGGCGTTCCGTTCTGCGCGTCGGAAATAGTCGGGCTAAACGTTGCCGACTTCGCGGCAACTGCGCCCAGCCCGCACGGCAGCTATGCTTGGCCCGTGAGTTCTTGCCAGCGCATATCGATCGCCGCGGGATAGGCTGCGCACTCTGCTTGGAAGACGCGCGCGCCGAGTTTCTGGGGCGTGTCACCGGGTAACACCGGAACGCGCGCTTGCATCAACATGCGACCATCGTCGTAGTTGTTATTGCACAGGTGGACCGTGCACCCGCTTTCCTTGACCCCAGCCTTGAGCACTGCGGCGTGAACATTCTCACCATACATGCCCTTGCCGCCAAAGTCGGGCAGCAACGCCGGGTGGATGTTGAGCACGCGACCTTCGAAGTCCGGGATGATCGGCAGCAACCGGAGGTAGCCGCACAATAGAATCAGATCGCAATCGAGTTCGTGGATCCACGACCAGATCTTGGACGGATCGCGGAGGGTGCGCGTCTCAATGCCGTGATCCATCGCTCGCTGCAAGCCGAACGCGTCGTCACGGTCGCTGGCGACGCCGGCAACACAGGCTTGAAGGTGGCCAGAGTCGATGCGATCGAGCAGGTTTTGCAACGTCCGCCCGGTGCCGCTGAGTAGCACACCGAGGCGCGGGCGTTGCGATGCAGGCTTGTTGTTGGCAGCACTCACAGGATCAATCTCAGATGTGCTGACGGGCTGCAGCAGCGATGCCGACGAGCAGAGTTGCCATTCGCGGTGCCGCGACGTCCGCCGCATCGATCATCTCTTCAATCGACACCCGCGATGATTGGCCCGAGATCACTTGCTGCGTGACTCCGACCAACGCAAGCACTTCGAAGCCGGCGTGGACTCCCGCGATGGCTTCTGGCACCAACGACATGCCGACCAGGTCGGCGCCGGACTGGCGTAGGAATCGATATTCTGCTCGCGTCGGCATGCTCGGTCCCGGCATCGCGGCGAACACACCGCGCGCGCACGGCACGCCGGCATCGATCGCGACTTTGCGACTGATTTCGAGCCACTTGCGATGGTAGGGCTCGCTCATGTCGGGGAAGCGCGGGCCGAGTTGGTCATCATTGGGGCCGACCAGTGGATGGATACCGCTGAGGTTGATGTGGTCTTCGACAACCGCAATCGAGCCACGTTCAATTTGTTGGCTCAGGCTCGCGGCTCCGGCGGTCAAAATCAGCAACTCGCAACCGAGTGCCTTGAGCACGCGCACGGGATGGGCGAGTTCGCTCGAACTCAAACCTTCGTATGACGCGAGCGGTGCATCCGCGACGGCGACCGGCATGCCCTCAAGGATGCCGACCAGGATCGGCGATGGCAGCGCTTGGCCAGGGATATCCTCGCCTGAGATGACAACCTTGTCCTTGAGTTGGTTGGTAATGGAAGCGTGTCCAGACCCCAGCAGCATGGCGACGCGCGGACGCAGTGCCGTGCGTTCTTCCAGCATGTCGATGAGTTGGCGAGAGAGCTGGTGGTGCGAGATGGAAGAAGGCATCATCGATTACGTTAGGGGTGCCAGGTTGCCAGTGCTAGCAAGGGCGAGTTAGCGCGACCCGCTGTGCGGCCCGTGGCGGGTTGGATCTTGCGATAAGTTCTGGTTCGCAGGCGTGGGTTTAGGAGCAAGCATGCCGGCGACCGAATGAGCTGAAGCGGCATGGCTTTGCTTCACGGCTTTGGCCACATCAGCAAACGTAGTAGCAGCGGCAGACGCCGGTGTAATCGAACGCACGTCGTTCGCACTTGGCAAGCCTGCGAGTTGCAGCACCCGCTCGACCAACCGCACCCGCTCTTGCATCGACAACGAGGCGACGGGTATGTAGGGGACGTCAAACTGTTCAAGTAACAGCTTGACCATGCCGTCAATGCGGATGACCTCTTCCCATTCGACACCAGCCCGCACGCCGTCATCAACCAATAACTCTTGGTGCGGGCGTAGGAAGAACACCAGGCCGCGTTTGACCCAAGACATGTACTGCTCTAGCCGCGGGTCTCGGAAGATGCGGCCAAGGATGCCAGAATGGTGGGCGGCGTAGGCCAGGTTGCAGAACGCGCGGTCGCTGACGAACGAACCATTGATGGCGCTCTCGGCATCGATCTGCCGGGTGAACACTGCCGCTTGGTAGCGGTCGACGAGGTCGATATCGGTCCGCAAGGTCTCGAGGCGCTCTTCCATCTCAGCGAGCACACCGCGCGCCACCTCAGCGATCATCGGCACTTGGTAGCGGTCGCGGATCCAGCGTGCGAGAGTCGTCTTGCCAGTTGCGTGGGCACCAACGAGATAGATTCGCAGCGGCTCGGAACCGCTTTGAGGGCGTTGCGGCAGCATGTTTCCGAGGCTACCACGACAGGCCGCTCGGTCCTCGTCGTGTTTCGGAAGCTCGGTGCAGTTCTGGCTGAGCTATTGTGACGAC
Organism: uncultured bacterium; assembly: GCA_937906475.1. Lineage (GTDB taxonomy): Bacteria > Planctomycetota > UBA1135 > UBA1135 > UBA2386. The sequence goes on from CALCZA010000142.1 coordinate 37,678, forward strand.
ACAGCGTCCGGGGCCCAAAAGTCCAGCTAGCTACCGTCCGGGGAGGCATCGTCCGGGGAGGCATCCTCAGGGGCATCGTCTTCTGGGGGTCGCTCGGGGAATTGTGGAAAACTGTCGTCGTCCTCCTGTG
>CALCZA010000143.1 GCA_937906475.1 uncultured bacterium
TATTCCAGTAGATGTTCGTCGACATGCTCATCATGTTGGTCAACGGTGCACCGGCGACGCCAGCCGCGAATAGGTTGGAGCGCGACACGATGAACGCCGTCTGGTAGGCGCCCCATGAGTGGCCGACGAGGCCGACTTGATCCGGGTTCACTTCACCCTTGGCAAGCACCGCTTCGACCGCTGGCGTGACGCATTCGATCGCCGACAGGCCGGGGTTCTGCGCGCGGTAGACGATGTCCGGTTGGTAGAAGAAATAGCCGAGCGACGTGAACACCGCGGCGTTGTAGGGACGGCGCTCGCTCGGCGACGTGTAGCTGTGCAGGTTCTGCGATCGCTTCTCGTAGATGTAGACGATCATCGGGTACTGCTCGCCCGGCTTGTAGTTGGCCGGGTAGTAGAGCGCCCCCTGCAGCTTGGCACCACGACCACTCTCGTAGTTGATCAGCTCGGACTTCGGCGTCCACGCGAACTGATCTTGTTGCACGTTGGTCTTGGTGACCTGACGTGGTTCGGCCAGTTCGCTGCCAGCGATGAAGATGTCCGGGGAGTCGTCGACCTTCTGCTCGGAGAACGCGAACACGTCGGCGTATTTGGCCTTCTTCAGACTGCTTATCCGCGCATCTGTGAACCGCAGTTTCGTGCTGCTTACGGTGGTCGTCGTGGTGTCGACCTTGCACTTCGCGAAGCCCGACTTTTTGCTGCGCTCGCCGTTCATCGACAGGTAGAGCATCTTCGACTTGTCGACGTGGTCTTCGTCGGGGTCGAGGTCGAGCAAGCGGTATTGAATCTGCTTCTCGGCTCCACCAGTCAGACGGGCCCAGCGGTGCCCGTCGAGTTGCACTTCCCAGATGTCGAATCGTGAGTTGAGGAACACGGACTTTGAATCCTTGCTCCACCCAGCAATGCCGTAGGGAGGGTTCTCGTCCGTCAACACACCGCGCTCATCGTTGATGAAGTCGCCAGTAAGTCCCTTGGTCAACGGGCGTGCCTGGTTCGTATTCAGGTCATACGCATGCCAGACGTTGTCTTGGACGTAGAGCACATGGTTGCCATCGGGGCTGCCGTCGAAGAAGAACTTGTGCTTCTCAAGGATGCGGCTCGGCTCGCCGGTGCGCGTGTTGATCTGGTAGATGTCGTTCATCTTCGGGCCGAACATTGCATCGCGTTGATGGCGGGTGGTGTCGCGACCAATCGCGATCTCACCGCTTTCGAGCACCGACACGCTGTCCATGGTTTGGTTGCCGAGGCGGATGAACTGGTTGTCCTCGAGCCATAGCACGCACAGGTGGTTCTTGCGGCGATCGCGCGCGGCCTGCTTCTTTTGCTCGGGAATGATGCGCGCGTCCTTGGCGTGCCAGATATCGACGCCGGCCGGATCCTTCAGTGAATCGCGGAGGCTCTTCTGGTCTTTGTCCTTGTCGTCCTTGCTCGCAACAGCTTCTGGCTCCTCCGCGGCTGCATCCGGCTTGGCCTTCGCAGCAGGCTTCACCTCCCACGGACGAATACCAAAGAACACGCCATCGCCGTTCTTGTGCCAACTCGGGGACTGCGACACGACCCGCATGTCTGCCGGGAAGCCGGGCTCTTCGCGATGGTCGTAGACGGTCTTTTTGGCGTTGTTGGTGCCAAGACCCGTCCAAGCGATCACGACGTGACTCGGCTGCTCGTCATCTTCACTCTTGTGATCCGTGATGCGAAGGAACGCCACGTCGGTTGCGTCGTCGCGCCACGACAGCCCGGTGTAGCGAGCCTTGTGTGAATCGAGCACGCGCAGCATGCCGGTGTCGGCGTGCAGCACGGTGACGCTGCCGCCGACCTTGTCCTCGGTGTCGACAATCATCGCCAGCAGGTTTGCCTCTTCGCACCATTCATACGAGTCGATGTTGCCGAAGCACATCTCCGCCCCGGTTGTCAGGTCACGAACGACCAGGTCTGCGCCACCCTTCTTTTGGCCCGTCTTCTTGAAGCGCTTCAAGGCGACGTGCTTGCCATCCTTGCTGAACGCAAACGCTGACACACCTTCGATTGTCACGGTGTCGCCACTCGACAACTCACGCAGCGCGAACTTGGTGCGCACCGGCTTCTTGTCCTTCTTCATCTTCTCGCGCTTGTCCGGCGACACGCCGATCAAGTAGCCGAGCATGCGCGAGTCATCGGTGAAGCGAGCACTGGTGGCGTTGGCAAACACCTCGCGTTCGTTCTTGCCGATGTCGGCGAGACGAAGCTCGTTCTTGTCGTTGGCGCGCGAGACGTTGTAGCTGAGCCACAAGCCATCCGGCGACAGCGTGCCCGAGCCGCGTAGCGACTCCCATTGGCCGTAGTCTTTGGCCTCGGGTGGTTGCAACTGCTGGAGTTGCGGGTCTTGGGCGGACGCAAACGCGCCGAGGGCGGCGAGAAACAGGAGCGGAAGGGGTCGCATTGCGCCCAGAGCATACTGCTGAATGGCCCGCACCACCTCGGGCGGCACGCCCCGGTACCGCTCCGTTACCTGACTACTTCGCCCGGCATGGCGGCGATGAAGCCGCCTGCCGGATCCAGCTCACCGCTGATTGTTCTAGCGGTGCACGAACTCGGCCTTCGACTTCGGCCCGTTTTTCATGAAGTTGTCGACGCCGATGCGCATGTCTTCGGTGCCGCAGACTTCGCCGAAGCACTTCGCTTCAAACGGAATGGCCTCCGCGAGCGGCAGTTTGGCGGCGCCGAGGATGGCCTTCTGCAGGATCTCGTCGACCTTGGTGCTGAGGTGGCCGATCTCGACGGCGGGGAGGCTGTCCGGAACATTCTCCATCGGGGCTTCCGACATGCGCGAACGCGGAGCCTTGCCGTCGGCCATGTCGCGGCAGAGCGCGACGGCGCGATCAACGAGACCTGACTCGACCTCTTCGCGAATCAGGCCGAAGGCGAGCGCCTTCTCACTGCTGATCGGCCGGCAGCCACGCAGCATGACGTTGGCGTTTTCGAGGCCGACGATACGCGGCAGGCGAACCGTGCCACCGGCGCCGGGGATGATGCCGAGGTTGGCTTCGGGTTGGCCGGCGAGAACGCGCAGGCCCTTCTGGGCGATGCGGGCTTCGCACGCCATCGCGGTTTCGATGCCGCCACCGAAGGCGAGACCGTTGAGCGCAGCGACCGTCGGCTTCTGCACGGCTTGGATCGCATCGACGCAGATCTGTGAGCCGCGCGACGTTTCTTCGCCCATCGCGACGCTGTCGATCTTGGCGAGGAAGCGTACGTCGGCACCACTGACGAATGCCTTCTTGCCGAAGCCGGTGAGCACGATGCCCTTGACCGATGCGTCGGCGTCACACTCTTGGAAGCGCGTGCGAATCTCTTCGAAGACGCCTTGGTCGAGCGCGTTGAGCACTTTTGGGCGGCGGATCGTCAGGACGGCGATGCCGTCCTTGTCTTCGCGCAGCACCACTGGGATGTCGAACGGCAAGTTGTCCTTGCCGAGTGCTTCGATGCACTTTGGCACCGGGAAGCCGTCGTTGTTTTGGGCGTAGGCTTGCACCAACTTGAGCGCCTTGGCCGTGCCGAGTTCGTTCATGAATGCGAACGCCGGCTTCATGTCGAGTCCGACATCGAGGCCCATGTTGAAGTCCGCGACCGAGATCAGGCCAGCGTCGACGATTTCGCCGCAGAGGCCGAAGTAGGCGCCCAGCAGGTTGTCGCGGATCTTGGCGGCGAGGTCTTCGGGCACTTCCGGCTTCTCGCCGCGTGCCGGCACGTCCCACTTCTCGTTCTTTTTGACCTTGTCCTTGAGCGAGTCCGGCGTGCGGAAGTAAGGACCGATCTTGCTCGTGTAGTTGTCGAGGCCGACGGCGGTGATTGGGTTGCCACCGGTCAGGTTCATCGCGGTGAACGAGCCGACGCCCATCTTGAACGTCTTCTTGCAGACGACATCGATCTGCTTGGTGGTGCCGACACCAGCTTCGGCGAGCAGCGCGCAGGCGAAGAACAGGCCTTCGAAGACCGGGTCGAGCGCGTAGCCGTAGCGCGACTGCACTTCGATCGGCACCTTGCCAATGCCTTCGTAGAACGACATCAGCCACTGGGTCGTCGCAGCGTCGGTGTCCTTACCCGGAACGACTTCGACCAGCAGGTTGCGCTCGGCCGGGAAGAAGTAGTGCACGACGCCGGTGCGACCCTTGAGCTTGGCGTTGGCGAAGATCACTTCTGGCTCGAGGTGCGAACTGTTGCTGCACAGAATCGCATCATCGCTGACGAGGCCTTCGACCATGCCGAAGATCTTGCCCTTGAGATCCTTGTTCTCGGTCGCTGCTTCGACCACCAGGTCGGCGCCCTTGATCGAGTCATAGTCCGTTGTCCAGGTGACGCTGCTTGTCATCTGCGCTTGCTGCTCGGCCGAGAAGGCGCCGCTTTCGACACCCTTGGCGATCTTCTTCTCGAGCTTCTTCTGGCCGCCAGCCAGAGCGTCGGCACTCACATCAACAACAACGGTCTGCACCCCATATGGGCTCAGAACCTTGCTGAAGTAGAGGGCGATGTCCGGACCAATCTGTCCCGAACCAATGACTGCAACCTTGCGGATTTCGCGACCTTGATGACTAAAGCTCATAGTTTCCTCGTTTCAGGGGCAAACAGGTTCGCGAAGAAGTGCGGGCGGTGCCAGGACAAAAAAGCACATCTGCGCCCCTGTGTGAGGATGTCCCGTTTGCTGGCCCGCTGGGTGCTTCGTTAGCGCGTGAGTTTGGCGGGCTTGGGCTGCCACCAGGGGGCGTCGGGAGCGTCCTTGAGTTTCGAACGGTCGGGCTGTGGTTGGCGTCGACGATGGCGTCGTGCCTGTTGAGTGCGACCGAGATCGTCAACGACAGGGAGCTCTGCTTCGGATGAAGCGTCGAAGGATTCACTTTACCCACTCTTGGCCCTGCGCGCCGGGCGTTCGTGCGGCAAGATGGAACGCGCCCCCAATGCCCGAAGAGATATTCGTAAGTACCGACATCGAAGCCGACGGTCCGATCCCTGGACCCAACTCGATGCTCAGCTTCGCGTCGGTTGCGTTGCGCCGCGACAAGACTGTCATTAGTGAGTTCACTGCGAACTTGCAGGCGCTCCCTGGTTCGCAACCACACCCGCGTACGATGCTGTGGTGGGAGGGATTTTCCGAAGCGTTGGCGAAGGCGCGCGAGAACCCAGAGGATCCCGCCGAGGTAATGCCGCGCTACGTCAAATGGGTGCGCAGGCTTCCCGGGCGTGTCGTCCTGGTTGGTCAGCCCGCCGCTTACGACTTCATGTGGATCTATTGGTATCTGCAGCGGTTCTGCAACGAGAGTCCGTTTGGCCATTCAGCGCTCGATGTGAAGACCTACGCGATGGCGATGCTCAAGAGGCCGTATCGCGATTGCGTTAAGCACGAATTGCCCGACGAATGGAGTGATGACTTACCGCACACGCACGTCGCTCTCGATGACGCGCGCGAGCAAGGTGCTATGTTCATCAATATGCTGCGGAGAAACATGCTGGGGAGAAACGAAGTCGAATGATGCACGCGCGAACAATTCGCACGGCATCAGCGGCAGCAGTGCTGTGCCTCGCATCGTTTGCAGCTTTGCCCGCGCAAACACATTGGCAGATGCAGGGAGGCCGGATGCGCGGTGTCGCCGTGACGGCGTCGGAATCCGGCGAAAGTCGTTCGAATACCGCAATCGAACCAGGCCAGCAGGTATCGCTTGTCGAGGGCAAGACGAGCGTGCACTTCCCAAGCAACGCGAACGGCAAGCCGTTGTCGTTGCAGTTCGAGACGAGCAAGTCATCGCGCGTTGACGTGGCAGTTGCTGCGGCTGTCGCCGCGACGGCACGCAAGCTTGAACCGTTTGGCGAACAGGCGTTCCAAGGTGCGCTCGTCACTAAGGTGCGTGAAACGCCAATCCACGTGCACACCATCGGCGCAGCCGGTCTCGAGTTGCGCGATTACCGCGTCTCCGTCACCGTCAATTCCAATCGCAAGACTGAGGTCTTCGGCATCGTTACGCGCCATCACGAGACGCGCGGTTGCTACCTGTTCTCGATCGATTGGAAGGCGAGCAAGGTTCGCCTCGAGCGCTGGATGGGTAGTGACCACATGATCGTGCGTCAGTTCGAGGCGCCGTGGTTGTCGTCGCAGCACACGCTGACGATGCAGGTTGATGGCTTCCGACTGCAGTGCTCCGTCGATGACGAAGTGGTGCTGCACTCGTTCGACGGCGCGCTTGGCGGCGGCGCACCGGGAGTCGCTTGGGTGGGCGAGCGGCCGACGATTGGCGATCTGTTGCTCGAGTCGGTTGCCGCTCCGTTGGCCAGCGCCGCTTTGGTGCAGGACGGCAATCGCGCGCACTTCCATGCGGCGACGCCGGTCGCACCCGGCCACCTGCACGTTCTCGAACTGGCGCTCGACCGCCCGCATCCGTGGGTCGTGCGCAGTCTCGCCGGCTGTGAACCCTACTTGGATCAGACCTGGTCGGCCCCCACGGTGCTCTGGGGTGATTGGCGTAACTCCTTGGGATCAAATACTATCGGCGAGGTTGGCGTCGGCGGCACCCTGACTTGCGGGCTCGTTCTGCCCGACCTGCCGGCACTGCGGTTACACTCCGCTCTCGCCCGTGTCCTGCTCATCACCCCTGACGGCGATAGCATTGTTGGGGTCACACCTTTTGTTCGCGTGGCCTTTTAGGGGCGCACGCCACGCAGGATCTGAAAAGGCCGGAAAGAAGTGCGCGTTACCGCTCGATTGAGTCGTGACTACAGTCCCTAAACGTCATGGCCCAATCTCTTCCACGGCTGCCACTGATCACGCTACTTCTGGCGGCCAGCCTGTCGGCGCATGGCGGCCAGTATCGCGGCCCTCCGTCCGGCTTGGTGCCTGGAACATTGCCGTCCACCTTGACCGGCGGACGCGTGGGACCGACTCCTGCACCTACGACTGGTGCTCGTGACATCGTCGCATTCTCTCGGACGTGGCAGACTTGGTGGGAGTTCAACAAGGAGCCCTACCTCAAGTCGCGCATCAAGGGCATCACGCTGCCAGTCACTGGCTCGGATGACTTCTATCTCGGCCAGCGTCGCGGCACGCAACTGATCGATGTGCTGCAAGCGACTAAGCAGGATCGCCAAGAACGCATCGTGCCGGCGTTGGTCAAGCTGCTCGAGCAGGACCGCAACCGCGACATCCAAAGCGCCTCTGTCATCGCGCTCGGTAAGGTCGGCATCGACGGTGTTGGCATCCAACTCGAGAAAGTCATCTCCGAGCGCATTTCGCGCGACGACCAAGAAGTGCGCGAGAGCGCCGTGCTCGCATTAGGGATCATCGGCAGTCGTGAGACGTTCCCGATTCTGGCGGACATACTGATCGACGGAAAGGCGGCACGCAAGTTGGCGGAACGTGAGAAGGTTCGCAAGCGTACGCGTGCTTATGCGGCATACGGCCTCGGCCTGTTGGCGCGTCGCGTTGGCGATCCCGCATTGTCGCAGCAGGTTCACGATCTGCTGTGGCAGACGCTGCAAGACAAGACGATCAAGGATCGCGATCTTCGCACCGCGATCGTCAACGGCCTTGGCGTGATGCGGAGTGACACCATGCGTTCGTCGGACAAGCGACTCGCATGGCAAGCGGTTGAAGAGTTGCTCGATTGGTTCAGCCAAGATCTTGGCGCCACCGACGAGAGCGTGCAGGCGCACGCCGCGGTGGCAATTGGTCGGTTACTCGGCCGCGGCGACTCGAGCCTTCATCGTCGTTGCAAGGAAGTGTTCGCGAAGACGCTCAATGCCAAGAAGCGGCGCGGCAATTCTGTTCTGCAGTCAAGCGCGATTGCGTTGGGCATGCTGACGATGCCCGAGGAAGCCAATAGCAATGAAGCGGCTTACAACGAAGCGCTTCGCTACAACTGGCAGAAGGGGGTCGATCAAACGGCCCGACAGTTGAGTGTTGTGTCGCTCGGTCGCATTGGTGGCAAGGCCAACAAGGAGTGGCTGGCGAAGGCTTACACGCGCGGCAACAAGAGCAGTGAACGGCCGTGGCTCGCGCTTTCGTTGGGGCTGCTGACCGAACCTGCAGCGGCCAAGGGTAAACCGGATGAATTCATCGGCGACATGCTGCTCGAAGACCTGCTCTCGGCATCGACCGATGATAGCCGTTCTGCGCTAGCGATAGCCGTCGGCCTCAACGGTCACCCGGAGGCCGCGCCCAAGATGCTGCGTATGCTGCGTGATCACGAAGGCGACAGCCGCACCGCTGGCTACCTTTGCATCGGCCTTGGTCTGCTCCGCGACGATGGCGCTACCCAGATGCTGACCGAAGTGATGCTGCGTTCGACGCGTCGCCCGTTCTTGCTACAGCAAGCTGCAGTTGGTCTCGGTTGCCTCGGTGACCGTCACGCCAACGATCGCTTACTACAACTGATCCAAGAGACTGACAGCGTTGCTGTGCTTGCGGCTATTGCTTCTGCCATCAGCCGCATTGGCGACCGACGCGCGATTAGCACGTTGATCAAGCTCAGCGAAGACCGCTCCATGTCCAAGCTCGCTCGCGCATTCGTCGCGGCGGCACTGGGTGGCGTAGGTGATAAGGACGAACTGCCGTGGAACGTGCCGCTGAGTGTCGACACGAACTATGCGACGGGAATGGATACGTTGACGAACGGTTCGACGGGCGTGCTCGACATCCTCTGATGTTGTTCGTGCGTCAGTCATACGACTGAATACGTGTTCGAACGGGGCAACTCGTCCCGACTGGTGTGCTCTTCTTGGCATGCTTGTTCCGGCCATCAACACGTGGTGTAGGATGCGCGCAACGACGCCGCTCGCACCGCCTTGTTTTTCGATCCCCCTCAGGAGCACGATCATGCTGGCACGCCCTTTTGCCGTTTTTATCGCCGTCGCTTGTTGCTGCTTCTCGAGTTGCGCGACTCCTCGAACCTCACAGGGGTTCATTGATGTCGATGGTGATGGACTGGGGGATTCCGTCGTCGAATTGAAGCTTGCGGAGGACAAGGAGGCGGTGCTCCTTCACCTGCAGAAGATTGACGTCTGTAAGAAGGTCCAAGTGCTTGCCGAACAGGGCTATGCGCGCATCAAGCAGTTGCATGCCGCAAGCCGAGTTGGCCCACTCGAATTGATCGGTAGCGAAGCGCGACTCGCGAGCGCGAATATCGAACTGATCGATGCCAAGCTGGCACTGGCGCGAACGGGCCTGATGGCGGTGTCCGAGCCAACGTTTATCGATACGGATGAGGATGGGTTGCCGGACATGCTGCAGATACCCATCCACGCCGTCGAGTTGCTTGACGAGAAGGTCGCGCTCACTCACTCGCTGTTTGCGCAACGTTCGCACGGCCACGAACGTGCCAAGTCGCTGCAGAAATCTGGCGTGGCCTCTTCTGACGAGGTGCGAAACGCGGCGCAGCAGATGTACGAGGCAGAACTCGACTGGCTCAACGCGCGCTTGGAGCGGCAGTCGCTGCGGGATGCCGACGATCGCTAGTTGCGCGAATGGTCACAAGCCCTGCACGTCAGTGCTTATTGTGACCCACGAGCACTGGCGCAAGAAGGCGCGCTTGATGTGATCGTTCACGGCTGCAATTGCCGGTGCGCGACCGCTGGCACGGCTAGCCGTGGTAGAAGTCGTGCGCGTTGCTCAGCGCGAACAAGCCGTTCGCCGGGCTTGGCGTCAGCATCAGGGCTTGCCAGCGGAACATTTGGGTGCTGAAGCCGGCGGGGAGCGTGACGTTGAGTTGGTAGCCGGTGATCGGGAGGCCTGGGATGATGACCGACGCGTTGCTGCTGTCGAGCCAGAGGCCGGGGATGAGGCCGGCGACGGGCGGTGCCCACGGATCGTGGATCTGCAAGAACAGGCCGCCGACGTGAGCGGCGTGCGAGTTGCCGGGGCTACTGACTTGCACGTTGAGCACGTCACCGGCGGCGACGCGCTTGGCGCAGGTGTCGTCGAAAGGCGCGCCGTTGACGGCCGTCTTGACCACCAGGTCTTCGTTTGTGCCGGGCATGTTGCACCAGCGGGCGCTGGTCATGACCTCGGGGGCTGAGCCGCCGGTTGCTATGTAGGCGTCAAACAGATCTTGGCCAGCGGAGGCCAGGAACGGGCTTGTGCCGGGGTTCGCCAGCAGCAAGAACTGGATGTACTCCCAACTCGACGTCTGATACATCAACTCGAACTCGGCGCGCGTGGCACCGGGCGGCGGCGTTAGAGCGACGTCGTCGAAGTAGTCGTAGACACCTCCGGGGCCGGGGTTGCCAAACTGAGTTTCCGGGATTGGCAGCGCGTTGCGGGTCTCCGCGTCGTCGTGAGAGAAGCCGTATGGCGGGATGCGGTTATCGGAGACTAGCTTGTTGTTGAGCACGAAGTGGAACGTCTCGACTTCGGTGCCGGGTGGGCTGACCGCGAGTTGTGCGAGCGTCATCGTCGGCTGACCAGTGACCTTGTCGAACGCGAGCGGCAGCACTGGGTTGATGCCGAGACCAAGCATCTGGAAGGCCCAGTCCTGTGTGATCGCCAGCTTCGCCTGGTAGATGCGCGCGTTCGGGTCGGTGATCGTGTTGACCTGGTGGGCGGAGCCGTTGACCGTGGTCGTGATTTGGTCGTAGCCGCCGTCTTCTTGGATGACTTGCAGCTGCTCGTTGAGCCAGCGGACGCGCAACCACATACGGCGACCTTCGGGGTAACCAGTGATCAGCTTGTGGCCGGTCAGGTTGGTGACGCGCATCGTCTGGTTATCATTGGTGCCATCGAGGGCACCGGCGCGCTGCAGCGAGGCGCGCGCGCGCACCACCCCGCGGTCCATCGCGGCGCTCATCACCGGGGTGATGTTTTGGCCGAGACGCAGACGGCTTGGCGATTGGTTGTCGAGCCATTGGATCGCATTGGGAACCCACGTGTTGCCACCGGTGAGGTCGTGGCGCGGTTGGTCGTAGCGCAGCGGCGCGATACCAAAGGCCGCACCTTCGCCAATGACTGGCTCCATGTGGCACGACTGGCAACTGAACGTGCGCTCAGTGCCATCTTCGTAGTTGCCGCCGGTTTGGGCGAGCAGGGCTTGGTCGTAGGCGCGCTTGAGGGCACCACGCTGTAGGTCTTGCGGCAACGAGGTGAAGTTGCTGACCAGCATCGTGGAAAGCGAACTAGAGGCATGTTCACTGAACGTGCGCTCGACGGTGCCGTAGGCGTAGGGCGGGTTATTGAACGCAGCTTTCTGCGTGACCGGTGCACCCGAGACGCCGCTGAACTGGCCCATCGGCAGCGGCGTGTGCACGCCGTTGTTGGGCGCGAGGTCACCGGTCACCGGGTTGGAGACGTCGTGGCACGTGCCACAGAGTTGTGCCGAACGGTGGAACTCCGATTGCACGAACGGGTGGCCAGCCGAGGTTGTGGCGTACGGTCCGTAGCGCGTGCTGTTGCCGGCGAGCACCGCCATGCCGCTGCCGTAGAAACCTTCGGGGTTTGCTCCGCCGCTGTGTGCCAGGTATGGCGAGTATTGCTTGCCGGCATGCTCGCTGGTGTCGGGGTTTGTGAGTTGATGGCAGATGCCACATTCGATGCCGTTGTGGTCGCCGATTGGGTTGAGGCCCGAGCCGTCGGTTGGCGTCGCGCGACCCTCATGCCAGCCGCGTGGCGAGTGGCAGCGGATGCAGTAGTCACCGGCGCCGGGGAAGTCGGTGTCGGCAACGGCGAGCGCAGCCCAGAAGACTGGGTCGCGACCGGCTTGCGCCATCATGCTGCCCATCCAATTCTCTACCGGCTCGACGGCGGGATCGTAGTAGCCGTGGCAGCCATCACATTGCGGCAGGCTGCCGAGAATCGTTGCTTCGCCCGGTTGTGTGCCAGGTTGCTGCACGTCTGTGGAGGCAGCAAAGAACGGCGCGGCGTTGGCGGCAATAAGCGCCAAACACGCAGTGGCAAGGAGTGCGAGGTTTGTGGTCGAGAAAGCGCGCATGGAGTCGTTGCGAACACGGGCTAGGTAAGACGACGCGATAAGGCACCAAATAGTAAGATACGCTGGCGAGCGTGCAGGTTCTCTACCTCGCGGTGCCCACGTAGTCACCTTGCTATCGCTGATTCGCGGTCATCCGCACGACGGTTTTCTTTGGCGGACGCCCGGTTGGACTTTTTGTTGGGCGCTGCTGGCGTTCAGCGGCCGGCGCCATCGCGCAGTTCGTCGACGATGCGCATCATTCCGTAGACGTGTTGCAGGGCCTCGATGATTGCGTCGGTGTGCACGTTGACCGCGCGTGCAATTTCTTGGCTGAAGTAGAAGTCGTTTGGCAGTGACTCGATGTTGCCGTCGAAGACTAGGCCGACGACACGCAGTTGTTCGTCGACGACGCATGAGCCGGAGTTGCCGCCTACGATGTCGTTGGTGCTGGCGAAGCAGACCTTCTTCGACAAGTCGATCTTGGCCTGATTTTCCAGCCACGCAGCGGGGATATCGAATGGATAGGCGTTGCCAAATTCGATGCCGCGGCCATACAAGCCGTAGAACGTGGTCGCCCACGGAGCCAACGTACCGTTGTAGTTGTAGCCCTTCACGCGGCCGTCGGAGAACCGCAGGCTCATCGTGGCATCGGGGCTGATGTTGCTGCCGTAGACCTTGTGCAGCGCGCGACCAAGTCGTGTGCCTTGCTTGGCCAAGCCGTCGTCGAGCACCTTCTGCTGCTGCTCGGTGGTTTGCATTAGCGGCCACAACACGCGCGCGGCTTGCACACCGATGTCGTCACTCTTCTGCCATTGCTCTTCACCGTTGGCCTCGGTAAGCATCACTCGCGCGAAGGGATCGCGGTTCAACTTGCTTTGGCTGAGGTCGCCGATTGCCGCCGCCCAATCGGTGCCGCGACCATTGCGGTGTTCGCCACCGACGGCGATTAGGAATGGATCGTCGGCGCGCAACCACGCGCCAGCGCGTTCGAACTGGTCGACCAAGAGCGCGTGTGTCAGTGGACTGCTACCACCGGCGAACTCCAGGGCGGCCTGCTTGGCTTCTTCGCGATCCGCGGCGTCGACGGACTTGTCGAAGCTCTTGGCGATCAGCAATCCGCGTTGGATCGCACTCGAAAATCCGGGCTGGTAGAACATCGACTTTGGCATCAAGTCGCGTTGCCTGCCAATGAGCTTATTGAACTCGCGCCACAGGTCGCCGTACTGCTGTCCGAGTTCCTTGTTGCCTGCGACGACGCCACGGAAGTGTTGCTCGTGCTCCTGTTTCTTCAACATCAGGGCGGGGTCTTTAAGCCCGTCCAGCATGCCCTTGATGGCCTTGTAGCTGTTTTGCCAGCCGAGCAGCGTCGTCAGTAGTTGCGGCGCACGATCCTTGAACGGCTCAAGGATCGCGATGCCGCTCTTGAACTGTGCGAGCACCATTGGGTACTCAACTTCGCGCTGCACATGCAACTGCTGCATGGTCATCTGTCGGTTGGTGTTACCGGGGTTACCGGGAACGAACACCAACTCATTTTCCTTGGCGCCTTCTTGCCGCCAGCGGAAGTAGTGCGCCGACGTGTCCGCAGGCTTGTCGTCGAGGTAGGCGCGTACGAACGAGAAATCGATGCTCCACCGCGGGAACGTGAAGTTGTCGGGGTCGCCGCCGTAGTGCGCGGTTTGTAGGTGCGGCGCGACGACCAATCGAAGGTCGTCCCAGACACGGTAGCGATACAGTTGGTAGACGGCGCCTTGGTAGAGCGACACGACTTGATGCATGTGGTCGGCGTTCGCAACGTCTGCCGCCTGCATGATTGCATCGATGTTGGCTTTGCGCTTGTCGGCGATTGTGACGTTGTCATCAGTAGTTGCGATGCCCGCCTCGACCTTCGCAGTCACATCCTCTTGCGCGACCAACTGCTGAACCGTGAGCCCCGGAATCCGCACCTCGTCTGCAAGTCCTGTAGCGGCGTAGCCGTTCTTGACCCAGTCGTTGGGGCCCTGCACTTGTGCGATCTGATCGCGCACGCAGTGGTGGTTGGTCATGATCAAACCCTGCGGTGACACGAACGACGCCGAGCACCAAGGGTTGTCTCGTTCGCCAAGCCGCAGCGCCCCGAGTCGCAGCGAATCCAGCCACTTCTGGTCCGGCTTAAACCCGTACTCCTTTTCAAGGTACGCAAGCGGCGGGTTCTCGAATGTCCACATCTTGCCCAGGGCAAGGTGGTCAACCGGACGCTGCGCAAAAACAGAAGAGCTCAGCAGTAGGGCTGCGAGCAACGATATTGCCAATCGGTTCATCGATGCAGAACTTCGGATCTGAGGGAGCTTTCGATGTTAGTACGGCACATCCGCAAGAAGCAACATCTTCAGGTCGCCCGAATCGTATCAGTGGCGAAAGCGGCAGTAGCCGGTCGCTTTCGGCGCGTGCCTAAGTGCCGGTAGTTCGTGGCCGCATCAGATAGTGGGAGACCAGCCACTCGCGTCCGTTTTCGAATCCCCACAACTCTGAGCAAGAGAGCAAGAAGACCCGCCATAGATTCGTCATGGCCGCTGCTTGCTGACCGTAAGGACGACGTAGGATCGCGGTCGCTTCGTCGCGATTGACGTCAAGGTTGCGAAGCCACGCGTCTGCCGTGCGTTGGTAGTGCCGACCGCTCACGCGCCAGTGGGATTCGATTTGAAGGTGATCCTGGAAGTGGAGCAACTGGGAATCCGCGGGCATTTGTCCGCCCGTGAAGAAGTGGCGCGCCATCCAGTCATCGTCGTTGCGGCTGACGAACTCGTAGCCAACCGACCTATGTGTGAACACATGCACGAACATCCTCCCATTGGGCTGCAACCACCCTGCCGCGCGTTCGAGTAGTCGGCGCCAGTTGCGGGTGTGCTCCATCATCTCAATAGAGACGATGCGGTCGAATGGGCGTTCGCGCGCTTCTTGCAGTTCGAGTTCGTTTACGTCGGCAGTGATGATTTCGACGTTGAGAAGGCCGCGCTCCTTCGCTTTTCCGAGGATGAACTCGCGTTGGCTGGCTGAGTTGCTGACGCCGACGACGTGACAGTTCGGGAACTGCTGTGCTACCCACAATGACATCGAACCCCAGCCACAACCTAGTTCAAGGACGCGCATTCCATCTTGGATTCCAGCTCGCTTGCAGGTTTGGGTAAGCATGGCCGCTTCTGCTTCGTCGAGCGTGCTTGTTGGAGTGTTCCAGAGTCCGCAGCTGTACTTCTGGTACTTACCGAGCACGAGTTCGAAGAACGCCGCCGGTACCTCGTAGTGCTGCTGATTGGCAGCGTCGACGGATTCCGCGATCGAACTGTCGTCGCACTGGCGAATCCAGTCCGCCAGCCTTGATGCCGAGACTTCGGGATCGTGAGCCATCTCGTTGCGAAGCCGCTTGCGCAGAAGGCGGCGAATGCCAGCGCGAACGATGCAGTCTGGGAGGATGCCCCGTTCGAGGCAGCGTTCGATCACTTTGGTCATGATTTGGCGGTCTGGGTCGACGAGATTCGCCGCGGTGGCCCCGGAAAGAAGACGTTGGTTTCGGCCATGTAGCGGCGGTAGTCGTCGCCGCGAGAAACCAGCGCGCGCTTCTCAGTGAACGGGACTCCAGTGAAGAAGCGAATTGAAAGGAGCATCGCGACGGGTGCGATAGTTGCCATCCATCCGATCGCTGCGAATTGGGCGATGCCAAAGCCGCACCATGTGAGCCACTCGAAGAAGTAGTTCGGGTGGCGGCTGTATTGCCACAGGCCCCTTCGGCACGTTTGCCCGCGCAGGTCTGGATTGGCACGGTGTTTTGCCAACTGTTGGTCGGCCGTAGATACGAGAATCTGGCTGCAGATGGCGAGTGCGACGCCAGCATATTGCAGAGGTGCGATTGCCTGATCGGATGAGTAGGCAAGCAAGATGAATGGAGTTGCGAAGCCCAAAGCCAGCAGTGCTTGCAGTTGGTAGACGAAGAAGAACCCAACCGCCTCACGCTGACCCAGTAGTTGGCGCAGCGCCCGGTAGCGGCCATCTTCCGTGGACTCGGTCAGTACCCGGTTTACCAGCAAATACCAGCTGAGTCGGGCACTCCACAAGCCTGCCAGAGTTGCTGCGAGGAATCGTTGTGGGTCAGCACCGGTTGCGATGATCGCGGCCAGCACGGCAAGTATTCCAATGACAGCCGCCCACGCGAGGTCGACGGAAGTAGCGTTTCGGGTGCGCAATTGGAGCAACCACAGAACGGCAAACAGTGCCGTGACCCCAATCCAGGCCCAGAACAGCACGGGCGCAGCAAGTTCGAGCAAGTTCATCGTGATGGTCTCCAGTATCGTCGTCCATTCGCCAGAGTCAGCCAACGAGATGCAAGATTGTGCATCTAGCGGATGGAGAGTTGCGAAATGGACAGAGTGGAGCCACTAAATTGACAACCGGCACTCTGGCTGACCCGGCATCAAGTTCGGATGACCGCCAGATTGAATGGCGGCGTGTTGCTCCGTGGCTGGTCATGCAGGCTGGGTGCCTGCTCGTGTTCGTGGTGGGCTGGAGTTCTATTGCCGTGGCGGTTGCGATCGCCCTGTATCTGATCCGGATGTTCGCGGTGACAGGCTTCTACCACCGCTACTTCGGCCATCGCAGCTATACGATGTCACGGTCGATGCAGTTCGCTGGCGCCCTGCTCGGGGCGACTGCCGTGCAACGAGGTGCGCTTTGGTGGGCCGCACACCATCGCAAGCATCACCGCAGTTCCGACGATGAAGGCGACCCTCATTCGCCACACCTGCACGGCTTTTGGTATTCGCAAGTTGGCTGGTTCGTGACTCGTGGTGCTTGGCGCACCGACATGTCACAGGTCAAAGACTTCGCGAAGTATCCCGAACTCGTTTGGCTCGACCGCCACGACCGAGTGGTGCCGACGGTTCTACTCCTCCTATTGGCCGTCCTCGGTGGATTGCTGGAGCGCTTCTATCCAGAGCTTGGCACCAGCGCATCGCAGATGGTGGTGTGGGGCTTCTGTATCTCGACCACGGTGTTGTTCCACGTGACCGCGTCGATCAACACGATAGCTCATCTGTTCGGCCGTCGCGTTTGGCCTACTCGTGATCAAAGCCGTAACTCATTCTTGTTGGCGCTGCTGACTTTGGGCGAGGGCTGGCACAACAACCATCACTGGCATCCTGGATCCGTTCAGCAGGGCTTTCGTTGGTGGCAGATTGACATCACGTACTATGTGCTGCGGGCGATGGCTGTTGTCGGCCTTGTTTCTGGCATTAAGCCGCTGCCGGATCGGGTTCGGCGGTGACGCGCGCTGGCGCGTTCATCGGGCACGGGCGCAAGCGCATCGCCGTCATCGGCACGGGAATCTCAGGCTTGTTGGCGGCTGAGCGCCTGGCGACCAAGCACGACGTGGTTGTGTTCGAGGCGGATTCGAGGATCGGCGGGCATACGCATACAGTTGATGTGAATACGAGCGATGGCCCGCTCGCCGTCGACACGGGATTTATCGTCTGCAATGACCGCACCTATCCTGAGTTCTTGGGCTTGATGTCCAGATTGGGTGTGCCGTTACGGGAGTCCACGATGAGCTTCAGCATGCATTGCGAAGCATCGGGCGTTGAGTATTGCGGCAGTTCCGTTGATGGCTTGTTCGCCCAGCGCCGCAACCTGCTGCGGCCGGCGTTCTGGTCGATGCTGAAGGGCATTCGCCGCTTTCATGGGATGGCCGACTCGTTCCTTGAGAGTGAGTTGACACTCGGAGAACTCTTGCGAGAAGCTCGTCTCGATGGCGCCTTCTCACGTTGGTATTTGATGCCGATGATGGCCGCGATTTGGTCCGCCAAGCCCGAGGCCTTGACGCGCATGCCGGCACGCTTCTTCATCCGGTTCTTCAGCAACCATGGCATGCTGCAGGTGAAGAACCGGCCGCAGTGGCGCACCGTCGTCGGTGGTTCGCGCAGTTATCTCGATCCTCTTGCTAGCACGTTCTCGGATCGCATTCGACTGAACGCGCCCGTTGTTGAGATTCGTCGACAGCAGGATGGCGTCTTGGTGCGCGCAGTGGGCTCTGAGTCGGAGTTATTCGACGGGGTCGTCTTGGCGACACATTCCGACCAGGCCGCACGCATGATCGCCGACGCTTCGGATGCCGAACGATCTGTGCTCTCGGCGATTCCCTACCAGGCTAACGATGTCGTGTTGCACACCGACACGAAACTGTTGCCGAAGCGGCCAAAGACGTGGTCTGCGTGGAACTACCGGTTGCCAGCGAGTCCTAACGAGCACGCGACGGTCACCTATGACATGAACACGCTGCAAGGGCTTGAGACAGAGGAGCGCTATCTCATCAGCCTGAACAGTTCCGCGATGATCGATCCACAGAAGGTGCTGCGCCGCTTCTCTTATGACCACCCGGTGTTTGATCAGCGGTGTCTGCAAGCACAGGCCAAGGTTGGCGAAGTCAGCGGTAGCGGCCGCATCTGGTTTTGTGGTGCTTGGTGCGGCTTTGGTTTCCACGAAGACGGAGTCAAGTCGGCATTGCGCGTCGCGGCAGATTTCGGAATTGGGCATGGCAGCACGTCTTCATCGTCGGTGGTCAGTCCCATGCGCGGAGTGGCGCTGTGATTGCGACCAGCGTCGTCCATAGCGGCATCTATCGAGGCAGCGTGCGGCATCGCCGTTTTGACGCAGTCGACCGCTCGTTCCTGGTGCGGCTTGATCTCGCTTATCTGGATGTTGACGAGATTGAGCAAGCGTTCAAGGGCCGATGGTTTTGGTCCGATCGTCGCCCGGCTCCTGTGAGGTTTCGCCGTTCGGATTACTTTGGCGGCAAGGACACACCGCTGCGCGAAGCCGTTCTTGATGCGGTGCAGCAGCGCCTTGGCTTTCGGCCGGACGGTGCCATACGGCTGCTTACCGCGTTGCGGTGCTTTGGCTATGGGTTCAACCCGGTGTCGTTCTATTACTGCTTCGATCAGCAGGAGCAGTTAGTAGCAGTGCTCGCTGAGATAACGAACACGCCATGGGGCGAACGACACCACTACGTCCTTCGAGCCGACGAGAAGGGGCAGGTTGTGGCTCGGTTCGCCAAGGACTTCCACGTCAGCCCGTTCCAGCCGATGGAGCACGAGTATCTGTGGCGATTCTCTTCGCCTGGCAAGCGCTTGTTGGTGCACATGGAGAACCATGCTGCTGGAGGCAAAGCGTTTGATGTGACGCTGGTGATGAGCAAGCAGCCGTGGCGGACCGGAACGCTAGTCCGTAGCTGGCTCCGGCAACCGTTGATCAGCTTGAAGATCATCGGCTCGATCTACTGGCAAGCATTACGTCTCTGGATGCGACGTGCGCCCTTCCATGCCCATCCCCGTCGTCGATTACAGTCATGAATAGCTCCATTTTGGTTTCTCCCCGAAGCGCCTTGCCAAAACGGGCGGCATCACGGCCTGCGACTGGTTGGCAGAGGTTCTTGCGCGAGCGAGTCCTCAAGCGGTTGGCTGGCTTGCAGAGCGGCGCCTTGGCGATTAGCGACAGTTCGGGAGTTGCTACTGTCGGTAATCAGGACGGGGTGCTTGGTGTTCCCGATCTGCAGATTCACGACCCATCGTTCTTCAGCGCGCTAGCGGCCTCTGGTGCCGTTGGTGCCGGTGAGGCATATGTTGCTGGCAAGTGGGATGCAGACGATCTGGTCTCGGTGTTGCGACTGATGGTGCGCGATCGAGCGGTACTGTTGGATGTTGATCGCTCCCTCTGGTCTCTACCGCGGCGGCTGTTGTTGCGTCTTGGTTACCGGCGGCGAGAGAACAGTCGCGAGGGCAGTCGCCAGAACATCGCCGATCACTATGACCTGAGCGATGACCTGTTCGCGAAGTTCTTGGACCCGTCGATGACGTACTCTTCGGCGTGGTTTGAATTCCCCAACCAGAGTTTGGAAGCCGCTCAGGCCGAGAAGCTGCGGCGGTTGTGTCGCCTCGTCGATTTGTCGCCGGGCGATCGATTGCTCGAAATTGGTACTGGATGGGGCAGCCTCGCGATTGCGGCTGCTGGCAATTTTGGCGCGCATGTCACGACAACGACGATCTCGTCCAACCAGTTCCAGACGGCGTCCGGGCGCGTTCATGAGGCGGGCCTCGGACACCGGGTCAAGCTACTGCAGGAGGACTACCGCGATGTCGAAGGCACCTTCGACAAGTTGATCTCTTGCGAGATGATCGAAGCAGTCGGCGCACGCTACCTGCCAGAGTTTCTTCGCCGTTGCGCCGCGCGTTTGAAGCCGGGCGGGATTCTTGGTCTGCAAGCGATCACTATCGCGGACCAACACTATGAGTCAGCGCTGAGGTCTGTTGACTACATCAAGCGTCACGTGTTTCCGGGCAGTTTCATCCCGTCGGTGACCGCGATTACGAAGGCGGCGAGTGAGCACACCGACTTGCGATTGGTGAAGATGGAGGACTTTGGTCAACACTATGCTGAGACGCTCAAACGATGGCGGCAGGCTTGGCTTAGCAAGCGCGAGCAAGTAGCTGCTCTCGGGGGAGAGAACTCCTTGATGAGGGCGTGGGACTTCTACTTCGCCTACTGCGAAGCTGGTTTTCGTGAGCGACACATCGGCGTATGCCACCTCCGCTTCGAGCGGACTGGTAGCAAGTAGCACGCGTAGGCGTCATCGGCTTGTGTACGAATCGACTGCTAGCCGCTTGAGCGCAGCGATCTGTCTTCCGGTCATGCGCCGTGGTGCGGGAGGAGTTGGCCTAGAGTCCAGACTTCAACGCTCGCATGGCGGCGGTTAGATCCGGCTGATCTCCCGCGTGGCGCGCACGATGTTCCCAGAGCACTTCGCGTTGATGTACGAGGAAGGCGCCTGGCATTTGCGTCTCATTGCCGGTTGGCTTGCCGACGAAATGGCCTTTCAGCATGGAACCAAACGCCCGCCAGATAGCGCGGGGTCCGAGCAATTGCGTCAAGGTCCCACGGTTTAGGCCAAACGCATCAAACAAGAATCCGTCCTTGTCAGAGATTGCTCGGGCGGTTTTGAATCGCGTCGCAAAGAATGATTCGCCGTCCTCGACCGAGGCGCGGTGGATGAACAATGGCGCGGGGTAGCCAGGAGCTTTCGCGGCATGCACGACCTCGTGCACGAGTTCTCGAGTGAAGATTCAACCGAGGTGCCGCAGGAAGATCAGCAAGGTCGGTTCGGCCCCAACGGCGTCCGCAAACCTGCGGGATGTTAAGCCCTGCCCGACAAGGTCGTCGGCGTCCCACGCCTCTTGGGTGATCTCTGACATGTGGCACTCTTCGCTTGGCTCATCGATTTGGATGCGGTCACCTGGTCCGGCATCGCAAATCTGCATCTGTCCGGTGATTTCCCACGAAACAACTCGGTTGGCGCGCTTGCGGCCCCATTGTGCGCGTCGATAAGGCACCCAATAAACGGAAGAGACAAGATGCCCATCCCAATCAAACCCCTCGGGGACCTCGTCGCAGTGACCGGCGCAACTGGCTACATCGGTGGCCGACTGGTCACGAGGCTCTTGGATGCTGGCTACAGAGTCCGTTGCCTCGTCCGTAGTCCAAGGAAGCTCGGCGACCGACCCTTTGCCTGCGATACGCGGGTCGAAATCGTTACCTGTGATGTCGAAGACCAGGTTGCCACAACGGAAGCCCTGCGCGGTTGCCGATCGGCTTATTACTTGGTGCACTCGATGTTGGCTGCAGGCCCTGCATACGCCGAAGTCGACCGGCGCATTGCGAGTTCCTTTTCATCTGCAGCGGCCGAAGCCGAAATTGAACGCATTATCTACCTCGGTGGGTTGGGCGAGACCGGCAGGGGTTTGAGCGAGCACCTTAACTCGCGCCGAGATGTTGAGACCGAACTCGCATCCGGCCCGGTTCCGGTGACGGTCTTGCGCGCCGCGATGATCATTGGCTCCGGCTCGGCGTCGTTCGAGATCCTGCGTTACTTGGTTGAGCGATTGCCCGTCATGATCACACCGCGGTGGGTGAGCACACGTTGTCAACCGATTGCGGTATCTGACGTGTTGACCTATCTGGTGCGATGCCTCTCCCAACCCGCAACGATCGGGCAAACGCTCGACATTGGGGGGGCTGAGGTAGTCACCTACAAGGACATTATCCAGATGGTCGCTAAGGCAATGTCGCTGCCTCGGCGTTGGATTCTACCAGTGCCGATTTTGACGCCAAGGTTGAGTTCACTCTGGATTCACTTGGTCACACCGATCAGTTCACGCATTGCTCGGCCGCTGGCTGAGGGACTGCGGAATGAGGTGGTCTGTCGCAATCGGGTCGCAAGTCAGTTGATGCCGCACAAGCTTCAGACTGTCTACGAGAGCATTGAGGCAGCCGTTGGCAATCACGAGGCCGGGTCTGTGGAGACTAGCTGGTCTGATGCAGGTCAGATGCCCGGCGACCCGGACTGGGCCGGCGGCAAGTTGTTTGAGGATCCCCGCTCGATAGAGATCGATGCGTCAGCTGCTGCGGTGTATCGCGCGGTGTGTCGTGTTGGTGGTGGCAACGGATGGTACGCAGCAGACTGGCTGTGGCGATTGCGTGGCTGGATGGATCGCCTAGTTGGCGGGCCAGGGTTACGACGTGGTCGCCGCAATGCTGAGAAAGTGGCATACGGTGATGCACTCGACTTCTGGCGTGTGACGAATGTGGACCCCGACCGTCGGCTCGAATTGCATGCCGAGATGAAGCTTCCTGGCGTTGCCACGCTGACCTTCGAAATTGAGCCTGACGCGGACGGAGGATCCAAGTGCCTGTTGCGTCAAACCGCTCGCTTCAAGCCGCGCGGGTTGATGGGGCTGGCTTACTGGTATTCGGTTCTGCCACTACACGGCTTGGTGTTCCGAGGCATGCAGAGGGGCATTCGCCGAGCCGCTGAGTCAGCCGCTGATTGATTAATGAGCGCCGTCTTGGCTGCCAGTCGAGGGTCTGGTGCGTTCACCAATCTAGGTTCGCGTTGGCATCACGAGCGCAGCCTCGAGTCTATCCATGGCGGCTCCGACATGGATGACGTTGCCAGCTATGGAGGGCTGGGGTGGTTCATCGAGCGCTTGGTGAACTGGCTGTTCATCAGGCCCGACGTGGTTCGCATCCTTACCAACTGCCACCAGCAACTGCTGGCGCAGGTTGGCTCGGTGTCAGGTGCGTTCTCTGCTTCGGTGCTTCGAGCGTTCTAGTTCGAACGCTTCGGCAGTTTCTCACGCTGGGGAAGGCTGCTTCGCAGGATGGCGTAGGAGTCATCGAGCGCCCGGCGGAATGCCCAGGCTCGAGTGCGACCGCTTGCCGAGGTTGCTTCCTCGCGGGTTTGCAGCAGGCGTTTGATGACGTCTTCACCGACGCGATCACCGGCGAAGCTAATCATCGTTTCGACTGCGATCTCGTAGATTGCGGCGCAAGCATCCGGATTGCCGTCGTTGAATAGCTTCGCCCCACGCTCAACCGCCAGTGAGTAGATGCGAGCGAAGTCTTCTGTGGCATTGGTGACGTTTGCCGACTGCGAAGCTCTGGCTGTCGTTTTACCGGCTGACTTTTTCTTAGGGGGCAATAGCACGGTGTCGATCAGGTGGATGACACCGTTGCTGGCTTGGATGTCACCTTGAATGATCTGCGAGTTGGCGCCAATGATCAGCTTGCCGTCCTTGAGGGAGAATCCGATGGGCTGTCCGAACAGTGTTGTGGCTTCCTTCTTTGCCAGCAACTCACGCGCCGCAATGCGACCACGCACGACGTGCAGGCCAAGAACCTGCGTCAGGCTCTTCACGTTCTCAGGTTGCAGGAGTGCCTTGACGGCGTCCGTGGGCAGCTTGGCGAAAGCTGAGTTCACTGGCGCAAAGATCGTCCACGGACCGTCTTGTCGTTCGAACTGCGTCGCGAGATTGGCGCTGTTGACAGCTGCCACCAACGTCGTGAGTCGCTTCTGGGATGAAGCAATTTGAGTTACCGAGCGCTGCTCCGGCATCATCACCTTGTTGATGACGTGAACCACGCCGCCTTCGAATTGCACATCGACGACTGCGATGCCAGCTCCCGCAATCCGCCCGGCCATAGCATCTACAGTCAGCGGTTGACCGGAAAGCGTCGGCAGGCTGCGAGCGTTGAGCACGGAGTCCGACGAGCGCAAGCCTGGCACGATGTGGAACAGCAGGATCTGGCGAAGCGTGTCGCGCGATTCGGGCCGGAGCAGTAGCTCAAGCGTCTTCTTGGGAATGGCGGCGAAGGCTTCGTTGGTCGGTGCGAAGATCGTCACCGGGGACTTTGGAAGCTTCAGCTTTGCGCTGCTCACGAGATCGAGCAGTGTGGTCAGGCCTGCAGCCTTGGCAACGGATACGAGATCGTTGCCGACACCAGCGTCTCCGCCTGTGCCAGCCTCATCGATACCGGTAGTCAGAGCTTTGATGTTGCGCAACTCGAGTTGGAAGTCACCGGGCTTCTTGTCCGAGAGCGTGACGCCAATCGAATCGATCAAGCTGGGGTTGAGTTCCGGCGCACGAGTGATGCGGCGGCCGAAGCTGAACAACTTGAAGTCTTCGAACGGCAAAGTGATTTCGATCCACTTGCCCGCAACCGTTTGGAACTTCTGTTGGAAGCCACCAGCCATCATGCGCGCATTCGAGACACGTACGTCGAAGTTGTAGGTGCGGCCGTCGCCACGGACCTCGAATACCAGTCCATTGGCACCGGCCAGTTGTTCGCCATTGATCGGTCGGCGCATCTGCGAGAAGCCACCGTTGTTCTCAAGAGACAGTTTGCCAGCGAATGACACAGTCCCTTCGTCAGTGATGGTGACGCGACCGGAGGAGCGACCACCCATGACACCGTCGAGAACCGTTTGCCACGAACCGCCGCTTTCCTTGGTTAGGTCGAGATCGGAGGCCTGGGCTACGGAGGGTGCCGCAAGGCAAAGCGCGAAGGAGACGAATAGCGAAGTGTGCTTCATTGCTGATGTAGGTATGAGTTGTGGAATAGTTCGCTCACTTCTCCACCTCGGATTCATCCGGAGAACGTTTTAGCGCGCTGCACCATCGCAAGATCTTCAGCCACTATTGCTGACGGCTGCGTGCGCGATGCGCAGATCGATCCGCGCAGATCGACCAGGAATGCTCAACGGCACTGCGCCAGAGGCGCAGGCGGAGCAATTCAGGACTGTTTCCGCAACTCTTGAAGTTGCGCGCTCAGTCTGAGCAGAGTCTTGGTCGAGTAACCACGATCGTGGAAGAATGCGACCTTGCCTTGCTTGTCGAGTAATACGACACGTGCTGGCAGCGGCGTTTCATTGCCCAGGAAACGCGCAATGGCGTCCGCATCATCGTAGACCGTGGCGACGATCGCCCAGTCCTCTTGCGGAATGCCCGAACGCATGCCGTTGTTGATCACGTTGCCGAACATGCCTGGGATGAGTCCTGGAATGGTCGGCAATTCGTAGACAGCGACATCGACCTCCAATTGGGTTAGCCCCAACAGCCATCGGTCGATGTCAAACTGGCTGTCCATCGCATAGCCGATGAACAGCAGCGTCTCTTCGCCAATGAAATTGTCCGGGATCGCGACGACACTTTCGTCGAGAGCCGCAGCACGAACAGTCGGGAAGCGTTCGCCAACTGGGTTGCGGCGTTCGTAGGTTGTCGAGCAACCGCTGATCGCGACGACTGCCGCGATCAGGATTGCCGCGAAGGCGAATCTGTAAGTGCGTTTCATTGGGCCGTTCCCGCGCTTCGAACTAGTTCTTTGCAGCCGGCGGCATGATGACCTGGTCGATCACGTGCACGACGCCGTTGGATGCATTGATGTCGGTTGCAACGATCGTTGCGTTGTTGGCCATGACCTTGCCGTTCTTGGCCGTGATCTTGATGGCGCTACCTTGCACCGACTTGACGCTGGTTGCCTTGGCAACATCGGCAGCGAAGGCGCGGCCGGCGACGACGTGGTAGGTCAGGATACTTGCGAGCTTTGCCTTGTTCTCTGGCTTCAGCAGCATTTCGACCGTTCCGGCCGGCAGTTTCGCGAATGCCGCGTCGGTCGGGGCGAGCACCGTGAACGGGCCCTTGCTCGTCAGGGTGCCGACGAGGCCGGCGGCCTTGGCCGCAGCGATCAAGGTGTTGAAGGTGCCGGCCTTGCTGGCGACGTCTACGATGTTGCCAGACGTCGGCATCATTACTGCGTCAATGACGTGGATCACGCCGTTGGAGCACTGGATGTCGGTCGTGACAATCGTTGCGCCGGCGATGGAGGCCTTCGACATCTTGTCGATTGCAAGCGACGCGCGCTGTCCGTTCAGGGTGACAAGGCCGGCTTGCTCCAGGACCATCTTAGCGGGCATGTTGCCGGCGACGACGTGGTAGGTCAGGATGCTGGTCAAGGTCGGCAGGTTCTGCTTCTTCAGCAGCGTTGCGACCGTGCCCTTCGGCAGCTTGGCGAATGCCGCGTCGGTTGGAGCGAACACCGTGAAAGGGCCCTTGCCCTTGAGGGTGTCGACGAGGTTGGCAGCGCCTAGGGCGGCAGCGAGCGTCTTGAACGAGCCAGCGGCGATTGCCGTGTCGACAATGTCAGTCTTTTGGACAGCGTCGGTGTGGTCTTGGGCTGCAATCGGAGCGATGAGAAGAGCTGAGAGAGAAAGAGTAGTGAAGCAGTTCATGTCAGTTTTGAGTGGGTTGTTCTGATGCGTTAGACGGCAACTGTTCGCCTAGCGCTGGATGCTGGATGCGTTGCTTTTTGTGATTTAGAGCCGGATCCAGTCATCTTAGATTTCTTGCATCTAGTGGGTTTATTGCGGCGAAATAACCGTGTTCGCCATCTCCACAAGAGCATTAATGAAACTCACAGCCCTGGCATTCAGCCTGATCTTCAGCTCCGTGTTTCTTGTAGCCCAAGATGCGCCGTCGCCGACTACTAGCCACGCGGCCAAGGACTACCCAGGCGCTTGGAGCCAGTGGCGTGGCCCCGATCGATCCGGTCACGTTCGTTCAGGTGACTGGCCCGAGCGCCTGAACAGTGACAACTTCCAGCGCGAATGGCGGCTAGAGCTCGGCCCGAGCTACTCCGGTCCGATCGTGAGCGACAGCCTAGTTTTCACTACTTCGACTGAGGGCAAGAAGACTGAGGTCGTGACAGCGGTCGATCGGCGCTCAGGCAAGGTTGCATGGCGTGTCGAGTGGGAAGGATCGATGAAGGTGCCGTTTTTTGCTGGGCGCAACGGCTCATGGATTCGGTCGACTCCAGCGTATGACGGGGAATCGGTGTTCGTCGCGGGCATGCTCGATGTGCTGGTTTCGCTGGATGCAAAGACCGGGACGGAGAACTGGCGAGTCGACTTCACGGAGCGATTCCAATCCAACCGGGAATCCTTCGGATTCGTTTGTTCGCCGCTCGTTGACGGCGATGCCGTTTACGTGCAGACCGGTGCTGGTGTTGTCAAGCTAGACAAGAAGACGGGCGAGACTGTCTGGCTTTCGATGAAGGATCAAGGCGGCATGAATGGCGGAGCCTTCGCATCGCCGGTCCGCGCCACGCTTGCGGGCCAGGATCACTTGCTTGTTCAGTCGCGTACCGCTCTCAGCGGGATCAGTCCGAAGTCGGGCGACGTGTTGTGGTCGCAGACCGTGAAGACGTTCCGCGGCATGAACATCCTGACGCCGCTGCCATACGGCGACGCAGTATTCACTTCGGCGTATGGCGGTCGGGGGCACCTCTTTGGGGTCGAGCAGCAGGAAGGTCAGCTCGTGTCCGCCAGAAAGTGGACCAACCGCGTGCAGGCCTACATGTCGACGCCCGTGGTTATCGAGGGTCATGCCTATGTGTATCTGCGCAGCAAGCGGTTCTGCTGCGTGCACCTGGATTCGGGCGAACTCAAGTGGACGTCACCGTCGATCGCGGACGAGAATTGGTCAATGGTGGCCCATGGCGGCCGATTGCTTGCCTTGACCGAAGCCGGCGAGCTTTACTTGATCGCCGCCAACACCCAGGAATACGAAGTAATCGACGTCATCGAGGTCGCGGACAGTGAGACCTGGGCGCATCTCGCGGTAGACGGAGATCAGGTTCTGATTCGAGAACTTGATGGGCTATCGGCGTTTACTTGGAAGTAGCAGGATCATGCTAATGACTTCCTGTGCCATAGTCAGTGGTAAGAGATATCCGCGCGGGCCGAGGATAGCACTGGACGCTGCCTCCCGCGAACGGCCGATGACGAACGCAATCGACCAAATCCTGATTGATGTAGCGGCGGGCAAACCTGCCGCTGTTGAGGCCTGCTTGCGCCACTTTACTGGGCCGGTGTGGAGTCTCGCCCGGCGGTATCTCCATAACGACAGTGATGCGGAGGACGCGACCCAGGACATCTTCGTAGACCTGTGGAAGAGCGCTCACCGTTTCAACGCGGAGCTCGGCTCGGCAATGACGTTTGTCATGACGCTCGCGCGTCGCCGGCTGATTGACCGCAACCGCAAACGTGGTCGCACGCCAACGGCACACTCACTTTCGGACGCTCAGGAACTCGCCGAAGACAAGTTGCCAGACACACTGGAGCTTGACGATGAGGTCCGCCGGGTTTCTGGCGCCATGCAAGAATTGCGTCCGAATCAGCGCGAAGTGCTGGAGCTTGCCTTGGTGCACGGGCGATCTCATCAGCAGATCGCGGAGACGACGGGGATGGCACTAGGCACCGTTAAGAGCCATGCGCGAAGGGGCCTCATGCGTGTTCGTGAACTGCTTGGAGTAAAGCCATCGGATTCCGGGGGCGACGCATGAGTGCCCCAAAGATGACCCGTTTGGATGAACTGCAGGCGGACGACGCAATCTGGGGTGTGGATGAAGCGGCACAGCAGGAGTTGGCTGAAGCGCTTCGCGGAGCTGATCTTGAGCGCGATGATAGCTGGGAGCGAAGTGCCGCCGTTGCGACGGTGGCCTTGCAGGAGGGGTTGCCAAGCGGGCCCTCTCAGCAGTTGCTGAATGCGTTGCGAGCAGCGGCTCCGTTGCCACAACTCGAGGCGTCAGCAATTCGGCACTGGCTGCAGCCCAACATGGTATTGGCAGCTGCATTGTTAACGCTGTCAGTCGTTGTGTGGTGGACTAGCGGTTCCTCGATGGGGGCCGTTGTTGTGGCTCCACAGGCGCTGCGGCAGGAACTCATGCAAGTTGGCGACACAGAAGTGTGGAGTTGGTCCGGTGGTGCTCCAGTTGGGGATGTGGTTTGGCACGGGCCTTCGCAGCGTGGTGCGATGACGTTCCGCGGCTTACCGCCAAATGATCTCCAGCAGCGTCAGTACCAACTCTGGATTGTTGACGGCAAGCGCAATGCAGCTCACCCAGTCGATGGTGGTGTTTTTGACGTGCCTGCGGGTAAAGCTGAGGTTGTCATTGCCATTGATCCAAAGGTCCTAGTGCATGAAGCAAAGGCGTTCGTTGTGACCCTCGAGGTTGTTGGTGGCGTCGTCGTCTCTGATCGTGAGCAAATCGTAGTGCTTGCTAAGCCGCAGTAAGAGTTCGCTATGCATGAGGAAGGTACGTTTGCCGCCGCCGTCATCTGCAGTTCGGCCAAGGTTCTTGCCGCAGGTATTGTCGAGCGCCAGGCTGCTCGGAACCCGGCTTCTGTGGGCGAGTATGGTGCGGGCGCCACGGCCCTGACGATGGATACCGAGGTGCGTCTCGGCTACTTGGCTGAGGCGCTCGCGACAGATCGTGTCGCGCTGTTCGTCGAGCAACTGCGTTGGATTAAGGTGCTGTGTTCAGCGCGCGGAGTGCACGAAGCGGCGATTCGCGCCAATCTCGAGTGCATGGCCGAGGAACTGCAAGAGCGCCTGCCAGAGCCGGTGGCCGATCGTGCAGTAGCCATGGTTCGGCTTGCAACGGAAGAGCTCGCAGCAGCACCGGCGGAGACGCCCAGCTTCTTGGAAGAAGACGGTGAGCATGTTCATCTTGCTCGCCAGTTCTTGCTCGCCGTTCTGGAAACGCGTGAGCAAGAGGCGACGCGATTGGTTCTGGATGCGTTTGCCGATGGTGCCACGATCTTCCAGTTGTACGAACACGTGCTCCATCGCGTTCAGAAGGAGGTTGGACGCATGTGGCAGATGGATGAAGTCACCATCGCCGAAGAGCACTTCTGCACCGGCATCGTTACAGCGATCATGACGATCATGCGGTCGCGTGCCGAGCCAGTGGTGGCGAATGATCGCCGCGTCATTACCGCAACGGTCAGCAATGAGACGCATGCACTCGGCATCGTGCTGGTGTCTCAGGCGTTCGAATCCAATGGTTGGACCGCGATCTCTCTCGGAGCCAACACTCCTGCGACCGCCATTGCGGATGCTGCACGAGACTTCGGCTGCGATGTGATTGCACTGTCGGTAAACATGGTGCTCTACGTGAGCCAAACCGCTGACTTGATTGCAGCGCTGCGGGCTCAGCCAGAAACTGCAAGCATTCCGATTATCGTTGGCGGTCAGCCATTCAACGTCGTTGACGACTTGTGGCAGGTCGTCGGTGCAGATGGTTCCGCATCGACTGCGATGGAGTGTCCAGCCGTGGCCGATCGACTCCTGGCCTCGCGTAGTTAGACCAACCCGGCAGGTCGATTTATTAACGAGCGATCAGGCCGTGGGTGTCGGGGATCGTCGCATCGCTGGCGGCGTTGTTGCCGCCGACGAGCAAGTCACCGCTCAAGACCTGGGACTAGTTGGTGCGCTCGAGGCTCGCGACGAGTTCGACGTGGTCGGTATGCGGGAACAGATCACACAACCGCATCCCGGTCAGTTCGTAGCCGTTCGCCGTCAGCGTCTTGAGGTCCAGAGCCATTGGCTCTGGTGAGCACGCCACATAGACCAAGCGCTTGGGTCGCGCTGCGAGCACCTTGTCGACGCCAAAACGCTGCAAGCCCGAGCGTGGTGGGTCGGCGATCATCAGGTCGACGTTCGTCGGTAGCTTCGCCTTGGTGAACGATTCGCGCAGGACCTTGACCTGCGGCAGGTTGTTCTCGGTGGCGTTGTGTTCGGCGTCGCGACACGACGACGCGTTGTCCTCGACGACAAGCACTTCTTTGGCGCCGGCTTTGGCTAGGCGCAGGCCGAACGCGCCAACTCCGCCATAGCCGTCAATGACCGTCTTGCCAGTTACGTCACCGCACATGGCCATCGCGGGTCGATACAGCAAGGCACCGGCACCGGAGTGGATCTGGTAGAAACTGCCGGCGCTGACGCGGAACGTCAGTCCGTCGCGGCGGTCGACCACGTGATCGCGACCACGCAATGGCAGGTGACGATCACCGAGCATGAAGTCGTCGGTGCGATCGCTGATCGAGTGCATGACACCAACGAGTTCGCGCGGGCGACCTGGATTTGGAATCGCCTTGGCGCGCTCGGCCAGTGCGGCGGCGAACTCTTGGCCTTCGGCGAACTCACCTGGCCGTGTCACCAACCCGGCGAGCACTTCGCCGGTGCCGCTCGCCAGTCGCGCCCAGAACGCCTTCGCGATGCCGCGCCGGCGATGCATGTGGAAGCCTTCGATACGCAACTCGCGCAGGATGCCTTGCACTTCGCGGCCGAGGTTCGTCAGCCACAGGTCCTGAGTCTGGCACTCTTCGATCTCGACGACGTGGTGGCTGCGATACTCGAAGATGCCCAGCACCGCCTTCCGGTCAGCATCTTGTTTGACCGGATACAGCAACCGCGAACGGAAGTAGCGCTGCGGTCGTTCGGGTAGGTCGTACGCGATGCGCATGCCGTTGAGCACTGGTGCCATCAAGGCTTCTGTCCGACTTACCTTGTCGTGCAGTTGCCACGCAATTGGTTGCTCAAGCAGCGAGCACCCGCCGCAGGTTCCGAAGTGCATGCACTCGAACGTCTGGTCTTCGGGTGGTGGCTGCTGCGGTCCTCGCCGTTGGCCGCCGCTGGGGCGGTGGCGTTGCTGGCGGTTCTGGTCTTGGGGGTGGCGGGGCACACTGGGACTCTAAGCACCGAGCGCCGCGATTACGTGTTGCCAGTTGCGGCAACTACAGCTTCGCGCCAACTAAGGTCTGGCAACCGTCGCGTTGCACGCGACCGCCGCTGCCACCCCATCTGCCGATCGGATGCCACGAGCCAGCAAGGTGGCCCTTTTTGCGCTGATTGCTGGCCACGCCGACATCGAAGGTGGCTCGGTCGCGAATGTCTCGTTGCCAGACGGGTTCATGGTCAGCAACGATTCCGGCGCCCGAAGGGGAGCGCACCAGAACGCAAGGTTGATTCCTTCGCCTCCGATTTCGTTAGAGTCTTGACCAATGTTGCTGCGCGCTCCTTCGTTCCTAGCCCTCGTGTCCATCGTCGTCTGCTCGTTGCAGTCTGGCGAGTCGGTTGTTGTCGACGACTTCCGAGACCCTCACTTCACGACCTCCGATGCGTGTGCGGTTTGCCACATTGCCGCCCCGGGAGCGACCGCGATGAAGGACAAGGACGGCGAGGACATCTCGCCGTATTACACGTGGCAGGGCACGATGATGGCGAACGCGTTCCGTGACCCCTACTTCCGCGCGCAGTTGCAGAAGGAATCGGCGTCGGCTGGAGAGGAGGTGCAGGAGTTGTGCTTGCGTTGCCATACACCGATGACGCATCACGATGCGGTGCTCAACGGTAAGGCGCCGCCGCGCTTGGCGACCGCACTCGACGACATGGCGGCCGATGACGGCGTTTCCTGCACGGTTTGCCACATGATCTCGGCCGAAGGGCTTGGTACCGAGGCCACGTTCTCCGGTCGTCCTAAGATCAATGGTGAACGCAAGATCTTTGGTCCGTTTGCAGACGTTGAAACGCGGCCGATGCGCGCGCAGGTCGATTACACGCCAACCCAGGGTGATCACATTCGCTCGGCGGGTTTGTGCGCGTCGTGCCACACGTTGTTCACTAACCACCATGGCACGGCGTTCCCGGAGCAGACTCCATACCTCGAGTGGCGTAACAGCGAGTTCAACAACGAACGCGAAGGTGCGGACCCGAAGAAGACTCGCACATGCCAGCAGTGTCACATGGCAGAGCAGGCCAAGGTCCGCATTGCGCGCACGCCTATGGGATTCGATTACCGCATTCCCGAGCGCGAAGGCTATCGCTCCCACGCATTCGTAGGCGGCAATGCGTTCATGATCGACATGCTTCGCGAGCATCGCGATGATCTCTATGTCGAAGCCGAAAACGAACAGTTGCGAGCCATGGCCAAGGCAACGCGCGATCAACTTGCCAACAGAACCGCGCGACTGTCGATTTCAGATTCGTCCAAGAAGGATGGCGTGCTGGAGTTCGAGTTGAGCGTCGAGAACCTGACGGGCCACAAGTTCCCCACCGGTTACCCGGCGCGTCGCGCTTGGCTGAAGGTTGAAGTATTGGTTGGTGGCAAGACTGTGTTTGCGAGCGGTGCTGTGAATAACGAAGGCCGCATCGTTGGCATCAAGGATGAGATGCGCGTGCCGCACGTCCGCACCATTGAGAAGGAGACAGATGTGGTGATCTACGAGATGATCGCGAGCGCTCCTGGTGGCCAGCCAACGACCTACTTGACGAAGATGGTCGGGCGGATCAAGGACACGCGGTTGCTGCCGCGTGGCTTCGATATGCTTGGTCCGCACATCAAGGATATCGCGCCCATTGGCGTCGGTGGTGACGAGGACTTTGTGGCTGGAGGCGACCGAGTTGCTTGTCGTATCGCACTTCCCGCCGGGGCCGCCGGCGCCTGCGAAATTGTCGCGGCGCTGCATTATCAATCCGTACCTCCGGTGTGGGTAGATGCACTCCGTGAGGTCAAGGCTGAGGAGGCGGTTCGCTTTGTCGGTTACTACGACGCAGCTACGAAGACACCGGAGACCGTGGCAACGGCGCGCCACACCGTGAAATGAGTCAGGCGGCGTGCTTTCGCCGTCTCCTTTTTGTCGCAACAAGCGCCCGTTCGTGAAACCGCCTTCGCTCCAGCGTGTAACTCTGACTAGCGGCAAGAGTTTGCGTGGGGCCGTCGGGAAACCGACAAGTTGCTGGCCGCTGGGTAGCTGTCGGACAACAGGTAACTGCCCGAAGCGCATTTGCCTTGTCGGGATATGTTCTCAAACGTGCTTTGCGGTACTTGGTGGAAATCCGTCACGCTGATCGGTGGCGGCAACTCCGAAATCCGTCTGATTGGGGCCGCTTGAGCCAGCTCTGGCGATCCTCGGGGCTTTCATCGAGATTGGCGGCGTCCGGTCGTACCGTCGCTCGTTCTTGTTGCGGGCAGCTTCGTGGTTACCCTGCTCTGGATCACCCGTTCAAAAGTCCGCTTCGAAAGGCTCTCACCATGCGCAATCTCTGGGTTTCCTCGCTCGCCTGGGCACTACTCACGGCTTCGGTCGTAGGTCAATCTGTCAACGTTGCCACCAAAGATGTCTCCTGGGGCAATAACTCAGGTGCTGGCACGCCTGTTCTGACGGCGAGCGTCTACTACCCGGCGATCGCGTCGCTGCCCAACGCGGCGATTCTGCCAGCAACCACCGGTTATCCGGTCGTTGTGTTCATGCATGGTTGGGGCCGCTTGGGTAGCGATTACTACCGCTTGGGCCAAGAGTTGGCCTCGTCCGGTGTCGTCGCTGTCATGATGAATACGGCGCTGTATAGCTACACCGAGATGGAGCACGACACCCGCGCGATGTTCGCAGCGCTCGGCGCTGCGAACATCGCGGACGGGGGCTTCTTCTCGGGCGCGTTGGACATGTCGCGCGTTGGTTTGCTTGGCCACTCGATGGGTGGTGCGGTGATCTCCCACGTTCTCAACGACGCTCGAAACGCGCCAACGAATAACCCTGGCTACAAGTGCGCTCTTGCCTTGGCCCCCGCGAATCCCGCGATTGTATTTAGTGGCAGTGAGGTGCGCGTCCCGATCGGTTTGGTCTCAGGTCTAGGCGACCGGTTGACGCCGCCGGCGAGTCACGCGATCCCTTACTACAATGCGCTCGTCCCGGCCGCGGGGCTCAAGTTCCACTATCGGATGAACGGCAACTGCACGCACATGAACTTGGCTGGCCTCGATTCGGCTCACCCTGCGGTCTTCGATCGCACCAAGAAGATCATGAAGGGTTTCTTCGGCCAGTTCCTCAATAGTAGCGCACATGGCCTTGAGCCCGTACTTGGTGTTGAAGGCATGGGCGATCCGAACCTTGTCGGTGTCGATATGGACTCGGTCGTGCCACAGGCGTGGGTCGCTAGCGAACTGCGCATTGGAATGACCAGTCGCGTGTCGGTAGTCGCCGAATCTGGCTTGGCCGGCTTGATCATGGCTAACTCGGTGGCGTTACCGACCTCGACGCTGGTTGGCACCCTGTTGCTTGATTCGGCGAGTGCGTTCACGGTTGCCGAGGCCTTCATCATGGGCGAGCGTTTCGACGTGATAATCACCGTCCCGATGATTCAGGAGTTGGTCGGCGTTAGCTTCGCTGTTCAGGGCGGGGGTGCGACG
>CALCZA010000144.1 GCA_937906475.1 uncultured bacterium
AGCGACTCCACGGCCAACTCCCACTTTCTTGCCCGGATCAAAACCTACACCCAACGCAAGTCGGCCGAAGCAAACAAAAGCTTCAGCCAAGCCCTCGATGGACTTCAAATGGCGGAGTTACGTTAATGGTATTGACCCCACGGCTGAGTCAAACTACTGCGTCCTGCGCCATTATTGCGCAGTAATCATCACTTCCCGGAACGATCCGGCAAGACCGTGCGCGCACACCTTTGGGGCATCATCAACGCCGTCCGACACAAGGCCACTAACGCTGGCGCAGAGTCTGTCAACGCCAAGATCCAGCGCGTCAAGCGCATGGCCTGCGGTCACCGCAATCGCAGACGCTTCCGAACAGCGATCATGTTCCATCTCGGCGGCCTCGACCTCTATCCCGCTTCACTTACCCACACGGATTCCTGAAGCGCCCACTAACTGCTCTCTGCGATCAACGCACGAAGCGGAAACGCACCTCGTTACCCGGGACCCACAATGCTTGGAGGGCCTCGAACTCTAGTCTTCTCTTCGAGCCACGAAGCATGAATACCAGCGGCGTGTCGACGGGAACATAGAACGTGGTTGCCCCACTTTCACTTAACGTAACTTTTGCCCGCCAAATTTCACGCAACTTATCTCTACTGAGGCCAACGAGGTCAACCCCCTCCTTCTTCAGGGCACTGGGCATCCCCTCAACGACAATACTACCGTTGGACTCGGTGACTCCGCGCACGAGCCGCACCTCCCTGACCTGTATCCCATCCGCTATCGCAAGTTCACGACGGACGTAACCAACCGCCGCAACTGATATCCTCTGTTTACCCATTGGCATCCAAACAAGTGCGTTCTGCCCCCGCAGATTAATTCCCGCTCGTCCGCCCCGCCATTCTCCGCCAACATTAAACTCTCTGATCACTTCTCCCAGTGGATCGCGGGTTGTAATAAATACAGGGCGGAGCTGCTGCAGCACAATCGCTTTGGTTGCGCCATCCTCAACTACCCAGTCCTCAGTCTCGTCAATCAAAGCGACCTGGGGCCTCACGCCTGATCGCTCCATTGGCATGTTCACGTCAGCAACATACCGACCGCCGGCGATATCAATATTAAGCTTCCCGTCGCCACCAGTGACGCCTTGCACATCGGGTTGGCACCGCAGCAACCACCCCGGATGATCCGTCGGCCACCTACCGTGATACTCCGGGTACTGCTTATGCGCCCGCTCGATGTCGCGACCACGCAGATTCACCAGAACTCCACCTGCCGGCTCGCCTGACTCGTAAGAGGCCGCCACCTGAAAGTGAACGTTAGCGCCAACCTCGACGGACACAGACCCCGTCAGATTAACGCCTTGCCGCTGCGCAGCCAAATTCGGCAGCACGCGACAGGATTCGAATCCCGGGCAGCAGATATCTATGTACCGCAGTCCTGCCACAACACCCACCTGAAGATTACCATAGGCATCTGCCGCCACAGCTATTTTTTCGCTCCCCCGGTAGACAGCGCGAGCTGTTACGCCAGGCAAACTGGCGTCGAACTGGTCGCGCGGAGATATGCTAATCACTTCTTTGGCATCCAGTACAACCCTAAAGACGTTCGGCCCCGGGCCAATTCGGCAACTGTCGCGACCTGTTCTCCCGTACGCTGTCGCGCACTCCAGCAACAAATTCTCGCCCACAGACACAGCTAGATTTGCGCTCGCCCCGCGCGCCAGCCGGACACACCGCTCAAAGCTTAGGCTAGGGCCATCTGCGCTAGATAGGAATACTACGCATGCGAACTCGTATGGGTTTTCGATACGCAAGAGCGAAATCGGCCGGAGACTCACCGCACACTCAGGCTGACCACACTCAATATCGTTTGCAGTTAGACACCGTGTTTCGTATCCCGCGGCGCCAAACCATACGGGTGGACAAAGATGACGTTGCGCTACAAGGTACCGTCCTGGAGATTCGAGGGCCAACTCAACTGGTCCGCTTTCATTGTAACAATAGAGCCCGGGCAATGCCGCCCCGGTAAGACTATCCACAACTGTGACTTCCGAAGTTGCGCGAACCCGCTCCAAAACTACAACTACCCGCTCCTGCATAGGCGCAATGCACACGTTTTCACTCTCATATCCTCGGCAGGTCACGTGAATACTCAGCAGCGCACGTGGCACGAGCTGCAAAGCGGCCTCTCCATCAACACCACACGTAGCCGAACCTACGATTTTGATAGGCCGGTTTTCTTCATGGGCATCGGCTTGCAATACTAATCCAGACACAACCGCTCCATCTACGGGAAGGGTATTCGTATCGTGCACCTGAACTACAAGGCCCCTTAAGCGCCCGACGAAGCACTTACGGGTCTCCGCGGTGGCTAAGGTTAATGTCGCGGGCCCCAGATAGTAAAGGGAGTCGGACTCTATCTCAATCGAATGCGTGCCGGCAGGAACTGCAATGCTTCCCAACCGACTACTTTCATAGATATCAGCCCCGAAACTATCGGGACCAAGAAATGATACCCGGACTCGCAGCCCCGAGACTGGCTGTCCGACTTCTTGATCCAAAAATATCAAGGTCGCCTCGGCATTCTCTTGGTGGCTAGCCGACGCAGAAACAATGACCTCCTGCCGCACAGTCGCAGGCTCACCAACCGGAGCGGTCGCCTTGATCGGCAAATCACCTGGCGCGAGATCATTGGCACCCCCCGCCCCAGGGGCAACGTCCCAGGCAAACATGAGTGCGAGCGCGCAGGCCACCAGGGCCAGCGCGCTGCAGATGGCTGTGCGTTTACACATGCGCGTCAACAAGGGCTATGTATGAGTTCCCGTGGCGGTCCCAGCCTTTTCCGAAGTTATCGTTATCTTTTCCGTAGTTGAACAGCCAAACGAGCCGGATGATCCCTTGTTAACAAAGTCAGGGAATCCATTCTTTGGGTTCCACTGCGCCTCTGTCTGATCGCCCCTCATATCCCACACCCACACCGTCACCTTTGTACGGTTATTGGAAGTAACGCTGCACGTTATCACGTAGGTGGTGTCAGTTGCCGGCTGGTTAGCCACCACCTGTTCAGTCCCATACGTGACCGTATAGCCAGTTTGCGCTACCAAACCCATTGACATCAGAAGTGATGCGAGACAAGCAATTACTGCTTTAGACATGTTCTTTGTTGTTGTTGGGCGAGACAACCTAGATCAACCCTCCCCGGAAAAATGGAGGTTACCCGCATGCTACTCTGAGGTCAACGACTTGGCATTGGTTCCGTCCTCGGGATCACTCTGCAGGATTGCCCCAGGCCAGCGCTCCAACGACCTCATGGACGATTGCCGGGTTGTGAGATCGAGCATTCTCGCAAGTTGAATGCGTTACTGGTTCACGCATGGTGACTTAGGGTCGCGTGTCGCAGTGCGCATCCTTCTCTGATTTGGCGCGCGTGATGGTGGTTCAGGTGGTGGCTGCCGGGTCGCTGTGGGGGAGTGGTCTGCCTAGGGTGTGGGGTTTCGGGCGAAATGCCCTTGTGGCTGGCTGGGCAACAGGTCGGTTGACGGGGTGGCGGCTGGGTGGGATTGTGGCTGAGTTGTTGGGTTCGGGTGGTCCAAGCCGCAGCTTGAATTACCTGTGCGCTAGGAAAGCTTGGAGA
>CALCZA010000145.1 GCA_937906475.1 uncultured bacterium
ACAAGCACGCACAGCAGGCCGAGTACTAGCGCCTTCTTCATGGCCGAAGTCTAAATACCGCGCTGGCCGTGGTGAACAGCAAAGCCATCGTTTGCGCCTATGCACAGATTGCCAAGCGGCTACTGGTTGCCGATCAACCAGTCGATGCCGTTGCTGGCGATGATCTGCAAGGGGTTCCCGCTGGGCGCTACGCAGTAAGCCTGCACGTAGACGTGTGTGCCGAGCAAGTGTGGCGCGTATGGAATCGCATAGTCAAACTGCAACGTCGTTGCGGTGAGCGGGGTCACCGGCAGGCCGAACACATCGTTCGAGACCAACATCGAGCATCCCGGCATCCCGATGAATGCGAGATCCAGCGGCAAGAGCGGCACGCCAGCAAGATGAGAATCGCTCCAACCCATTGTTACACCGGCAAAGGACGTTGGTGCGTTCGAGATCAACGCGCCCGCCGTCGTGCCGATGATTGGATTCGCTGTTGGTAAGAAGCCTAGAACGGGAGTGCCGCAGCCCGTGCCGTAGGTTGTGGCATTAGCGGTGGTCGTAACTGGGAGTTCGATGACACCCTGACTGCTGTTACCTTGCCATCCGGGAGAGATGTCGGCCCAAAGACCGCCAGCGTAGCTATTCGCCATGACTACGACATTCTCGAGTGTGCCGCCTTGTGGTTCGCCTGGCCCCCAATTGGTGTAGGACACAAGCTCTCCACTGATCCACTCCCAGGAACCTTCGACCGCGATATCGTTGAGCCCGATATGTAGATGGCCCGGCCCCAGAGTTTGCCAGATCCAGTTGTGCTCTGCCTGACTGCGCACCGTTGCTAGGTGCCCGCCTTCGAGCACGGCAAGGCTCTCAGCCTCCTGCCACGTCATCGGCGGCGTCAGCGCGTAGCGGTGGCCGTTGATCGGTGACGCCACGTAGGCGAGCTTTGGCTGCCACATCGCACCGTCAAAGGTCCAAGTATCTGCTAACGGTGGCCCGGTGAAGAGACAACAACCACCTGGGGTGTCATCCATTGAGCCTCCAAACAGAAGGCACTTTCCTTCCGATACGTCGAAAGTGATCCCTGCGAATTGCCGAGGCACTGGAGCAGTTGTAACCGGAATCTGAAGCCACGTTGACCCGTCGTAGGCCCAAGTGTCGTTTTGCAGGCCCCAACTATTGCCACCAACCAAGATG
>CALCZA010000146.1 GCA_937906475.1 uncultured bacterium
TGGGCACCAGTGTGCCCGTTCGGGTGGTGTCCACCAAACCGGGGGAAGGTCAGTCGCCACGTTGCTGCGAATCACGGACACGCTGGGCACAACGCCCGGGGCGCTGATGAAGGCTGCCGAGAAGAAGGCCCAGTAGCTCGCAATCGACTGGATGTGACGGGCGAGTCAGGGCAACCATGTGGTTGTGGTGCACCGACTCCAGCTCAACCTCGAAGGCGTGGTCAACGGCCGCGTTCTGCAAGATCACCGCGAGTTGACCCTCGACCAGGGGGCTCTGACGTGCGGCTACACCGGGCCCGGCGAAGTTGGCCTCGTGTTGCTTGCGGCCGCGCTGCCCGCGATGGCCTTGAGCAGCGGCCGCGTGTGACCCGTCGATGGGCTAGCCGTGCATTCGCGGGCACGCCTGGATTTGCTCGGTGAGCACGGTCGTGATCTTGGGACGGTAGTTGTCGTCACGGAGACGTTGGTCGAGAAGCACTGGTTGGTGTGCTCGGCGCGGGTTCACAGCGCGGAGTTCTCATTGGAGATTGGCGAGGAGCTGACCTTGCCCTGGGTTGAAGTGGCGACGTGCGAAGTTGGCGCCGCGTCCAGGGCCCACGCTTCGCTGCAGCTCGACAGTCGGCGAGGCCATAGCTACTTGGTCGATGCAACTGCTTGGCTGTGGAGCGTCGAGATCGTGGGCGCCACGACGCCGGTCTAGTCGGGTGCCCGGCCTGAATCGAAGTCACTCGCGAGGACTTCGATCTTGTCCGTCGCATTACCTACCGAACGTTGAAGTCGCTTGCCATACTCGAACGCGAGTTTGCCTTGCCGGCCGATTGGTCGATTGCGGCCGATTCTCATTCGTGGTGGTTGTTTAGCCGCGTCTGATTCCTATGGAGGTTCTCACGGAACGCGTGGTTCTCTGCGGGCCAATGCCATTAACCTTAGCTCTTGCCAGTTGAGTTCCATCGCGGTCCAGGCTTGAACGATCGTCGCGGACACGAGCGACCGGGGCGGCGTTTGACGGGACGTCTAGCAATACGGGTGAGCAGCGAAGCATGAAAGTCGAGTCGTTTGCACGGATCGTCGCACAGCATGATGCGCACGATGCCGGTGACGACCGCGAGGATACCTGACTTGGTTTGCAGGTCTTGGTAGGGCGTTTCGGTGACGGTCGCAGCATTCGTCATAAGAAGGCGCGCGATGGCAACCAAGAGCAACTGGCTGCGGACTTCCTGCTCGACGCCTTCGGCGGACTTTGCGTGAAACTGCCTTTGGGTGAGGTAGTCGCTCTTCATTGTCTTGTAGAGCTCTTCGATCTCCCATCGGAGATGGTAGGTCTGCCCCATCACGAAACGCGTTATCTCCGAGCGTGGCAGCGAAGTCAGCAAGATCCAAGGATCGTCGGCATTGACGTCGATGCGCACCATGCGGAGGTCGAGAGGCTGCACGCCAGCGCGCGCTTTTTGCGGAGGTGGCTTGACGGTCATCCGGCAGTCCGCGTGACCACCCTCCTGAAACACATCGATGGCCCCAAAGCTATGGGACTTCGGCACGCGCACGACGAACTCGATGTTCCTGGCAAGCAAGCACTCCAGCACTTCGAACGACGGGTAGCCGCGATCAAGCACAAGCACATCACCCGCTTGCAGGTGGTCGAGCAGTTTGAGCAACTCCT
Organism: uncultured bacterium; assembly: GCA_937906475.1. Taxonomy (GTDB): domain Bacteria; phylum Planctomycetota; class UBA1135; order UBA1135; family UBA2386. The sequence continues at coordinate 1,661 of CALCZA010000146.1, forward strand.
GACGCTCGCAGGATGCGCTGGGCGCAATCGTGGCGGCGCACGGGAACTTGCCGACTACGTCGAACAACGCCGACACAAGAATCTGTGGGCAGTGACTGCCACTCGGCACGCCAAACGCATCCGTCAGTGCCGCGGCGCGCTGCGTGTTGTGCCGCATGCCATCGACCGCGTAGATGCGGCGGCCGCGCCAACGCAGCCAATCTTCCTCCTTGTCCGACAGCAGCGCGCCCACCTGGCTAAGCAGGGTCGAAAACAGGGCAGGCTTCAGCTTCCTGCGCACGCGGCCATCGTCTTCGGCCATGCAGATCGATGATGCCGCGCCAGATGTGCCGGTTAGGTTAATGGCATTGCTCTGCGGGCGGGGAGGCCATCAGCCGAGACTGGTCTTGATTGACGAAGCCTGCGAACGTGACGAGGAGCAGTTTCAGTGGGAAGTCGGCGGCTATATGGCCGAATCATCGGCTTCTGCACCGCTGCCATAACTGCTTCTGGGGAAGCCCGATCCAGTTTACGGATACCACTGGATCGTCGACGAGGCCTCCAGCATGAAGCATGACCCCCTTGACACTGGCGGGATCTCCGAGGAGCATAATGAAAATGGAGCCGGCCCCGACTACCAGCATCCCCCCATAAATAGGAAGGAGTTATGCAGCTAATCACTGGCGCGATGTGCACGGTTTTGTTTTTAGCGGCTGTTTTCGCGCCATTGCCGCCCGACTGCAGCCTTCATATTTATCACAATTCTGCAGGAGAGACATCCTACTCCTGCGAGGGCTCGTGCCCGGGAGGTGTTCCTTGCCAAACCATTCTAGTCGGCTTTGCCCTCCAGTGTCACTGCAACGGCGTAGAGAACACTGCCGTGTGCAGTGGGGAGCACCTATCCCAGCAGGCCTTTCCTGGGGTTTATTGCAACAAGAACTTTGTCTGCAGTCCTGCGACGCAAAAGTGTGTTAAGCAGGACGATAGCTCGCTCGGCTTCCCAGAGCCGGGGATCCCCCCCAGGTTCATGCTGGCCTGCGACTGCGAATGATTCGTTCGTGAAGTCAGTAGAGGCAACGGACTCTATGGCACTCAACAAGCTTTTGGCGGAGGAGGCGTTCGACGCCTACGTCGAGGGCTTGTGCGGGCCACTGTATCGCGATGGCGGGCGTCCCAGCGTGCCACCAGGGGTGTTCATCCGGATGCTGTGCGTGGGCCGCCAATTCCAGACCACCCCTTCTTCAACGAGCTGATAGGTGTCCCATGCGTAGAGTTGTTGTAATCGTGCTCGCGGCTTTGATTGTCGTGATCGCCTGCCTCTCCGCTGTCTTCGGGGCGGACACTGGCCCACCGAATTCGAAGGAAGGTCAGTCCGAGCCTCCGAATCCAAGCTTGGCGAGCGGCAATGCTGTCCCCGACTCGCCGCAAATCCGGTCAAGCGCGGATCTCCTCCCCGACCCTGCACACTTCTTCGTTCGAGTTCGTTCGTCCAATCTCAAGCCGCTTGAGGGGGCCAAAGCGCATCTGCACGCAAGTATCTCTAGGGTGGTGTCGAACGGGACTGAGTCGCTGGCGCGATCCGACAGCCAAGGGCTCATTCGAATCGCAATGGCGTCACTCGCAGGTAAATCTGGAGTCCTTTCAGTAAGCTGTTCCGGTTACGAGTCAGCGATCGTTTCGGTGGATGGTCTTGAGTTGGGCCGCATTGCCGACGCGGTGCTGCGCGCGACGACCCTTATGACCTGTGAGGTCCTTGATCCTGCCGGTAGGCCAGTCGAGGCGGCCCGGGTAACCGTGTCACGAAAGAGCGTGCTGACCGAGTTGAGTATGAGCCCTCCTCCGGGGATGTCCCCTGGGCCGGATTCGGGGTCGGCGATCTACTCGGGGATGACGAATGCTGACGGGCGCGTGACTCTCGAAGGGTTGCCGGTTGGTTCATACTACTGCTATGCGCAAGCGTCCCACATGATGCCGGTAGCTGGCCTCTCCTCGGCCGTCATTGTTCCCATGGATAGCGTTCGGCGTATCACTATGGGGTACGTCTATGCGGCGGTTTTCACCATTCCCGGGGATGAGATCGTCGCATGCAGTCCGATGTACCCTACAGCTGCGCTGTCGGCCTCAGCCAGGCTCCTGCTGGAGAGGGAGAAGAAGTCGCTATTGACTCAGTTTCCCGGTAGCACGGTGGTCACAGCGCTTCTGCCGTTCAACATTCAATCGAAGTCGCGTAGTTATTCAGCAAACTCTGCTGTCTTTTGCCGTGGCTCCGGTTGGCTATCGTTGCCGTTGACGCTAACTCCGATCGTGGACCTTAAACCTACCGAGATCGCTGCTCTCCCGGCCGGTGTGCAAACATGGGGCATAATCAAATGCGCGATCTTGTCGCCGAGCGGTGCGAGCAGCAAGACCTCAGGATCCGCGATTCTGATTCGAGGTCAAGATTCCGATCCGCTACGCCAATTAATGGTGGTTCTCCAGGCGGGTGGCGAAGAAGAGGTCGTTCCCGTTGGCCAATACCAAGTCATCAAGACGAATCCGTTCCTGAGTATTGACTCAGACATACAGCAAGTCGCTGTGGGGGCGGGTGAGCAGACTGTTGTGCGAGCGCGCTGGCATCACGAGATGGTGCTCGTCGAACCGAGAGTTGAATCTGAAGATGGCGACAAAGCGCTCATCTTTTCCATTCAAGTCAAGGATGTCGAGAGTGAGACTTCGTGGAAACTGTCTGAGATTACGGCCGACCAGCGGATCTTTCTGCCAGTTGATCGACGGCTTACTATTTCGTACGCCGCTCCCGGGTGGGATGTTGTCCAGGCGGAGGTGACGATTCGTAAACAGGCAAGCGAATGGCAGCCGCTGGTGCTGAGGTTTAGTCAGTGACGGGCGGCCTGCTCTGAAATTGCGGTATCTCCTGGCTGATGTGTTGGCGTGGGGATCGAGATGACGGTTATCCAGCAATAGCAACAACAAATGACCAGGGCAAAAATCAACATTGCATCGACGGCCGTATTATCGGTTGGTTTCGTACTCTTTGCTGCGGCGAAATTTACGTCTGGCTACGACGTCATTCAAGATCTGCCGGAGTGGGCCTTCTATCTGGTCGGGTTCCTTGAGCTGGTTGTTGCAGTCCTTCTTTGGACTCAAGTGGAGCGGGTGGTTCGTCTCGTCGTTCTATTTGCGTCGACTCTAAGTGCCCTAAGCGTGTTTTTTTGGCCGACAGCCCGCTGTGGGTGCATGGGCGACATCTATCTGACGCCTCGTCAAAGGATCGTCATACTAATGGTCACTGGGTTCTTGGCGGCGTTTAGAGAGTTCGGCCGGCGCTCGCCTGCTGAACATATCTCGTCTAGCACTAATGATCTTTGATTGCGGTGAGTGAATACTTGCCTGGCAGCGCAGTGTGGCGTTGGTGCACGAATCCCGGTGTTGGCCACGCAGGCTCGTGCTATCCCGTCCTATCCGGAAATTGAGCCGAGTCCGTTTTGGGTGGAATTGGCCATTCAAGACACGCCGATGACCAAAGAGTGGTTCTCCTAAAGCAGTTGTCGGTTTCGGCCGATCTCGCAGACCGGTGGCGCGATTCGAAGTCGGCAATCAGCCTGTCAACAAGGACCAAGGCCGTCATGCCGTGCGGCGGTAGCTGCGAAGCAGTCTACCGAGTCGCTCAGTCGCATCACCTCTGGAATGCGACGTCGGGAGGGCTGTGGAGCGCAAAGTGGACTCGGACTGCGGTGAACCGCGTGCTATCCGGAAACTCAGCCGACGCTGATTCGGCCCAGTTTCCGGCGCGCGAGGTCGCTGATGGCCGCGCAGTATCCGGAAACTCAGCCGATCCGTTTTGGGCGCGAATCCGAGGGTTCGAGGACGCTGCTGAGCGATGCACGTCTGGCGCATGAACGTTCGCCGTCGCAATCTCCATCGCTTGCTCGAGAGCGTCGCGCAGGACACCTGGAGCATCGTGGGTGATGTTCAGTAGCGTGGTCATGATCTGGTACGGGAAGGCTTTGGCTTTTTGGATGCGTTCTGGATCGGCGAGTCGTTCCGCCACGAGCATGGTGGTCTCGTCGCAAGCGAACACACCGTGGCGGTGCAACGTGTTGAGGTTCATGCGCAGGGTCGTCCAGCTAGCGCGCTGGGCGATCACCCGCCATTCGGCAGTCGTCAGTGGCAGAGCACTCAAGAATTGGAAGGACATAGGAAAAACAGCTTAATACCGGTAGCGGAGATGGAAAACCCCGTATCGGCAGCTTGCGCGAGCATCCTTGGGATTTGTGCACCAACGCCCAATTTCCGGACACCACGCGATCACCGGTGCCCGCGTTGTCCCCAGCAGAACGCTAATTACTTGACTCCGCCGATCTCTTCGACGTGCTCTAATACTTGGAGCTCAGCCGAAGGTTTCTTCAAGCCTGCCGACACCGATGCCCGAACTTCTAACACCCTTGCAAAGAATCTCTTATCGCTGCCTTGAGTGTCCCGCTTATTCGCGCGAATGGCCTTGACGGCGATGTCGCAAGCTACCGCGCATTCCACCGCCCACCCCTCAAGCAAATGGAGCCTCAATTCAAGCCCGGTGTGTTGTGCAGCCGGCCCCGTCTTGACGCGCCTGCACAATTGTCGAATGTCGCGGCTGCACTGGCCGAGTTCCCGCCACGTTCGCTCGGCCCCCGAGACCGCAATATCGCTCGACAGACTCTGCATCCATCCTGGGGTTGTGTCGCGCCAACTGCGCCGGGAGCCAGTTTGCGGCACCGGGTCGTTCCTCAGGTCGATGAGGATGGCGAACAGGGCGAGCTCGACGAGCTCGACGAGGTCTGCGCGGATCCGGTAGAAGCGCGGTCTGACGAAGTTGGCGCGGGGTCTGAAGCGCCGCCGGTAGTGCGGGTGCCGCATCGTCCCGGTAAGTGGCGTCGCGCAGTTCGGCGCTACTACACGTGGGCGGAGCTGTTGCGGCGGGTGTTTCGGGTGGAGATTTTTACGTGCCCAAACTGCGGTGGAGCGCGTCGGCT
>CALCZA010000147.1 GCA_937906475.1 uncultured bacterium
GAAGGCCACGGTGCCCTGGCCGTCTACGCCTGTCGCCTGGCGCGCGACGAAGTGCATCGCGCGCTCGGCCAAGGTGCCACGCCGCGGCGCGCATTGGCGCACACCAACAAGGTCATGAAGAAGCACCTGCCAGCAGGTGCCTGTGCGGTGGCGACGATGCTGCAGATGAACTCCGAAGGCTGCAAGCTCTACCAAGCTGGCGCGCGCACGCCGCTGCTGATCTGCCAACGCGGTGAAGTGCTCGAACTCAACGCCGAAGGAATCGCACTTGGCCTTGACGACGGTCCCGTGTTCGAAAAATCTCTGCGCCCGCAGCCGATCGAAATGAGCCCGGGCATTCGTTTGGTATTTGGCAACGACGCGTTGCTGCGTGCCGAGGGCTTGCTCGAAGCGCTGCCACAACAGTCGCCACGTCACACCAACATGTTCATGAACATGATGCTGGGTTCGATCGAGCAAGATGCTGGTGATGACGGTCTGCGTGAAGATGTCGTGCTGATCACCGTCAAGAAGGGCAGCCAAGAATGAGTGCGGAGCGTCCGGCCAAAGACGGCACGTTCCAGCGGTTGATCGAGGACATCTACTTCGATCGCGATAAGGACCGCGGCACGCAAGGCACGCTGCTCTGGTTCGTTGAAGAAGTTGGCGAACTGGTGCGCGCGATCCGTCGCGGTGAGCGCGACAACCTCGAAGAAGAGTTTGGCGATGTCTACGCCTGGCTCGCCACGCTCTCGTCGCTGCACGGCCTCGATCTCGAAGCCATCGGCCGCAAGAAATACGGCGCTGGTTGTCCGCGCTGTCAGGCGACGCCGTGCGCCTGTGCGCATCCCCAGAAGCCCGAGTAGACCGGGGCGAGGCCGCACGCGAATGCGCGGCCAGTCGGCGCCGCTATTTGCCCTTGCGCCAGCGGTTGTTATCGCGGTCCGCGTCGAGCGTTTGGATGTCCGGGTCGATCACGACCTCGACGGCCTTACCCGAGAACTTCAGCGTCGCTCCCGTGCCCTGCCACCATGTCTTGGTGTCGATCACCTTGCGTTCCTTACGGTCGTCACCGTAGGTGACCTCGACGATGCATGGATGCACGGCGCGGCCCTTGTCTTCGATCTGCACGGTCGTCGTGTTGCCCTTGACGGCAACGTCGGCGATCGCGTGATCGAGGCGCCACGTTTCGAAGAACCACGTGCGGAAGTAGGGGGCGAGGTCCTGCTTGGCGACGCGGCTAAACGTGTTGAAGAAGTCGTAGGGGTAGGGGTGCTTGAACGCCCAGTCGCGCGCGTATTCCTTGAACGCCTTGAAGAACAGTTCATCGCCGATCAGTCCGCGCAATTGGTGCAGGATGCCTTCGGTTTTGCTGTAACTGGCAAAGCCAAAGCTCTCCGTGCCGTAGGTGTCGCCATGACGCATGCAGGCAACGTCGCGGCCGCGGCCAATGGTGTCGCCGACTCGCATCACAGACCGCCTGCCGCCGAACTTCTTGCCGTTGAAGTCGTCGCGGCATAGCGTCGTCCAAAACGACGTGAAGCCTTCGTCTTGCCAGGCGTAGCGCTTTTCGTTGCTGCCGAGCAGCATCGGGAACCACATGTGGATCAGTTCGTGCGCGATCGTGCCCGCCGGGCGGCGGCCACCGACGATCGTCATCATCGGGTATTCCATGCCGCCGCCGATGACGCCCTCACAGGCGGTCATGTGCGGCCACTGGTAGGGATAGACGTGCTCCGACATGTATTCGATCGTGTGGCGCGCGTACTCAGCACCGCGAATCCAGTCGCCGGCGTTCTTCTCAAACACCGAGTGGATCATGCAGGTGCCGTCTTGGCCGCGACCGTGCTTGTCCTTGATCACGGCGTGCGTTGCATCCCAGAGGTAGGTGCGGCCAAGGCTGACCGCGGCGTCGCGAACGTTCTCGGCGTGGAACTTCCAAGTCAGTTTGCCGCTCTTTGACTGCGCCGTCGCATCGCCTGCTTCGAGATCGTCGGCGTCGACGATGTGCACGATTTCGCGTTGCTCGCGCGCAAGCTCCAGCCGCTCTTGCGATTGCTTGGTCAGCACGTCAGCAGGGTTCTGTAGAACGCCCGTGGCGCGAACGATGTAGCCGACCGGCGCGGTGATCGCGATATCGTAGTCGGCAAAGTCCATGTAGAACTCGCCGTTGCCGCGGTAGGGGTCGGCGACCAAGCCTTCGACGTCGTCATAGACGGCGAACTGCGGATACCAATAGCCGAGGTAGATAACCTTGTCGCCTTCGTAGCCCATGCGCGGCGCGGTGCCGGCCTTGGGGATATTGAACGCGTAGTCGATCTCGATCGTCTTCTCGCTACCGCTTGGCAGCGCTTCCGGTAGACGCACCGTCAACTTCGTGTCGCGAGCGCGGGCGCGAACCTTCTCGCCATCGACGCGCACTTCCTGCAACTCGAAGCCATCCGTTGTCGTGATGTTGCGCGTGCGCATGCGGCCTGAGCGCATCATGTCTTGGTAGAGGTGCACGGTGAGCGACCGCAAGTCGTCCGGCGAACGGTTGACGTAGGTCATCTTCGCCGTGCCAGTGAGGCGCGAAGCCTTTGGGTCGACTTCGATCGCGATGTCGTAGCGCGCGTAGTTGGTCCAGTGCTTGGCGCCGGGCTCGCCCGTGCGGGAGCGCGTGCCAGCTTCGATGGCTGCTTCAAAGCCCGCGGGTAGGTCGATTGGGTAGGGCACGACGCGGGTCGTGCGCGGCGGACCTTGCGCAATCGCCGCGGCGGCGAGCAGGGAGATGAAGATCAGGGCGAGCGGTGCGGTGCGTGACATGAACATTATCCTTGGGGAGCTCTATGGATCCGGTCCCGCAGTGTTGATGGGTTCGACGGATTCAGCAAGGTCTTAGATGCCACATCGCCGTCACGCGTGGCGTCAGGGGGGGGTGGACGCCGGTCGACCTGCTATCGAGCCACTCATGCGACGTCATGTGAGCCCCCAGCGATTTACCTGCCCTCTCGGGGGTGGCTCGTTCGAGGACCTGTTTGGTGACGTGCTGACTGGCACTGTATTGACACCGCGCTGACATCGTTTGCGATACCGTCGTGTGAGACTGTAGCTATGAAGCATCACCATGCACTCGCGTTGTTCTTGCCGTTGCTCGCCGTCATCAGCACGGCGATTGCGGTGCCGTCGCAAGGATTGACAAGCGAGCACCCGCTGGCACGGAAGCACGATCCTTACTTCCAGCCGATTGGGGCGAAGTCGACTTCGTATATGCCGCGGGTGATCATTCGCAACATGCTTCAGGATCGCGAGGGTCACATCTGGTTCGCGACCTTTGGTGGTCCGATTCGATACGACGGCAAGGCATTCACGAACTTCGGGGAAGAGGTCGGGCTGCCGAAGGTGAGGATTTTCTCGCTGCTGGAAGCCCGCTCAGGCGAGCTTTGGTTTGGCTCGATGACCGGTGGTGCGACGCGCTACGACGGCAAGACCTTCACGAAGTTCATGGCTAAAGACGGCTTGGCCCACAACAACGTGAATTGGATCTTTGAAGACCGCGACAAGAATATCTGGCTTGGCACCGAAGGCGGCGTGAGTCGTTACGACGGCAAGACCCTGAGCAACTTCACTACGGCGGACGGCTTACTTCACAACTCGATCTACACGATTGGCCAAGATGCCGCGGGTAAGATCTGGTTTGGCACGCAGGGCGGCATCTGCTCCTACGACGGCAAGACGTTCGCTAACTTCGCCGATCAGGTTGGCAGGTCGTTCCGCAACGTTCGGTCGATGGCGGTGGCACCTTCTGGCGACCTCTGGTTCGGTGGCGAGGCAGGTGCCTTTCGCTATGACGGCAAGACCCTGACGACCTTCACGATGAAGAATGGGCTGATGGCAGACTTCGTCGGTTCGCTGCTGATCGATCGCACCGGCAACGTCTGGATGGGACATCCCGGTGGGGGCCAAGTTGGCGGCGCGACGCGCTACGACGGTAAAGCCTTCAAGCACTTCACCAAGAGCGACGGACTCAACAGCGACAACGTCTACGGCATGCTGGAAGACGAGGCCGGCAATATCTGGTTCGGACACGTCGATGCCGGAGCGTGCCGCTACGACGGCAAGACGTTCACCAACTTCTCGGGGTCTTAGGCCTCGGCGGTTTGTTTCGCG
>CALCZA010000148.1 GCA_937906475.1 uncultured bacterium
ATGCAGAGAACATCTGAAGTTAGTAAAGATATACTGGGAGAAGCTTGATTGATGGCAGGCGTTAATGCGAAGTCTCAAGAGCCGCTTCTAGCTTTTGTGCATATCCAAAAAACCGCTGGATCCACCCTGAAGCTGGTCCTGCAGAACTCGTTTTGCGTGCAACTCTGCAACTTAATGCCGCAAGTTGATCCGGCTGCCAATGAGGAGGACCTGATCTTTGCGAAGAAGATCTATCGGTTTGGTCTGCGGTGCATCTCAGGCCACAGTTTGATCGGGACGAGTGATCATTTCGAGACACCATTACTGCGGTTCACATTTCTCAGGGACCCAATAAAGCGCTGCCTCTCGCACTTCCTGCACAACAAGCGAGCGGCACGACGTGGAGGTCGGTCGTTGAGCTTCTATGAGTTCATGGAAGACCAGACGATGTGGAACGTGCAGACGAAGATGATCGCCGGCAGGGAGGATCTCGAGCACGCTAAGCGCGAGCTTGCAGACTATCTGTTTGTTGGCTTGACCGAGAAGTTTGACGAGTCACTCATCGCCCTATCCAAGTTGTCTCCACATCCATTACGCCTTGAGTACAAGCGGCTTCATGTCACGCCTAACCGCGATGATCGGCACGAAGTCCTAGATGATCCCGAGGCATATCGCTTGTTACATGAGGCCAACGAGACGGACCAACAATTGTACGATCACGTTTGCGAGAGCGTCTACCCGCAGCTGATTGAGTCCGCTAACTTGCCGGTGGGATCAGGGCCTGACGAGATCGGCGATCTAAAACATCGCACGATGCGCTTCTGGTTGAGTCGGTGGTTCCACACTGGCGTGTATCGGCAGCTTGTTTACCGGCGCCGCGCTCGGCAGCAGCGCTCTTGAGGCGGCCACAAATCGACTCGACGCAGCGATCAGCATGCGCGCAAGCCCACAAGCTCGTGAGCGCAAACTAGGGCGTTGGTGCATGAATCCAAGACCGCGTGCTATCCGGAAACTCGATCGCGCTTCAGCAGTAAACGTTACGTCGGCCGCTTGAACGTCGACAGCTCGGCCCACTGGTCGACAATTCGCTCCTGAGGTTCCTGCTCGCCACCTTGCCCCACGCCATCAAGTCTCTGGTCAAGGAGAACCGCAGGTAGAAAGAGCAACTCGGCAACAAGCGACTGCGACTGGCTGATGACGAGCGCTGACGACACCGTGATATCCAGTGGTTCGCCGGATTGTCACGGCAGCGCTGCAACACCTACGGGCTCCGGTCGGCCGTTGCTCAGCACTGTTGTTCGCTTCGAAGTCATCGACGTTCAGCGCGAACGTAGGCACCAGTCGACTGATGAGGCTCTATCGGCCAACTGTCGGTGCGGAACGGGTAGGCCGGTAGCTCGCGACCGTTCAGCAGTGTGCCTGCCGGAAGATTAGACCAGCCGTAGCGGACTGCCACCGGTTGCTTGACGGCATCGCACCAGACCTCGACCTCGTCCGTCTTACCGAGAATGCGTGCCGATGCGTGGTGGAACGTCTGGTCCTCGCCGGCCACGTAGAAACCGAATGTCACATCCTTGTCGAGTCGCAGGCCTCGCGCCGTGGCCTTGACGAACGAGACTAGGACCTTGTTGTCGACGATCCGCATTCCCTCATACAGCGGGCCGCGCCATTCGATTGGCCGCTTGTTGCGACTGTCCGTTATCCCGTAGACCTTGGCTAACGCCCAACGCGCCGTGCGTTCTCCGACGGGCTGTTTACGTGCTGGGTGGATGCTGCCATTGCTGTTGCAATCGTAGCTGACGATGAGTCCGGTGTTCTCTGTCTTCTGCCAGGTATCCAACTGCACCTCACGAACGATGTTGGTGTGGTGGTTCATGTCGTAGGTCATCGAGCGACGCGTGCTCCAGCCGGCAATCTGGATATTGCAGAACGGCAAATCGGCCACTCCGAATGCTTTTCGCCAGTCACGGATGACGGCGGGGAAAGTGCTTGAGAAGGGCTTCCAACTCTCTCCGAAGGAGTTGTTCTCACCTTGGTAGAACACCACTCCGCGCAGAACCGTGTTCTTGATTGGCTCAATCACTCCATCGAACATCGCACCAGGGTGTGCAAGGTGAGCCGGGTTCTCGTAATTGCGCTGGTTAGGTCGACCTGGCTCGCGCTCGCCAGAAGCCTTAGCTACCTCACAAGCCTTCTGCCAAGTTGCGACGTCGGCCTCGAAGCGGCGACTGGCACCCTCTTCCTGGCCGCCGTCGACCCACTGCTTGCGTTTGGTTTCGTAGCTTTCGAAGTAGGAATCTACCGTGGCGAACGTTCGCAGCGTTGGCTTGGAGCACCAGTGCTGCGCCATCGTCCCGCCCCACGAAGTGTCGATGATACCGATCGGGATCCGGAGTCGACGATGTAGGCGGCGGGCGAAGTAGTAGCCCACGGCGGTGCAGTCTTCGACTTGTTCCGGAGTGCAGAGTCGCCAGTTGCCAACCTTGTGAGTCGGACTCTCGACTGGAAAGTCGGCCTGTGGCTCGGCGCGCGCGACATTGGGCACACGAAGGTAGCGGACTTGTGGCGTATCGGCGGAATCGATCTCGATGTCTGCATCGCGAGATCCGCGCATTGTCCATGCCATGTTGCTCTGCCCACCGCAGACCCATACATCCCCGACGAGTACATCATCGATTCGCACACTGCCGCCCGCGCCGCTGTCGCCCGAGCCGGTTACGACGAGTTGTCGACCTACCGCGTTGGCTGGCATGGGAGGTAGGGTGGCGATCCAGCGACCATCCTTCGCCGCGGTTGCCGTTGCCGACTTGCCAGCGAAAGCGATCACAACAGTTTCGCCAGGTGTGGCGGTGCCCCAGACCCTCGCGCCAAGGTCACGTTGCAAGACCATGTGATCGCCAAAGGAGTTGGCGAGCTTGAGTTGCGCCGATGCCTGAGTGCAGAGTGCAACGGCCAGAGAGAAAGCGATGGTGAAGTGTTTCATGCGAGTTCTGTCGTTGCCTCGGGACGTTGCCGTTCGATCCGCCAAGAATCCTAGAGGGCGTTGCTGCGTTCGGCGAGAACCGCCTGGCCTCCTTGCGCCGCTAGGCCCCTGGCAGCGAGCCCGGGCCGGGGCTATGCTCGCGACCCGGTTTCGCGCTTCCGGCCGGCCCCTCCCGTATCGCTGTATGTCCAAGAAGGTCACGTTCTTCGCCGTTTCGGCGACCCTCCTCTCCGTTGTCGCGGTCGGCATGGCCGGCATGGCCTGGTACCAGTCCTGGCTCAACCAGCCGCTCGACGAGATCTCCGAGACCGCCGCCATCGAGATCGGCGACGTCGCCAGCGTCGCCGCCAAGGACAGCGACGTCGCCCTGGATCTGACCCCCATCGACGAAGGCGGCAACACGCAGATCACTTGGCGCTGCGGCAAGGTCCTTGCGGGAACGCGCCACGACTACTCCGGCGCGTGGCCACGGCTGGCAGGCCGCGTTCTGATCGATCCCCAGACGCGCTCGCTGCGAGCAGGTGAGTTGCAGATCGTGGTCAACGCAATGCGGGGCCACGGCGACCACCCGGCACCGAACGCAATGATCAATACCGTGCGCGACAACGAGTGGTTCGCGCCTGATCACCCGATGGCGGTACTCACCACGCAAAAGACTGTGGTCCGGGCCGACGACGAGCTTGCCTCGTTCGCCAGCGCCATTGACGGCTGGACCCACAAGCTTCTATGCAACCTGCAACTCAACGGGGTCGAGCGCAAGATGACGATCTTCGCCCGCATGCAGATCGACGAGCAGAGTCTACTACTAGACGCGACGTTCCCGATTTCGCGCACCGCGTTCAAGGTTGCCAAACGAAAGGGCTTCGAGCCGCCAGCAGAAGTCGACGACGAGGTGCTGATAGACATCCGGATCCATGCGACGCCGGATCCGCTGGCAGTGGTCGCCGAACTCAATCGTGAACTCGTCGCGCAACAGGCGAAGAACGGCCAGCTCACGGCACAGGTGAAGACACTCGCAACGCGACTCAACCGCATCGAAACGGGCCAGGCAGAACTGCAGCGCGAACTACAGGCATTGCTGGCCGCCGGCGCATCGGCAGCCACCGTCGACGCCTCGTCGCTACCCGATCGCTTCACCGACTATGTCGACTACAAGAACGAGCGCGGCGACGACAAGATCCTCAATCTAGACTACGCGGCCGAGTTCGAGATGATCCTCATCCCAGGCGACGCCAAACGCGGGATCAAGCCATTCTACGCGCAGAAGACCGAAGTGTCGTGGGACATGTTCCGCGCCTGGTCCTACTGCACGGACGTCGAAGACCCCATCCATGCGGCAGACCTCAAAGACGAACTGCTGCGCCCGACCCCCTGCTACGAGGATGCTTCGCGTGGCCACGGGTTTGATGGTCGCGCCGTGCTAGGCGTCTCGCGCCGCAACGCCCTGGCATTCTGCCGCCACGTCAGCGAACTGACCGGCCGCTCATACCGCCTGTGGACCGACGATGAGTGGCGCTACATCGCCGAGGCGACCGGCGGTGTGCCCGAGAACCCGCACGAAGTCGCGTGGCTGGACGGCAACTGCGGGGAAGACGAGTGGGGCGCGAAGCTCACGATGCCGATCGCGCAAAAGCCGGCGAACAAATTCGGCCTGCACGACTTCTGGGGCAACGTCGCCGAATGGGTAATGGCCGACGAAGTGTTCATCCGCGGCGGCTCCTACCTGGTCAAGAAGGAAGACCTGTCGATAGATTGGAAGAAGACCGAGAGCCAGAGCATCTGGAACGAGACCTACCCCAACTTGCCAAAGAGCCTCTGGTGGTATCGCGACCGTTTCGACATGGGCTTCCGCCTGGTGTGCGATCCGGTCAACCTCCCAAAAGAGAAGTGATCGCCCGGCTGCTTACGGCCGTCGCGCTGATCCTTGGACAGGGTCTGCGTGCAAACGCGCCACAGGAGCCGTCGAAGTTCACCTTCGAGCAGGTGCACTTCGGCAACATCCCGGTAGAGCTCAGCCTCTATGCGGATAGCGCTGAGCAGGCCGCCACGGCTGCCGAGGCGGCGTTCGCGCGGGTGGCGGAACTGTCGGCCATGATGAACGACTACGCCTACGAGCCGCCGAGCCCGCTCAATCTCGTGGCCGCAAGAGCGCCCGAACCCGTCGAGGTCCCGACCGAGCTACTCCGAGCACTTCGACGTTCGGTAGAGATGCACGCGATCACGAACGGCGCCTTCGACATCACCGCGAAGCCATTCGTACAGCTTTGGCGCACCTCCAGACGCATCGGCGCGCTGCCGCCAGAGCACCGCCTGCAGAACGCCCGTCGCTACGTCAACGCGAAGGCGCTCGTAATCGACGATAACAAGTCCACAGCCGCGCTGCGAACGCAAGGGATGTGGCTCGACCTTGGCGGCTTAGCGAAGGGCATGATCGGGGACGAGATCGTACGCCTGTTGCACAAGCGCGGCATCACGCGGTGTCGCTATCGAGCCGGCGGCGACATGGTGTTCGGTGATGCGCCGCCAGGCCAAGACGGCTGGCGCGTGACCGTGCCGGATCTACTGATCAAGACGGAAGACGGAAGGCCTCAGCCACTGTCGTTCACGGCGGCCAACAGCGCGGCGTCGGTCTCGGGCGATATCTACCGCTACGTCGAGATCGACGGCGTGCGCTACGCCCACGTCATCGATCCGCGGAGCGGACTCGGGGTTACAGACCGGCGCGTGAGTTGTGTGCGCGGCAAGCGTGGCATCGACACCGATCCACTGGCCACTGCCGGACTGATCCTCGACGAGAAGGCCTGGCGACTTGCATTGGCACAAGTGCCCGGCTGCCGCGGCAACCTCGCCTATATCAAGCGCTGAGCACGCGGGCTGGGGCGAATGGAGCCCTAGACATACACTGGCGATGCCAACAGCTTTCGGGGAGCAACTCTACGGCATCGAGAAACCGTCGCGGGCCGTGCGCGATCGCTTAAGCTAGAGCCGACCTAACTAGTCGACGCAGACTGCCGACGCGGCGCGTCGAACGGCTCGACCAAAGACGTTGTCCTTCAGGGCGCGGCGACAAAGCCAATGTCCTGGGGCTTGCTGAACTGAGATAACTCACTCCGATCGATAAGAATAATGGCCTCACGCGTCGCGCTCTTACTGCGAATCTCAGCCCTCGTCTCTATCGCCAGTGGTCTGATCGGAGGCGCCGTCTGGCTGCTTGATTTGTTAGACAGGTCAGACGGAGACGATCTGCGATGGGGCTTTTGGCATAACCCATTCATGGGGTTCACCCCCTTTAGCGAGGCTTACCTTGATATCTCGATGTGGGTGTTACTGGGTTGTTCAGCGGCGGTCGGTCTCGGCGGCCTAATGCTGTTGGTTCGGTGCAAGTGGGGCGTTCTTTTGGTGGCCTGGCAGGCGCCCGTGTCGATTGCGACTAACAGCATAATCGTCTTCTTCATCGCCTTGATGGCCTTCGGCGTTATCAAGATGCAGTGGACAAGTGAAGCGCTGGCTCTGCGGCTCGGGTCTATCGTGGTCAATCTAGCGCTCTGGAGATTCCTGAAGAGCAGCGCAGTGACGGAGTTCTTCGCTGGGCAGTCGAGCGCGGCTTGAGGCTTGCGTCGGACGCCAGGACTCGGCGCGGAAGGATAACGGTCCGCTGCAGCGGACCGTTATCGCCGCGGCGTTGGTGCATGAAGCCACGGCCGGCAAGACCGTGGCCGCAAGTATCCAAGTTCACATTCGCACGGCGTATGAAGCCCGCATTCCAAGCTCGGTCATGCGGTTGAGGATGTTGCAAGCCAGCCCAGCTTCAACGACCTGAGCATCTGCGTCACGCGTGTGCGCCGGAGCGCATGACACCCGCGCGTTACGGTTTGCCCGCCGTGCCAGCCGCTCGATATATCGAACTCCCCCGCCTATCGCGCAGCAAACGTCGCCACAGCAAGAACCGGGACTGCTATATGCTCATCGCCATACATTCCCGGGTATCCCCACCCCAAACAGAAACACCGCATACGCGCCGAACAACATGAACGCACTGCTCAAGGTCGCCGCCCTCTCTGGCTTGGCAGCAGCCGCCAACGCCCAAGCCTTCAATTGGACCCTCGAAACCCCAGCGACATCCCCAGGGGCTCGCGAGCGAACTGCCACGGGCACCGACGGCACTCTCTACTACATGTACGGTGGTCAGACCGGCGCGGCATTCGCCGGTAACGACGAACTCTGGACCTATGACGGGACCACTTGGACGATGCGGACCGCTTCAGGCGCCAGTGCCGGAACGCGCGTGGGCGCCGTTGGGGCCTACGACGTCGCACGCGGCAAGTTCGTGGTCTTTGGCGGCAACAACACCAACGGCGTCAGCGGCACTCATGACAACGACACCTGGGAGTGGGATGCGACCAATGGCTGGGTCAACGTCACGCCAGCCACAGGCTCACCTGATGGTCGCTGGCTCGTAAACAACGGCGTGTACGTTCCGGGCTTCGGCGTGATCTTCCACGGCGGCGCTGCATGGGACGCGACGGGAACCAGCTACAAGAGCAACGAGACCTGGCTGTGGACCGGCGGCGGTTGGGCACTCCTGTCCAACACTGGCCCGACGATTCAAAACGCGATGATGGAGCACCGCCCGAATCAGGGTGACCTGATCCTGCACGGCGGGCAGAGCTTCAACCCGAACGGCACCCTTGGCGAGACTTGGCAGTTCGACCTCACGACCGGCTCCTGGACGCAACTTGCCACAGGGGGGACGACTCCCTTCAACAGCTCCAACCCGGCGCAAGGGCTCTTCGCCTCGATGTCGTACTACAACCCACTCACGGAGATGATGATTGTCCACGGTGGCAACGGCGGCTCCGCCAGCAACAAGACCTGGGAATTCAACGGGACGGACTGGACGGAAATCTCGAGCAATGGTGTGTCATGCCGCAACGGCGGCATGCATTGGATCGCCGCGCTGAACAAGGGCGTCTACGGTCCTTGCAACGAGTTCAACGGCACGAAAAACCGCACCCGCACACACGGCCCCCAGACTTGGGGTAGCTTCACCATGATGGGCAGCGATTGCCCAGTCGCGAGCAGCGGCATGACTGCTGCCATGTCCTCCCCAACGATGCCCGCGATCGGCGCAAACCTGGACATCAACCTCACCAACCTGACCCCGGGCAACCTACCCATCGTGCTCGTCGGCACTGCCACGATTCCGCCGCTGTCGATGAACACGATCTTCGCCGGAAGCGGCCCCACCTGCAGCCTGCAGATGTCGCCCCTCGTGATCGACTTGGCCCCGAACTTCAGCATGGCTATTCCGAACAACCCGAGCTTCATCGGCCTAGTTCTCTACGCCCAGGGCGTCCAACTTGAGGGCATCATACCGAGCGCCGCCAACACCAAGCTCGCCGCGATCACGCTCGGCGAACTCTAGGCCAAACGATCGTCACGCCCCCCCGGCGAGGGCGTGGCGCACCGCACCGAAGGGGACCCGGCCAACGGAAATCGTCAGCTTTCTCGCCACCCGCAGAACTCTCAGAGAGACGAGGGCCAACTCCGAGGAATCGACCGCAGGTGCGCCCCGTCCTCACAACCGCAGGTCGCGTGCAGCTTGACGGACGGCGTTGATGGCGTCCTGCGCGACATGCAGTTTTTGGTGATCGACAACGACACGCTATTCACCAAACACGACCACGAACAGCGGCCCCACCAGGGCATCGCCAATGACCTGATCGAGCCGAGCAGCGACGAACCACCGAACGGTGACGGGGTGGTCGTTGGTGAGCGACTCTGCGAACTGCTTCGCAGCTATCGTCGTTCGGCCTGACGGCCTAGCTCCTCGCCACAGATTGGTTGCCGACCTGGAATCG
>CALCZA010000149.1 GCA_937906475.1 uncultured bacterium
CTAGAACGCTCCTGCACCCGCATCGGCAATCACGCCACGCCCGCACAACCACAACGACGACACCCCGCCCTACCCACCCAAGAGGTCAGTCTCAGTTGAGAACCAAGCGCCAGCCGGGTGGCAGTTGCAAAGCCGGCGCCTGCACCCCACCCAACGGCAGCACGATCGATTGCACAATCAGGTCGTGGCCGCGAAACTGCGGGAGATTCGGCACGGCCCAAAGCGCGCTCTGCTGCCCGGCATAGATACCGGGCAAGAACACGAATCCAGCAGTGTCTAGGTAGACATGAAACGGAGCGGGCAGCACGGGCACGATACCCGGGACGTTGCCAACCGCGAATGCACACACGAATCCGGGCGGCAGGTCTGCGAAGAACTGAATTGAGCCACCGATGACACCGTCGTCTGGCGCGACCTCCATCGAGCCTAGGTGAGCTTGTGTCAGCGACTGGTTGGCAGTGACACCGCCCCCTGCGTTCGCAATGAAGCAGCCAGTCGCTTGCAGCAATCCAGGTAGTGACGAGTTGCCGAGCGAACCACCCTCGAAGCTTGAGTTGCCGAGCGATACTGATCCGGGGCCGGCCGTATCCGTTGTGCAATTGCGGAATCGCGACTCGGTGATGGCTAGCGGCTGGGACGCCGTGGTCGACATTGTGACGGCGCCATCCTTGCAGCGCATGTTGCGCACGCGCAACGGCAGGGCTGTGCCGCCCGTCGCAATGGTTACGTCACCAACACAACGGAACTCGTTGATATCGCCGTAGACCTGATTGCCGACAACGCCAAGATCGAGCGCAGTGCCACCCGAAGTCGCCAGTAGGCTCCACATGCCACACTGCATCCACGTCACGGCGTCAGTTGCGCCATCGAATCGCGCACAAACCGGGGCGCGCACACGGGTGTGATTGCCTTCAATCAACAATGGTCGCCCACTGGTCGCGGGAGCAAGCAAGTCGATGCCAACACCGGAACACTCGATGATCACGCGATCAAACGTGAACCGCGCCGTGCCGCCTGTCCCCACTGCGAGATCAATTGCGTCAACGGCGCCTGTGATGAGCACGTCATGCGCCTCAAAGATCGTGGTGCGATCGGCAGGCGTCTCGTCGAGCTCGATGGCATCAGACACATTGATAAATTCACACTCTTCGACGATCAAGCGGCCAATGGCGTTCGCCAGAGTGCCGGTCACGCGCAACCCAAACTGCGAGTGGTCCTCGAACACGACGCCGTGCAGTGAGCAACCTGGCTGGCCAGTCACATCCGACTGATACACATCGAGGCCGTATAGGCCTCCTTGGAGATGCAGATCCTGGAGGATCAGGCTGTTGCTCGTCGAGTGGATGCCGCGAGTGACGGCTGCGCCTGTGAAATCGAACTTTGGCACACCGCCCGAACCGCGAATAAACAGGCCAAACGTCGTGTTAACGATCGTTTCGAGGTCTTGCTCAATCGTGATCGTTGGCGTGCACTCGGCATCGATCTCAATCCAGGTGATGTCACCCGTCACGCCCGTCCCTGGCAACAGACTCACCAGCAGTTGCTCAGCCACCGACAGCTGACCAACGGTCAGTGTGCCATTGTGAAGACGAATGGCCTCGTTGAGCGACAGTAGATTGTCGCCAACGAGTCCGTGTGACAACGGATCGGTAACGAACGCGATCGCATGGAAGGCAGAGGATGGCACGGGAGTTCCGGATGGTCCCGAGCCGGCCAATCCTCCAATAGACAACAGAGACAGAACGCTGGTGATCATGATGCCTGTCGTGCGCGTAAGGGGGCAGATCTAACAAAGGCGCACGCCCTGAAGTTAGCCTACCGCGAGAAAAACGGTCAAGCTGGATAAAGCTTGCTGACTTAGCCAAAACGCCTAGGTGCCACGAAGTCACCATCGCATCATGAGTTCGTGATTGCATTACTGTCGATCGATAGCGCGCGGATATCCGATTCCCCTCGCGCCATCTCGCACATGCTATACTTCAGAGTTCCAGCCCATTGCCGAACTCATGCTTCTTTGCACCTTTGTCGCAGCTCTTCTCGCCTCAAGCCAGGGACCAACTGGTTCTGCCAACGTCAACGACCCCCAGTCGCACGGCAGTGTCGGAGATTCCAAGTTGTCACTGGATGAAGCCATCCAGCTAGCCAACGGCTCACTGTCGATTGGCAGCTTATCGCCAGCTGAACAAGCGCGCGTTTCAGGTAGTGGCACCGTCACCGAGATCCTCGTGGATTGTGCGATCACGCCAATCATCACGATCCAAGCACCGCTGACCAACCTCACTGGTCCGCTCCCGGCAACCGGCATGGTCACCGTCACGGGTATCTCTGCCGGCGGCAACATGCCCGTCTTGGACGGCGGCACACAGGCGACGATCCTATTGATGGGTTCGCGCGCACTGGTTGTGAGCGGCTTCCGTTTTGAAAACGGCGGCGTCGCCATCGATGCGAAGATGCCCGCACCGGCCAACCCCGTCACGGGAATGGCTATGGTCGCCCACTGCGAGTTCGAAGCCCAGTCAAGCGCCGCCGTGCAACTACGCGGCACCGGCACCGACAAGACCCGACTCATGGTTCGTGATTGCTCGATGAGCAACATGCCACTCGGTTATCGCCTCGATGACCAAACCTCGAACGGTCAACTGATGAGCGAAAATGAGCGCATCACGATGGATGGCGTCACGCTCGGTTGCGACGCGTTCGAAGGCGGCTTCGGCCAAGTCACGATGTGGGCGCTCTGGCGCAGTTCATTCGTCAATGGCGAGACGCTCGCAAAGTCACGCCGTTCGCCAACGTCAACGCAGTTGATCATGTTTCGCATCGTGCATTCCGATGCAACATGCTACGGCGATGTTATCGACATGGAAGGCACCACGGCTGGCACCAGCATGATTCACCACCATCACGGTGACTGGGTCGCGGGCGCCGGCAAGAAGTGCTTGTGGACCCACCCGCGCAGCGCCCAATTCGATGTGCACGGCAGCGAGATGGTCTTCGATGGCGACCTTATTATCGCCGGCGGCACCACCTCGCCACGATTCTGGCACCAGAACAACCAATACACCAACTGCTCGATCACGTTCGACATCGACGGCGCGTTACCCAACCTACTGTGGAACAATTACGACAACTGCTCGATCACAGTTCCGCCGCTGGCCCGCTCGCCGGTTGTCATCCGCGACTCGCACATGTCGAACACCAACATCGACAGCCAGTCGTTCCTGGCGCCGATCAGTGTTAGCGGTTGCTACCGAGTAGGTGGCGCACTCAATGGCTTCGTCAGCGAATCGACGCCGGCCCCAAGCTTGTTCCTCGGCACGACTGAGGTCACGCCACAAGACCCGCAAGTCGGCACAAGCCTGACACTCAGCGCGGACCTGCCGTCCGGCATCATCTTGTTCTGGGACATCGCCACCAGTTACTCGCGCCCGGTGACGTCACAGGAACCGGTGCGATTCTATGGCGACCCCGCAGCGGCGGTCATCCTGCCCGCAGTAGCGATCTACCAGAGCACACTGACCATCCCGATCCCGAACGCCGCCGGCCTGATCGGCCTCGAGTTCTACGCGCAAGGCATCGCAGTCCCGCTCCCGTGGGTAGCCATGCCACACGCGCCGACTTACCATCTGCCGCGCGGCGGCCGGCTCAACCTGCGCCTCTAGTCGGCGCTGGTGAACGGCGGCGGCAAGCAGGGCTGGTAAACATCACTGACGAACGGTCAGCAGCCGCACAGCCCGCAACCAGCCGATATCGCGCGCCGCCGTCTATCGGCTAACCTCTTCCCCAGGCGCTAGGTAATCACTTTGTGCGTGAGGTGCCTCACAACGTCGAACGGCGGGCAATTACCATCGGGATCGAAGTCGATCGGCCCGATCTTCTTGGCGACGGCAAGGGCGGCGGCGTGCAATTTCTTGCTGCGCTTGCCGATGCCCATCAGCGCTGTGCCCATTGCCAAGACCGTCGACACGGGTTGCTTGGGGTAGGCCTTCTCGATGCCTTTGATGTAACCGAGGAACGCTCCTTCGTCGGGCGCGGACTTCTTCTTCGACTTCGAGAGCTCGTAGATCAGTCCGTAGCCGCAACCCTTGCGGACCTGATCCTTGCTAACGATCCACTTCTCGGCGATTTCGCGCACGAAGGGCGCCTTGGCGAGTGTCGCATCGCACGACGAGAACACATGTGCTAGGTGGCCGCCGTGCAACTCTTCGACCTGCGTCTCCGCCTGCTCAACGGTCATCGTCTTGGGATCATCGATCAGTAGCGCGATGACCTTGGCGTCGTAGATCTTCGTCTTCCAAAGCACCTTCGCGAGCTTCGAGTTGCGGCCAAGCTGCTTCGCGTATCGGCGCAATCGCGTCAACCCGAGCCCATAGCTCTTCAGGTCACCAGACCCTGCCGCATGTTTCTCCCAGTGTGTGATGCCACGCGGATCTTGCTCCGCCTTCAGCCACGCGAGGACTTCGGTTTTGGTCATGGTGCCACCTTGGAGATTACTACCAGCGGTCAGAGGCCGACTGAGTCAACAGAGCCACAGGTCCAACAAGTGAGCTCTCAGTCTAAGACTAGATCTCGTCAATCACGCCGTCGCTGCCAGCGAACGTGTCGGTTTCGACTCCGAGGCGCTGCAACATCGTCACGAACAGGTTCGCCAACGGCTTATCCTCGTGGGTGAACTCACGCTGCCAGGGTTCACGGCCGCCATTCCAAGCGCCACCAAAGGCATTGCCGGCGATGTAGTTCAGGTATTGGCCGTGCTTGAATCCCATGTTCTTACCTCCAAGCAAGACCAACGGGTAGTTGCGCGATAGGTGGAAGGCACTCGACGCGGACCCGAACAGGATCAACGTGTTGTCGAGCATGTTGCCGGCCCCACCAACTTCACGCGTCGCCTGCAACTTCGCAGCAAACCGACTGAGCTCTTCGTTCAGGAACCCGCAGTAGGTCGCGAAGTTCTTCCAGCCGCCCGGCTTCGTGGTTTCATGTGAGAGTTGATGTGCCAGTTGGAAGCCAACCGCGCGCGCTAAGTGATCGCTGATGCCAACACCGTTCTCGCGCCCGATCTGGTAGGTCGCGACTCGCGTCGAGTCGGTCTGAAAGGCCAAATGTATGAGCCCCAACATCGCCTGGATGTAGGCACGGGAATCATCAGGCGTCGAGTCGAGCTTCAAGCCTTCGCCATCGACCTTCGGCAACGCAATGTTCGCCCACCGCTTTGCCTTCTCGATTCTCTTCTCGGTATCGCGAACAGAATCGAGGTATTCATCCAGAGACTGCTGGTCGTGACCAGACAGTTTCGCGCGCAACGAACGGGCGTCATTCAGCAAGTCGTCGAGCGCGCTCTCGTTCATCGCGAGACGCTTTTGCGCATCGCCATCTCGCTTAACGAACAACGAGTCGAAGATCTTCTTCGGCCGATGTGCCGCAGGGATCGCACGACCGCGACGATCAAACGACAGCGTATGTGCACCGCGCGGAGTGCCAGTGCCACCATCCGTCGACATGACTAGCGACGAATAGCGCGTCTGATTACCAACATGCTCGGCGAACACCTGATCCAGAGAGATCGAGTTCTTGTAGTCCCCGCGCACACCAGTGTTCGCACCGGTGAGGAACTGATCCGCATTCGAATGGCCATGCACGTTGCGCACCGAAGGATGCGACATGCCAGACACGATCGTCAGGTCTTGACGCAACGGTGCAAACGTCTCAAGGCACCTCGTGAACGTGTAGTCCTTGCCGGCACCGCGCGGAAACCACGACCAATCTTTGTAGGCCGGGTCTTCGACCAATGGCATCGGCACGCCATCGGGCCAATAGACACACGCGAAGCGTTTGCGTTGCGCACGCCGCTCGACGCCTGACGCACCAACGAACGACTCCAGCCACGGCAAGGCTAGCGCGACCGCCGAACCACGGAGGAACCTTCTGCGGTCAAGGGATGCAATGTCGATGTTCATGTGCCTTGGCTTCATACGCCCGCGCTTCGCGTGCCTCGAGTCTCACTTCGACTGGAACAGTTCACTGGTTGCGATCGAGGTAATCATGGTAGCAAGGCCATCACCTTGCTTTCGTGTCTGTGCTGTAATCTCGTCAATCGAGGCGCGATCCCCGAAGGTCAGCGGTCGACCCAGGGCAAAAGTTGTCAGTTTATAGACCAACGCACGCACAAACTGATCCTGGCGGTGCTCGAGCAGGAATCGCTTCAGCCCATCGGCGCCGTCGAGTTTCTGCTGATTGAAAAGGACACTGACGGAGTCGATCGGCCTGCCCTGCACTTTGGTCCGGAATCGGCCCACGGCATCGAAGTTCTCGAACGCGATCCCCCACGGGTCGATCTTGGCGTGGCACGACATGCACGCAGGATCATCGCGATGGTTTTCGATGCGCTGCTTCAAGGTCATCTTGGCGATTTCCGGGTCGGCCAAATCAATCTCCGGCACAGCCGGTGGTGGCGGCGGCGGTGGATCATTGAGCAAGCGTTCCAGCATCCAAACACCGCGTTTCAACGGATGCGAGTCGACGCCATCTGAGTTCATCGCCAACAAGCCCGCCTGAGTCAGCAAGCCACCACGCCCCTGTTCAGACACCTGTTTCGCCGGCAACTCAACCCGGCGGAACTGCTCGCCAGTCACGCCGCGTAAGCCGTAGTGCTTCGCCAAACGCTCATTGGCCATCGTGAAGTTGGCATGCAGAAACTCAAGCGCACTGTGATCGTGTCGCAGCAACTCGCGGAAGAACGCAACCGGTTCCTGCGCCATGGCCTCCCGCAGCGTCGCGTCGAAGCGCGGGTAGATTTTGCGATCCACGTGCAGGAAGTCGAGCAACTCCAAATTGAGCCACTGCCGCACGAAATGTTGCGAGAAACGCTGCGCCTTTACATCGGCAAGCATGCGTCGGACTTGGCCGCCAAGAACGGTGGCGTCGTGCAACTGGCCAGTGTTTGCCAGACCCTGCAGTTCGCGGTCGGGAGTGCTGCACCAGAGGAACATCGACAGCCGTGTCGCGAGTTGCTGATCGGACAAGCCGTCACTGGCAGACGACACCACGTATAGGAAGTTGGGCGACGCAAGCACCGCCGCCAACGTCTCGATCATCGCCTCCTCAAAGCTGTCACACTTGCGACGCAGTTTGCGGAACAGTCTCACCTTCTGCGCCACCTCTTTGTCAGTAGCATCGCGCCGCCACGCCTGCGACAGGAACTGTGTCAACACGTCGCGTGCATAGGCGTTCTCATTTGCCTGGTTGCCGCTCTCGATGAAGATCCTCGCGTGCGAAGCCGGCGGCCATTGCTCGTAGAACGGTGCCGTGACTTCGACGTAGTCGACATGGATGTCGCCGCTCGCCACCGACGCGTTAACGATCTTGAGGTATTCCGACGGGCTCGGGATCCCGCCCATCTTGGAGGTTTTGCGCACGAGGTTGCGCGGGTAGATCTGACTCAGCGGAACGTCCCACTGGTAGAACCGCGGCGCCCCTGCCGCGGCATCGACAACGACCATCTGGTTGCTAATCCGGAACGAGGCGCTCGAGTCGTTACTAGCCTGCCAGCCGAACAGCAACTGCATGCTGGGCGTGCCTGATGCCTCGCTGGAGGCTCGTACCCGAACGCGCAGCGTGCCCTTCTCTGGCAACTGATCACCAAGTTCGACGATCAGAGTCTGCTTCGGCGGGATGATCGCGATGTGTTGCGACACCGGCGGCACCTCGGCACGTTCCTTCGTCGGCCGCCACGCAAACTTCGCACCGTTGTAGCCCCACGACTGCCGCGCCATGTGGCCCGTCGCTGGATTCTGGTAGTGCACTCCGTTGGGCCGCTTTGCGAAACGATCCGCTTGCTTAGCCAACTCAGCCTTCAATTTCTCTGGGTCGTCCTTGTGCTGCTTGCGCAATTTGGCGAGTTGGTTGCCTTGCTTCTTCCATTCGATTGCAGCGGCCGCCTCCATCGAGACTCCCCAACGAAGCAACTCTGGACGGTCGCCACTCACGGTTGCCAGACGCAGCGCCCGGCGACTCGAATCAAGGTAGGCGCGGAACTGCATGCTCGAGACGTGCAGCACTTCGGAACTGTTCTGGAAACCGTCCTCCGACGTTGGGTCGGGAGGCAAGTCCTCAGCGAAGTCGAACGGCAGTCCTAGCAGGTCCTGCAGCGCGTAGTTGTATTCGTAGCGGGTCATGCGCCGGAACGACGAGTGCTTGGCCGTTGCCCGGCGAGCCGAAGACGCAATCTGGATTTCAGCGGCCAACCACTCAATCACACGAGCGCGCTCGTCGTCTGCAAGCTCTACCTCACCTTCGGGCGGCATCTCGCCATTGGTCAGTACCGCCAGCACTTCCAACCACCAGTCAACATCGTCACCAGAGAACAGATCCGCATTCAGGGTATCGATGCGCAACTCGCCCTTCTGCTTGTCCGGCCCATGGCACTCGAAGCAGGCCTTCGCCAAAACAGGCTGAATGTTGTTCCGGAAGGTCTTGAGATCCGCTTCTGGCGCAGCATCGACAGCGCGAGTCGCGACATGCTTCTGATAGGCCGACCGGCGCGCGCCCTCGGCCTTGAGTTCGTCGAATGACTGGGCGAAAGCCAAGTCACACAAGAACGCGGCAAGGCAAACGAAGTTGAGTAATTTTCTGACGTCGATCATGGTGCGTCGGGTTGCCCGTTCTCAACGAGCACCATGAGCATACCGTGATGTACCAATACTCGCGCTATGCTGCCCGCTATGCGCGCCACCCTTGCTCTCCTCGCGGCGATCACCACAACGGCCTGCACAGGAGTCGAGCAATCGACCTTCGAGAACCTGCAGTGGCGCGCTATTGGGCCGCGCCTTTGCGGTGGACGGATCGAAGCGATCGCAGCACATGGCGAGCGACTCTATGTTGGGGCTGGTTCCGGCAACCTCTGGCGCAGTGACGATCGAGGCATGACGTGGACGCCGATCTTTGAGCATGAATCGTCATTCGCCATCGGCTCGGTTGCGGTCGCGCAATCGAATCCCGAGACCCTCTGGGTTGGCACCGGGGAAGTCCTGATGGCCCGCAGTTCGTACGCAGGCACTGGTGTATTCCGCTCCACCGACGCCGGCGCAACCTGGAAAAACGTCGGACTGACCGACAGCTACCACATCGGCCGCATCACGGTGCATCCTCACGACGCGGACGTCGCATGGGTCGCAGCAATTGGCCACAACTACACGAACAACAAACAACGCGGAGTGTTCCGCACCCGCGACGGTGGCCAGAGTTGGCAGCACGTCCTATCCGTGTCGCCACGCGTCGGTGCAATTGAAGTGGTCCTGCATCCCAACGATGCACAGGTGCTGTTCGCAGTCACTTGGGAGCGCGCCCGCAAGGCTTGGAACAACGTTGAGTATGGGCCGGGGAGCGGCCTGCATACATCAACCGATGGCGGCACCAATTGGCGCCGCGTAGCTGGCGGCTTACCAACGGGCGACATCGGTAGGATCGGTTTCGGCATCGCACCATCCCAGCCACAGACTATGTACGCGATCGTCGACAATCACGAGCGCGACAACACCGGGCAGCGCATCGGCAGCATGTTGTTTCGCAGCGACGACGGTGGCAACACGTGGAGCCAGGTCAACACAGAACCATTGGCATCACGCATCGGCTATGACCTCTGCGAAGTCGTCGTAGCCCCCGACAACCCGGACGAAGTCTGGGTGACTGGTCACTACCTGCTGCACTCCACCGACGGTGGCAAGACCTTCGAACGAGTCGGCGGCGAAGTCCGCAGCGTCTTGCCCAACCCATCGCGAACGCTGCATCTTGACCATCACGAGTTCTTGATCGATCCCGAGGACGGCAACCACCTGTTGCTAGGCACCGATGGTGGCCTGTATCGCTCACGGGATCGCGGCAACACCTGGCTGCGAATCAATAACCTGCCGATCGCCGAGGTCTATGCACTGACGATCGACCAAGCCGATCCATACAACATCTACATCGGAACGCAGGATAATGCCGCGCTGTTCGGGCCCGCGACAGGCAGCGTCGATCCCGGTGAGCCAGAGACTTGGCAGTATGTCTACCAAGATCGCTGGGGAGGCGGCGACAGCTACTTCACCTACCCCGATCCTAGTGACCCAGACACGGTCTACTACGAGCATCAGTTCGGCGAACTACGACGCAAAGACATGCGTTCGGGCAAAGCAGTTTCGATCGCTCCCCACGCCCAACCTGGGAAACCGGCATTGCGTCGCAACTGGATGACGCCGTATCTCGTGTCGACGCACGACTCAAACACTCTGCTGTATGGAGCACACCGCCTATTCCGGTCGCGCGATCGCGGCGACACATGGAAGGCAATCAGTCCAGACCTCACGAGCAACCCGGGAGCCAGTCGGCGCGGCAACGTGCCCTTTGGCACGATCACGACAATCAGCGAATCCCACCGGGACTCTGAATGCATCTACGTGGGGACCGACGATGGACTCGTGCAGCGCACCTTAGATGGCGGTGCGACCTGGACGGATGTGACGGCGACGCTGCCACGCAAGTGGGTCAGCCGGGTCGTCATTTCCAAACATCCCGCGCGAGTCTACGCCACGATGACCGGCTATCGGGAAGATGACTTCCAGGCTTACGCGTTCCGTTCTGACGATCACGGCAAGAGTTGGCGATCGATTGCCGATGGATTGCCAACGGAGTCCATTAACGTCATTCGCGAAGACCCAAACAACACAGACCTTCTCTACGTCGGCACCGATCGCGGCGTCCACGCATCACTTGATGGCGGCCGCTCCTGGCACTCGTTGCGCGGCAATCTACCAACCACACCCGTGCACGATCTCGCAGTGCATCGCAGCGGTGACCTAATCATCGGCACGCACGGCCGCGGAGTCTTTGTGCTGCCGCGCGCCGACGTGCAACTCGGTGCGCGCTAGCGCGCCACAACTTCGAGCCGACCAGTCAGGTCCACAGCCTGCCCAGTAATGCGAAGCTGATAGATGCCCGCGGGCAAGAACGTGACCTGCGCAAGAAAATAAGGCTGCGGACTGGTTCGACGCACCGTCACCAAGTCCCACCGGAACTGGTTCAAACCGCGCCTTCCCGCCATCTCATGCGTGAAGATCGTGGCTCCTTCCGCATCGGCAACCGTCACCGTCACAGTTGCCTTCTCGGTCAGATAGAACGTGATCGGGACGCGCTCCTCAAAGCTCTTGCGAGGACGCGGCGTCGTATCGTCCAACCTTGGGCGATAGGCAGTTGGAGTCGTCAGCAGAGCGTTCGACGAATCCTTGTTGTCCAGCAACCAATACAGCGGCGCGAGATTCAGCCGGTAGATGCCACGCCCATGCGTCGCCGCAAGCAGATCCAACTCACGTTCCTGAATGACCAAGTCGGCAACGGCAACTCCCGGCATGCCACGGCCGAGCAACGACCAACTCTCGCCGCGATCGATCGACACGTATACTCCGCGATACATCGCTGCGTAGAGCACGTTCTCATGGCTCGGATCTTCCGCGATCGCGTATGCGACCTCGTCCGGAAGGTTGGCGCGAATGGCACGCCAGGTCACGCCATGGTCCTCGGACGCAAACACATGCGCGCTCAGGTCATCGTAGTTGATCCCAGTAACGGTGACGTAGACCCGCGACGCGACAAAGCGCGAAGGACAGATGCTGCGGATGTAGCACGGCGGCAAGCCTTCAGAATGCTCTAGCCATTCCGCCCCATCATTCTTCGTCACCCAGAAGGCTCCACGGTCGGTACCGCAGTAGAGCAAGCCTGCTTGCAACAACGACTCAGCAATCGCTCCGGCAGCATTCCCTGCGCGGTCCGCAAACTTCGATTGCGACAAATCCGGACTCATCACGCGCCAAGAATCGCCGCGATCTGGACTTCGCATAACGAAGTTGCCGCCGTGATAGAGAACGCGATGGTCGTGGGCCGAAACGAGGTACGGCGCGATGAAGTTGTGACGCAGCGAACCCTCGTGATCATCCGGCAAACGTGGCCCAATCGCCTTAGATCGGTTCGTGGGAACGTGCTTTCGCCGCAAGCCACCATGCTGGCTTGAGAAGTACACTGTGTCTAAATCCACAAGATCGGGCACCGTGTAACAACCGTCGCCACCGCACCACGGATCGAGCCATACGTATTCCCATGGGTCAGGTTCGGTGGATC
The DNA here is from genome assembly GCA_937906475.1 of uncultured bacterium. Classification (GTDB taxonomy): domain Bacteria; phylum Planctomycetota; class UBA1135; order UBA1135; family UBA2386. The sequence continues at coordinate 12,145 of CALCZA010000149.1, forward strand.
CGAGTTGACGCTCGCGAGCCGGTCCACGCACCGAAGCGTTGTCTTGCACGCCGCCGTAGATCAGGTAGGGATCGCCATTGTCGACGGCAATGTCGTAGAACTCCCCGACCGCCAAACTGTTGTGATGCAACCACGAACGGCCGCGATCCTGGCTCGTGTAGAGGCCGCCGTCGTTGCCAAGGATCAAGCGATCCGGACGCGCTGGATCGATCCACATCTCACAGTGGTCGAGGTGCAACGTCTGCGCCGGACTCGGTACCCGATGCGTGACCTCGCCTGCGATCAGTTCGAAGGTTTGGCCACCATCCGTGCTGTGCGCGATCCGAACTCCAAGCGCGTAGATCTCGTCATCGTCTGTTGGGTTCAGGTAGCAGTCCGAGAAATACCACCCAATACGGGAGTTGATCTCCAGGTCTTGCTGGTGCGTTCGCTGCCAGCTTTGACCTCCGTCGAGACTGCGATAGACCTCGCCTGGATTCTGTGCACGGTTGAGGTTGTCGACAAAGGCGTAGACCTTGTCGGCGTTGGTTGCCGACACAGCCAAACCAATGCGCCCCGTCTTCGCGCCATCGGGCAACCCACCATGCAGCCTCGTCCACGTTTGCCCGCCGTCGGCACTGCGATGCACGCCACTCGTAGCACCAGCCACTGCGGGGTGGTTCTGCCACATAGACGCATAAAGCACTTCCGGTTGCGATGGCGCAAAGACCACGTCGACAGCACCGGTGCGCTCATCGACATGAAGCACACGAGTCCACGTCTTGCCGGCGTCTTTGGTGCGATAGACACCCCGATTCTCGTTCTTCGACCAGAGGTGACCGAGCACTGCGACTACTGCCGTGTCAGGATCGGTTGGGTGCACCGCGATCTCGCCGATGTGCCAAGAGTCGTGCAAGCCAACGTTGCGCCACGACTCGCCGCCATCCCGCGACAGGAAAACGCCCGTGCCCGGCATCGTGAAGTTGCGCGGTTTCTTAAGGCTCTCGCCGGACCCCAGCCACAATACCTGCGGGTCGGATGGCGCCAGCGCGATGTCGCCGATCCCGATCGCCGACTGCTGCTCAAAGATACAGCGCCAAGCAAGACCACCGTTGATGGTCTTCCACAGGTTGCCCGAACCAAACGCCGCGTAGATCGTGCCTGGTGAGGTCGGGTCCCCCTGCACCGCTTCGACGCGAGCCGAGTTCAACACCGGCCCCAGCGACACCCACTGCAACGCATAAGGCGATGCAGATTTCGCGGCGCGGTATTCCGCGAACGAAGCAAGCAGCGGGCTATCGGGAGCACGATCCTGCGCCGTAACGGCACAAGACGTAGACAAGAGAACAACTAGGAGGCGATGCAACATGGCAGTGCCGCAACATCGTAGTCCAACCACGACGACATACACCACGTCGCGACTGCAAGACGCGTGCTTGGCGCGATCAGCCGATCACGATCGCAACTGGATTGGTGAGCGAGAACCTCTAGACACCCTGCCGCGACGCGAACCGCGAGGTCCACGCCCCCCTGCATCCGCGTTCATGAATGTCGCCGCCAGGGTTTTGAATCGCGCAACGCAGGATGTATGGGTCATGTCGAACTGATACGGCAGGAACCAGTTCACCAACGTGTTGAACTTTTACCAGAGCAGGTTGGCAGTGACGGCGACGCAGCAATCAGCTCTACTTCAAAGGTGCTGGCCTACACCACTGATCAACTAGGATGAGCAACAGGTGGCCGACGGGTTTCTCGTCGGCCACCACCTGATTCGGTCGCACTTCGAGCTACGGCAGCCAACCCTTTCATGATGAAGTTCCTAGCCTCACACCTCGCTGCCTTTGTCGTGCTCGCCGCCACCGCACCAGCACAAGAGAACAAACCCAACATCATCCTGTTCCTTGTAGATGACATGGGTTGGCAAGACACGTCAGTGCCGTTCGCCGACAAGCCAACGCCTTGGAACCGGCTCTACCGCACGCCACACATGCAGGACCTGGCGCGTAGAGGCGCGAAGTTTACGCAGGCCTACGCGGCGCACCCCGTCTGTTCGCCTACGCGCAGCAGCATGATGACGGGCAAGAACCCAGCGCGCACGCACATCGACGATTGGGTCGGTCACGGCTACACAAAGAATCGCTTCCTGCGTTCGCCGAAGTGGGCCGCTACCGGGCTGCAGCCTGACGGACCCCATAAAACCTTGCCGAACATTCTCGCCGAAAATGGCTACCGAACGATTCATGTTGGCAAAGCGCACTTCGGCGGCAAGGGCACACCGGGTGCTGACCCGACTACGCTCGGCTTCGACATCAACATCGCTGGCTCACACACCGGTGGCCCGTGGGGTGGTTGGATTTCGCCATGGCTCGGCAAATACAAAGACGTCTACCCCAACCTCGGCGATCGCCCGAAGGGTGAATACCTGACCCGAGCAATCACCGTGAAAGCGGTCGAAGCCATCGGCGACGCCATCCGCGATAAGACGCCGTTCTTCATGAACATGGCTCAGTTCGCTGTGCACACCGGCCTGGCGCCAGCGCCGGCCTACATCGATGGCTACCAGGACGGGCGGCCCAAGGTCGAAGCGGATTACGCATCGATGCTTGAAGCGATGGATGCATCACTTGGTTCTATCCTCGAAAAGTTGCGCGACCCGAATGGCGACGGCAACCGAGCAGACAGCATCGCCAACAACACGCTGATCATCTTCACGTCGGACAATGGCGGCCTGTCGAACCACACGCGTGCCAAGGTCGGCAAGGTTCGCGTTCGGCCAACATCTGGTGAGGCTATCGAAGCCAACTTCGAACGAGACTGGCACAACCGCCCATTGAGAAGCGGTAAGGGCTCTGCGTATGAAGGTGGCATTCGTGTGCCGATGCTGGTCGCGTGGGCTGCCCAACAACCAGATGGCATGCCGGCGCGCGCATCCTTGCCGATCAAACCCGGATCGACGATCACTGAACCGGTGCACATGGATGACTTCTTCGCGACGGCACTCGATGTCGCCGGCGTCGAAAACCCCGTTCCGCAGAAGGAACGAGACGGCCAAACACTGGTCCCGCTACTCAGCGGCCGCGCGTTCAAACGTCGTGCGCCGCTGTTTTGGCATTACCCGCATCAGTGGTACAAGGACGTCGGTACCGGCCTCGGCATCGAACCGTTCAGTGCGATGCGCAAAGGCCACTACAAGGTCATCTATTTCTACGGCGATGGTGTCGCCGATGGAGAAGGCAGCGACCCACGCGTCGAACTCTATGACCTCTCACTCGACTTGAGTGAATCACGCAACCTCGCAACGAGCCAGCCGAAGCGATGCATCGCGCTGCGCGATGAACTAGTGACTTGGCTTGCGCAGGTCGACGCCGGCATCCCAATCGTCAAAGCCACGGACAAGCCTGCCGCCTTACCGCAGCCAGGCAGCCCGCTTCGCGACGAGTAGTGCTCCGCCAGTATCGCGCGGGCTTGTGTCCGAACGCATTTTCACAGAACCTCCGATCCTGTTTGCACAATGGATCCTTGGACCGAATTGCGCGAGAGTGGGGCCCGATCCCAACCCCGCAGGACCACTATGCTCCCGAACCTCCTCCGCCTGACTTCGTCGACGGCTCTCTGCTTCGCAGTATTCGTCGCGCCCGCGCCTCGATTGACCGCACAGGCTTCCGAACAGTCGAAGCCCGAGCAGCAAAGCCACGAGTCTCCAAGCCACGGGCATTCGCACAGCGAAAACAACGCGAGCACCACTGAACTCCTGACAATCGAGCACGTGCTCTCATTGCCTCAGAACCAGAACGCTATCGATACAGGAGCCTTCCTAGACAGAGTCAAGGCAAGCAGTGGCGACGGGGACCTATCGTTCGAGGTGTCGGTTACCTCCAAGCAACTTCCGAAGAAGGTCTTCGAAGAGAATCCCTTCGCCAAGAAGCGCCAGATCCTCGACTGCGCACATGGTGGCTTTGCCTTCGACCACCGTGAGGGCCAAGGCGAAGTCTACTGGTTCTTGCAAGGCGCAGGCGCAATGCGCATCCATACCGACCGGTCGAAGATCGAACTGCTCGCCACCGACCCGAAGATGGTGAAGTTCAACATGCACAACGCGACCTTCTTCGAGCACAAGGGCAAAGGGCGGATCTCGTGGCCAGCCAACGGCGGCTCAAGCGTGTTCATCACCGATGTAGATGGCAAGTTGCTGCACACCATCGGCCGACCAACCATGAAGCCGTATTCAGAGGGCGCCGGTTATGCCCCCACCGACACGGCCTACTTGGATGGCAAGTTGTGGGTCACCGACGGCTATGCGTCGAAGTTCGTGATGTCGTACGACCTCGACGAAGAGAAGTGGACCGGCACGATCTTCGGCGGCCGCGCCAAGAAGGCGGAGCCAGGCAAGTTCGGGACCAACCATGGCATCACGATCCATAAGGGCCTGATCTACATCGCGGGCCGCTACTTCGCGCGCATCCATAGCTACAAGCCGAACACCGACTTCGTCAGCATGTTCCCGCTACCAGACGGGTCGAAGCCATGCGACTTCGAGTTCTTCAAGCAAGCTGGCAAGCTCTACGGCGTCGCCGCCTCGCTCAACAAGGCGAGTGGCAGCAAGGACACCGGAGCGGCGATCTACATCGTCGACATGGAGACGCTGAAGATCGTCTCGACGATCAAGCCAAAGGACGAACTCGGACTCAGCCGATTCACCCACCTTCACAACGTGTTCCCGTGCGTTGACGATGGCGTCGTGACGCTGTTTTGCCAGGCCTGGAACATCGGCGACTTCGCCGTGCTGAGTCAGGTAGCCAAAGAGCAGGGCAAGTAGTCCGCGCACCTTCGCGGCCCGGCGGCCGCCGCAGACATCAGTTCAACTCGATCGTCATCGGATTCGAGAACGTGAATCCAATGGCGAGGTTGGCCGGGTTAGTGGTCAGGCCTTGCAGTGTGATCTGCAATCCAGCGGGCAAGAATGCCGGAACTGGCACGCTCAAGGTTGCCTCGCCATTTGCGTTCAGCACGTATGCCGGATTGATCAGGCCGTTGACCAAGAAGAGCAGGTTGGGTGCGAGGCCCAAGGTTCCTGCCGGCCCGGGAACGCCAGCGTTGATACCAAGCCCAAACAGCAGCAAGTAGGCCTCGCCGGGGTGCCCCGTCACATCGACAGCCATCGTCGAACCGAGCGCAACCGGCAACTGCGATGCACCGCTGAAGCCTGGCGAACCGCCAGTGCCGTTGATCTCCATCGCAGCACCAAGCGACTCCTTCTGCACCGGCAGCGGCGGACTGTCGAAAAAGAACAACAAGTCCGCCAGTTCATCAATGCCGATGACTTCCAAGTCTTCGTCGCCGTTGATATCCGCGAAGATCGCGCACGAACCCGCACCCGTTGCCGGCAACACCTGAGGCGTACCGTAGGTGCCGTTACCGAGGTTGCGGAAGACGTAGAACGAACCGCCTGAATAACTCGACGAAAGGATGTCGAGGTCGCCATCACCATCCAAGTCGCCAAGGTCGATCGCCAGCGAGAATGGACCGCAAACATAGGTCACCGCAGGCAAGAACCCGCCAGCGCCGTTGTTCCTCATCACCGAGATGCGGCCAGTGTTCGACAAGCACGCAACCACATCGACATCGCCGTCGAGATCCACATCACCCGCTGCCATCATCCACGGGCGACCACCAGCAGCAACCGTTGCAGAGACCGTGAAGTTGCCAGCGCCATCGCCGAGCAGCATCGCAACATTCTGACTGCTATAGCCACCCACGAACAGGTCCATGATGCCGTCGCCGTTTGCATCCACGGCCACGATCGAAGTCTCGTTGGACACGCCACCTTGGAAACTCACCGACGGTTGGAACGTGCCATTGCCGTTGTTGACGAGCAACGACAGCGTGCCGCTGACGCGATTGGCCGTCATGATGTCGGCATCACCATCGCTATCAACGTCGAGTACCGTCAGGCCGCGCGGACCATTGCCGACCGGGAGCACTACCGCTGGCAAAAGGTCACCGGTGCCGTCATTGAGAAACACACCCACTGAATCGCCATTGATGTTGGCGACTGCGAAGTCTGTCCAACCATCATCGTTGAAGTCGGCACCTTCATTCGAACTGGGCTTCGATCCGTTCGGCAGCGAGTGCACCGTGAATGCCGAGAAGCCACCCGCCCCATCGTTCATGAAACGGCGCACGTCATTGACGTCTTCATTCGGAATCAGCAAATCGCAATAGCCATCGTTGTCCAAGTCGCCGGCGTAAGCGCCGTAGGATCGAATTAAGCCCTCACCCGGAAATCGAATCGGCACCGTCGACTGATGCACAAGCGTCGGCACCGCCGGCGGTGAAGCGATCCAGTAGGCAGTCGAATGCGTATGGGACAACGCTACACCACTCGAACTCAACAGAGCCGGGGTGAGCGTCGCAGTGACCTGTTCGCCCGCGGAGAACGGTTCCGACGGCACAAAGCGAATCACCGTGCTGCCACTCTCGAGCGATCGCGTGCCAGTAATGACACCGCTCCAACGTCCCCACACCATGACCGAGTTCGCGGTAAGCGTGGCCGGGTTGATCGACGCACTTAGCGTCCACGTGATGTCACCAACGGCGGAAGCATCGGTGGCCTCGGCGGTCGGAGTCACTTGGGTGACTTGGAACTGCGCCGAGAGCGAAGTGCAAGCGACGGCACCAAATACAAACAGCGCGCGGAACAGGTGGATTCGCATCGCGAGACCATAACCGACCTGTGAGCAAATGCCGTTCACGCCGCTTGCGGTGGCGAGTAGCTCATATGACGCACCCGGCACCAGTGGATCGCTGGCTACGAGAACGAGACCGCACCTAGTAAGCGCCGATAGCACGGCAGATCAGAGCGTCGCGCCCGCAATAGACGCCCCCATCATTCACCGCGCGGCAACTGCATCCTATGCGGCGCTGCCACAGCGAATATGCGGCGCCGTATTAGCTCGCGAACGGGTTGTATTTACCCGGCACCGGGATCGGGTACTTGCCGTCTTCGCCTGGCACCGTTGGCGGCACCGAATCCATCGTGTAGGTGTCGATACCGGGCGCGAGGTCACGGCCGCGCGCAAGCAGGTCGTCCCACTTCAACTCCTTGCCGGAGTAGCACGCTTCGCGACCGAGGATGGCAGTGAACGTGGAGTGGGCGCCGTATTCGCCTTCGTTGTAGATCTCGCCGCGCATCAGCGCCTCGATCAGGTCGTGCTGCTCTTGCTGGTGGCCACCGGGGCTACGACCCTCAAACCTCCACGCGTTCGGACCTTCGATGCGGCCGCCAGGCACCGCGGTGCCCTTGGTGCCATGCAGTGCTTCGCCAACGTTGGTCCAACCACCACTGAGGTGACGGCCTTGGCTATACATCTTGGTGCCGTCAGCGAACGTGTATTCGCAGAACGTGTGGTCGTTGATCTGCGACTTGGTGGCGTCGCCACCCATGCGCATCTCGCGGCCGCCCATGCCGTTACACTTGACCGGGTAGGCGTTCTTCGCCCAGCAGCCGACGTCAAGGTTGTGGATGTGTTGCTCGACGATCTGGTCGCCACAGATCCAGTTGAAGTGGTACCAGTTGTTGCACTGGAAGCCCATTTCGGACTGATTCGGACGACGCTTGCGATACCAGATGCCACCGCCGTTCCAGTAGACGCGCGACAGAATGACGTCGCCGATCGCGCCATCGTGCACCCGCTTCATCGTCTCAATGTATTTCGGCTCGTGACGACGCTGCAGGCCAACGCCGACCATCAGGTTCTTCTTCTTCGACTCGCGCACCGCGGCGAGCACGCGGCGAATACCGGGCGCGTCGGTCGCGACCGGCTTCTCCATGAAGATGTGCTTGCCCTTACTGACCGCGTATTCGAATTGCTGCGGCTTGAAGCCAGGCGGGGTCGCGATAACGACCAGATCACAATCACTATCAATTGCGCGCTTGTAGGCATCGAGGCCGGTGAAGATCCGCTCGGCGGTCACATCGACCTTGCCCTCGGCGTGCTTGCGCAAGCTAGCGACCGAGTTCTCAGCCTTCTCGCGGAACGCGTCGGCAACGGCGACCAGGCGCACGTTGCCCTTCGTGTTGAATATCTGCCCGACAGCACCAGTGCCGCGGCCACCACAGCCGACCAGCACAACCTTGATCTCGTCGCAACCGCGAACGTGAACGTTGGGCATCATTGAGGCCGATACACCGCTACCGACGAGGGCAGCAGAAGACGTTGCAAGGAAGTTCCGACGGGTGGTATTGGGCATTAAGTTCGTCTCCGCAAGGATGAATTGAAGGTGCAACGGTAGTGCAATAGGCGCGTGTAATACCAGCCCCCGCAACCGTTGGCATGCGCCAAAGATGTAGGCGATCAGCTAGGGCGGCCAGACCGGGTCGAAAGCCACGCCGACAACAAAACAATCACCGTGCCGGCAATTGCGAGCACCGTCACCGATTCGCCGCGCACCGCAATGCCGAGCACCGTGGCGACGATCGGGATGACGTAGGTCGTCATCGATGCACGAACGGATCCGACCCGACCCGTTAGCTTGGTAGCGAGCACGAGTGCGAGCCCGGTTCCACCAGCACCAAGTGCGATACAGGCGAACATCGCCCCCCACGCGAAGGTCGATTCAGGCAAGCCGACAGCTGCATATGGCGAAACCAGCAATGTCGACAACACCAGCGCGCGTGACAGCACCGGCAGCGAGCCATACTTGCGCTGCAACGGACCCGCGATATTGATCGCGAATCCGTACGAAAAGATCGCCGCCAAGACCAGTACGACACCGATCGCGTGCGAGTTCGAGGTGGTCGCACCAGGAAAGCCAATCAGCAAGACGCCGACAACACCAACAGCCACCCCCACCATGCGCCGGCCACTGGTCGGCGTCGCGAAGCACAACCATGAGATCGCTACGGTGCCGAGCGGCATCGCTGCGTTGAGCATTCCTGCGAGCGAAGAATCAATCCACTGCTGCGCGATCGGGAACATCGTCAGCGGGAACGCGATCCAGGTAACGGCAAGCCACGCGATCTTGGGAAGGTCACCGCGCTCGACCGGACGCCACGCACCTGGCAATACACCGATGAAAATTGCACCCGTTGCGACTCGCAAGAACGTCACGACACCCGGCGCGAATGCTTCGATCCCGATCGCAATGAACAGGAACGATGCCCCCCAGATCATGGCCGAGCCAAGCAGCAGCACCCAATCGAGCACGCGAAACGGCGCGTCAGTTTCGGGTCTACTCATACGACTCGGCCCACGGCGCCGTCACGAATGAGGTGCTGCCACACATCAGGATCGAGGATTTCTCCACTTACCGCTTCTTCAGCAACGTGTAGTAGACCTTGTCGCCGAGCAACGGCTTCGCTCCGCGCGAGGTCATGCCGGCCAGAATCAACGTGTAGACGTCGCCTTCGCGCAGTTGGGAAAATTGCACGTGCAACGTCGTGCCGGAGTCGTCGAGTTTGCTCGACGTGATCGCAACCTCGCGATCGTCCACCTTCGGGGAGCCGTAGTTCTTGAAGTATTTGTAGCCGTGCGCGCGCACCTTCAAGCCCTTGAGGCTCGCTGCGTCGACTGGCTGCGTGAACCGCAACGTGAAGCCATCCGACTTCACGCGGACCTGATCGACAGCAAACAAAGGCCCTTTCTCACGCAAGCGCACGCGGACCAAACCGCTGGCTCCCGCCCACGACAAGTGCGTCTTGCCGATCCACAATGAGCCGTCCTTGGTGAAGGTCATGCGGTGGTTGCCAGCACCGAGCGCTGCGGTCCGCAAGAACGGAATAGCTGCACCCTGCGTCACGTCGCCCACTGAATCGGGCAGAAAACGAACCAGCGACTTCTGGTTCATCTCGCCGATCAGTGTCTGGCCAGCAAACGCGCCCAGCATGCCGTCCGGCACTGCAATCGGCTGGGTTGGTGAACTGGCGAGTTCACCCTGTGGCAGCAACGCAGCAGCCGGAGTTCGCAAGGCATCCAGTTCGGCGACAGGCATCTGCAGAGGGTTGCGCTGCCAACCTTCGCGCCAAATTAGCGACGCGACATGACCATAAAAGCCACCTTCGCGCACGTGATGCACCTTGCTCGTGCCAAGCCAATCGCCCTGGTTGTCGGTAACAAGCAACCGCCCATCGGCATCGAATCCGATGCCATCTGGCGAGCGGAAGCCGCACGCAAACGGCGTGACCTTCTCGCCATCGGGCGACAGTTTGACGACCCAACCGCGCCACTTGGCCCGCGCATACATGCGGCCGGCTGCGCCGCGCACTTTGCCCCACTCCTTGCCAGTATCCATCTTGTCGCGCGGGACTCCGATGTCATTCCACTCACCGCGAATCTCCTTGCGGATACCGGCACCATTCGACGCCGTGTTGAGTGCGACGTAGAGGTTGCCTTGATGATCGCGGGCCGGGCCAAATGCGAACTCGTGGTAGTTGCCGGTCATGCCGAAGCCGTCATAGACGGTGTCGTAGTCATCGGCGCGGCCGTCGCCGTCGACATCACGCAAGCGCGTCAACTCAGAACGCTGCATGACCAATATGCTCGAATCACTTTCGACCAGCAACCCAAGCGGTTCGTGCAGGCCTTCGGCAAACTGCGTCCACTCGCCAGTCGCCGGGTCGTAAAGCATCACCTCGCCGCGATGGAAGCACACGGCCAGTTTGCCACTCGGCGTTGCATCGATACCACCGATCTGCGGGTCGATGCCAGCAGGGATCTCAATCGTTTCGATCGAGAACGCATCCGTCCACACGTCGCCCCAGACACCGCCGCGGAACGCACCCAGAACGGCGAAGAACACTGCAAGGATATGCATCAACTCTTCTCCTCCATGATGATGGTGAACGCTTGGACCTTGCCTTTGCCCTTGTTCGGCGTGAACACGAGTCCATCGAACCGGCCATCGTCGCTGAAGTAAGCCAACGTATCCGACGCCGTAAACGTCATCTGCCAATCCGTCGGTGCGCCGTGCAAGACAAACCGTCGCGCCAGCGCCTGGCCGTCGTCACTCATCGAGATGCGCTCCTCTACTTTGACCTTGCCGATGAGATATCGGAACGTCGGCAAACCATGCTTTACGCGGTAACCGAGGAACTTGCGCTTTGCATCCTTCGCGACCGGCAGCGGGCTCTTGGCTTCACGCATCAACACGTTGCCGACGATCTTCGCGAGGCCATTACCATTGCCCTTCCAAACCGGCCAGCCATCGACAAAGTCGCCCTTCCACACATACCGCAAGCGACACTCGCCCGCGTCGAAGCAGAAGTGGTAGTCGTCGTTGACAGCCACGGCAATCGCCGCCGGACCAGCTAACGGCATGAACAGCCGCATGATCAAGGGCCGCCGCCGCATCGATGGCGACGCGCGGAACTTGTCGGCGTTCTTGACCACAACTTCCTTCAGGCCCTTCGTGCTGGCGACGATGTAGCCGTGGATCGAGTTCAGATGGTCATCGGTTAGTGACGCCATCGACGGCATCTGAATGACACCCTTGCGCTTCGGCTTGGGATCCTTGCACCAAGTCCGGAAATCTTTGCGTTTATCGCCGTAGAGGCCGGCGATCTCCACGAGTGACGGCCCCACATGCATGCGGTCGTGCACGTGGCATGCGGCGCACATCGCGCCAAACAACAGTTTGCCCTGCTCGTGCGCACCATCACCTGGCTGCCCCTGTTGGGCAAACGCGACGCTGCTGCAGAAGAAGGAGAGGGCCAGCGCACAGCGCTGCAGATACGTAGGCAACATCAATCGATTCGTGGATCAGAGCGAACGGATGCGCAGGTTCCGCAATTGCAGCGGCAGCGAGTGGTCTTGGAACCCGATCGAACCAGTGCGCGGACGGTCGGCGATACGCTTGTGATCGAGAGCCATCGTGTGCACAAGGCGGCCATTGAGCGTGACCAGGATCGTGCCGTCCTCACACATGACGTGCATGTGATTCCACTCGCCAACTGGCTTCGCCGCGTTCGAACTCGGCGGCCCACCAGGGATGATGCCACCGGCATCGTGGTCGGTCAGACGCTTCTTATCAGGAGGCGTAGCGTAGAGTTGCACTTCGACTCCAGTCGCAACCGGCTTCGCCGTATCACCGACGTGGAAGTAGAAGCCGCTGTTGCCGTTCTTCTCTAGGCGATACTCAAACTCCGCCTCGAAGTCCGCATAGTTGCCTTCGACCCAAAGATAGTGGCCGTAACGCTGCCAACCCTGCTGGCCGTCGCTCGGCGTCAACTTCGCCACGCCATCGGCGAGCGTCCAGTTGCCCAAGGTCTTGCAGTGCTCGGACAGGTCCTTCGCGGCGAGCGGCTTGGCCCATGCCCCCGGTTCCTTGAGTTCCATGATCTCTACCGAACGGAACTGGATCGAGTGACTCTCCGACTGCAGCGAAATCGTGCCGCGCTTCAGAGTCTTGCCGCGACCATCCGCGAGCAACTTCTTCGCATCATTATCACGCGGGTCCAACTGCGGTTGCTCATACGCGAGCACCGTGTGGCCATCGACGATATGACGAATTGTATCGCCGCGAATTTCGACCTCAGCCGTGACCCAAACATCACCGCGGTAGGTCTTGGAATCCGAGTCTAAACAATGCGCTGTCCACAGTGAGTCGTCGCGGACCACGTTCGTGCCGGGCGTGCACAGATTCAGCGTCGGACGATTGCCCTGCTCGCGGCCACCCAACAACTGCACTTCGATCGACGCCGGGAACTTCTGCTTCTTGCCCATCGATTCAGCCGACTGACCATGAAGCATCAAACCACTGTTGCGGAACGCCCATCCGGGACCACCCTTCACCTGCGGGCCAACGAAGCGGTAGACGGTGCGCAGACGATAGCTCGCAAACTCGTCCTTGTAGAACAGATGGCCGAAGCGACCGTTAAACGCATCGTAGTGTTCATACGAAACCGTCAGCAAGCCATCGACGACGCGAAACGTGTCGCCGAAGTTCTCTCCAAGGTCGTAGCCGACGATCTTTGGCGTCCAGCCCGTCAAGTCTTTGCCGTTGAACAGCTGACGCCACTTTGATTGCTGGGGAGCCGCCGCGTCTTGAGCGGCAACCAGGCCAGCAAAGCCAAGAGTCGCCACCAACACGGCGGAGAGAAGCGGAACACGGGGACGAGATAGCGGGCCGTTCATGCCGAGACCCTAACCCGATGTGGCCCATCGAGAAATCACCGTGCCATTTTCGCGTGGTTCGCCGCCCCCGCGCAGTCATCACACACGGTACCGCTCAAGAACTCGGCTCCGCACCTCGCATCCAAGCGCAGGGCTCCCCGATCGCCAGGACCGCCGGCCAGACCACACCGCTCCTGCAAAGAATGGATCGCGATGGCGTTTGTATTCTGCTCGTTGGCGAGTTCGACGACGCGCCGCTCGCTAACTCAGCGGTATCGTTAGGTGCCATGAACCGCTGCCTCTCGATGCTGTTGGCACTCTCGATCGGCCCCATGGTGTTCGCCCAAGATGCGACTGCCAAGCCAGATACTGCCGAGCCGGTGGCGGCCGAACTGCAGGCGAAGACCGGCGTCGTCTACAAAACGGTCGGCGATGTGGAACTGCGCCTCTACCTATTCTTCCCCAAGGACCACCTCGCAACCGACACCCGGCCGGCGGCAGTGTTCTACTTCGGCGGCGGTTGGAACAGCGGTTCCACCGAGCAGTTCAAACCCCATGCGCGCTACCTCGCGAGCCGGGGCATGGTCACCGCTGTCTGTGACTACCGCGTCAAGAAGCGGCATGGCACGAACCCGTTCGCGTGCGTCGCCGATGGCAAGAGTGCCGTTCGCTGGCTGCGCAGTAACGCCAAACGGTTGGGCATCAACCCCAAGTGCATCGCGGCCGGTGGCGGCTCGGCCGGTGGCCATATTGCTGCCACCACCGGCGTCGTGCCGGGACTTGAGGAGAAGGGCGAAGACACGGCCGTCAGTTCGAAGGCGAATGCGCTACTGCTATTCAACCCAGTCTTCGACAACGGTCCTGACGGCTATGGCCACAACCGCGTCAAGGAGCGCTACCGCGAGATCTCACCGCTGCACAACATCGCAAAGGGAGCCCCGCCGACGATCGTATTCCTTGGCACTAAAGACAGCCTGATCCCTGTGGCCACTGCCGAGAACTACGCGGCGAAGATGAAGGCAGCCGACTGTCGCTGCGACCTGCATCTCTATGAGGGCCAGTCGCACGGGTTCTTCAACCTGCGCAACAAGAAGCACTACTACCTGACCGTGTTGGAGATGGACCGGTTCCTGATCTCGCTCGGCTGGCTACAAGGCGAGCCAACGATCAAGCAACCGAAGCCCAGCAAGTAACTGACGAATTGCAGGTTGCTACAGAGACGATCGTGCATCGCCCAGCGGCCAGGAGTGCTCAATTCAAGAACTCACGGAGTTCGTTTCGATTGCCGCAACACACAGTCCGGTATCTGCGCCACCAATTCTCTCGGTGATGATGCGCCGACAAAACAGCAGCAACCAACCGGCGCTAGATGCCTAAAACCAGCCTGAGAGACTAGTCTTCGGCCGACATCACCGCGCGGTGCCGCGACGTCGATGGCGCAACACCATGCTCCGCTGAGATCGGCAACCCGCGTACGCAGCAACTGTTCGCAACCATCGCCGCGTGATGCACGGTATGGCTGACGACGAACTGCAATTCGCGGCCGAGTGACGATTTCTGCCAGGCGACATCACCCTTGCATGCCGATGCCATTCGCACGTGCACCGCAACAGCGAGATCGACGTGCAACAACACCGGGCGCAACTCTTCGAGCAACTCGCGCACCCTGCCGAGCGCACGGTCACGATCGCATTCGATCTCACTCGAACGCGCACGATCGTCATAGTCGAATCGACTCGTCGCAATGCCACCCGCCAAAGTGGCGTAGTGGTCTATGCAGTGGCGGACGTGCTGACCAATCGTGGCACCAGCCAACTCGGGAACCGCGGCGCAGTAATCCTCAACCGTCAAGAGACTGACGTGATCCGCAAGGGTCGCGAGGGACGCGCAAACTGCGCCAATGAGATCTTCGGATGCAGTCATCAACTGTGTGCAATCCTAGGCCGTGAGCATGCCTCGGACCAGGGTGCTCGATACTCGATGATGCCTGAACGGCTGCATCGGGCTCGGATCCGCTGAGGTCGCGCGGTGATAGCGAACGCTCTTGCACATACTCGGGGCTGAAAATCGATGGATGAGCTTGGTCGTTGTGGCGATTGTGCGCGCCAATGCGACTTGCGCAGCGCAGGTGCGCGCTCGGCACAGCATCCCAGTCGTAAGCCCGCCACCCGAACGCTACAGGGAGCGGGCTACGAGTTATTACAGCACGGCGAGGTCAGTCCAGGATGGAGCGGGCACGGGCCCAGAACACATTGGCGGCGTTGTTACGAAATGCACGAACTCGGGCACTGGCTAATCCCTACCGTTAAAGCGTCTAAGTCCCCTCACCGCCATTGATCATGATCGCAAAGCACCTGCCTGCCGCTCTTCTTTCCCTGCTATTCGTCGAGTCAACGGTTGGGCAAGAGTTACCGAAACTCGACGCGTTGACATACCGCAACATCGGCCCATCGCGCGGCGGACGTGCCACGGCCGTCTGCGGCGACGTCAAGAACGTCGGCACGTTCTACATGGGCGCGACCGGCGGCGGCGTTTGGAAGACCGTCGACTTCGGCACGACCTGGCGCAACGTATCGGACGGGTTCTTTGCGAGCCCGTCGATCGGCGCAATCCGCGTGGCGACGACCGACTCGGACCTTATTTGGGTTGGCACCGGCTCGGATGGCATTCGCAGCAATGTGATTCCCGGCCGTGGCATCTACAAATCGATCAACGCCGGCAAATCGTGGCAGTTCATGGGCCTCGAAAACGCTGGGCAGATCGGCGCAGTCGAGATCCATCCAACCGATCACAACATCGTCTTCGTCGCCGCGATCGGCAATGCGTTCGCGCCCAACGATGATCGCGGCGTCTACCGCACCAAGGACGGCGGCAAAACGTGGCAGCTTGTGTTCCACGTCTCGCCAACTTGTGGTGCGGTCGACCTCGAAATCCATCCGGCCAACCCCGACATGATCTACGCGTCGATGTGGGAAGGCGAACGCAAGCCGTGGACGATCAAGAGCGGCGGCAAGCAAGGTGGCGTCTGGCGCACCTCGGATGGCGGCGACAGCTGGCAGCAACTTGGCGGCGGCTTGCCAACAGGCATCGTTGGCAAGAGCGACCTCGCGGTTTCGTTCTCGTCTCCAGACGTGCTATGGGTGCTGATGGAAGCCAAGGAGAACCCAGGGCTATATCGCTCCGATGACCACGGCGAGACCTTCCGATTCGTCAGTAACCAACGTGGGCTGCTTGACCGACCGTTCTACTACTGCAACATCGATTGCGATCCGAGCAACGTTGAGCGAATCATCGTCAACGCAACCGGATGCCAGGAGTCGACCGATGGTGGCAAGAATTGGCGGCGTCGCTTCACGCCGCACGGGGACAACCACGAAACGTGGATTCATCCGGAGAACCCTCAACTGATGGTGCAATGCAACGATGGCGGCGCCAACGTCTCCACCGACGGCGGCACGACCTGGTCGAAGCAGGACAACCAACCGACTGCCGAGCTCTACCAAATCGCGGTCGATGATCGCTTCCCCTACTGGATCTACGCGGGCCAGCAGGACAACTCGACGATTCGTCTGCCGAGTCGCGCACCGTACTCGTCATTGGCCGGAACCAAGGGGTTGTGGCAATCCGTCGGCGGCTGCGAAACCGGCCCTGCGGTGCCGAAACCTGGCGATCACGACATTGTCTACGCCAACTGCAAAGGGCGTTTTGGCGTCTACAACCATCGCACCGGACAAGAGCAGCACTACTACGTCGGCGCCGAAAGCCTCTATGGCCACAATCCGCGCGACCTGCAGTATCGCTTCCAACGCGTCGCGCCGATTTCCTTGTCGCCGCACGACCCCAACGCGGTCTACCACGGTTCGCAATTCCTGCATCGCTCACGCGACGGCGGCCAGACATGGGAAACCATCTCGCCGGACCTAACCGCGTTTGAACCGGACAAGCAAGTCGACTCGGGTTACCCAATCACGCGCGACATCACGGGCGAAGAGTATTACTCGACGCTCTATGAGATCGCCGAGTCCCCCATCCAGAAGGGGCTGATCTGGACCGGCGCCAATGATGGCCCGATCTACGTGACACGTGACGATGGCAAGAACTGGCTCGACGTCACCCCCAACATGCCAAAGGGTGGCCGCGTGCAAACGGTCGAGCCATCGCGGTTCGACGCCGGCACCGCATATGCGTGCGTGCTGCTCTACCAACTCGGCGACCAAACGCCGCATCTCTACAAGACGGAGAACTACGGCGGCAACTGGCAGCGCATCACCAACGGATTGCCCGAGAACTGCCCGGTCCGCGTGCTGCGTGAAGACCCAGTCGACAAGAACGTGCTGTTCCTAGGCACGGAATGGGGCATGTATGTCTCGCTCGATGCCGGCCAGTCCTGGCGCAGTTTCCAACAAAACCTGCCGGTGACCCCGATCACTGACATGGTCATCCACCACGACGACCTAGTCGTGTCGACGATGGGCCGCTCGTTCTGGATCCTCGATGACATCTCTGCCATGCGTGGCCTGAAGGATGCCGACCTCAACGACGTCGCGCTACTGCCGCCGCGTCCCGCCGTTCGCACCCGCCTTCGCGGCATGGGTGCCAACCTGCACTACGTGCTACCGGAGAAAGCCAGCGGTCTGCAAATCGAGATTCGCGACCTGTCAAAGGCCAAGCCCGAACTCATTCGCACGATCAAGGCCAGCGCCAGCAGGGCCACTGGCCGACGAGGACGACGCGACCAAGGCATGCGCGGACCATTCCGGCGAGGTGGCGGTGGCGGAAGTGCACTCAGTGCCGAGAAGGGACTACACCGCTACACGTGGGACATGCGGCGCGAAGGCGTCAATGGCCGCGGGCCATTGGTCGCCGCAGGCACCTATGAGATCTGCCTCGTCCATGCGGGCGGCGTCAGCACACAGCGCCTGACGATGACGATGGATCCGCGCCTCGCCGCCGAAGGCGTGACCGCCGAAGACCTGCAAGCACAGGTCGACCTGATCCTCGAAGTGCAGACACTGACCGCACGCACAGGCAAGCTCGTCGCCGACATCCGCAGTTTGTCGCGCGCCCAAGTATCCGCTGAACGCGGCGCCAAGCTCGACGCACTGCGTGCGCGACTGGTCAACGCGAGCGGCGCCTACCCACGGCAGATGCTACAATCACAGGTGCGCTACCTCAGCGGCATGATCGATCGCGCCGACCAGCGACCAGGTCGTGATGCCTACATTCGCTTGCAGCAATTGCAGAAGGCGATCGCGGCATGCGAAGCGGACCTAAAGGCGCTGAACTAGCGGCCAGCGCTGTTGGCTGCTGGCCGGGCGATGGGACTGTCGCCCGCAGCAGACAATGCGGCACAGTTCGAGCATCGCTTCAACCCGCATCGCTT
>CALCZA010000150.1 GCA_937906475.1 uncultured bacterium
CCGGGCCGCGGCGACCGTAGTACGTCAGGTTATTGATGACGGTCAGGCGACCATCGAGACCAGGAACGGTGTTAGATTGAGCGGCGAGTGCTGACGAGAGCATTGCCGCTGTAAGCAGGGTTAGATTGCGCATGAATGAAGTTCGGTCGGGAGAGCAGGGCTAGCCCAGTTATTACAGCAAGCTTCGCAGCCGACGACAAGCCACCGAGGGCGGGCAATTTGGGCCATACCGTGGCGTACTTTCCGCTCCAGCGTATCATCGCTTGCTTGCAGTGACGAAACCGTGCTGGTGGCCAGCTAGTAATTCGCTGGGCCCTAATGACCGACAGTCGCGATATCACCGCCCGCCATGACTGTGGTCATCGTGTTGACCGTCAAATCCAATACTGCCCACCGGTAGCAGAAAGACAATCCGATCAGTGCGAGGAGCCTCAGCACCAACACCGGGCGCGAAGCGTTGCCAACCGCATCGGCAGTCACTAACTCGAGCAAGTATCCGCTAGGCGCACCTGACCGCGGCGCCGGCAGCGGCCCACCACCACTCGACGCGTTGGATGTGACCGACGCGATCAACGCGAAGGTCGCGCCGAACGCATGACAGACCCGTCGTGGCCATCACAGGCGTCAAGAAGCCAGGCGACGACGACTGGCAGTTGGCATGCCACGACGGCGTGTCGTTACGGACTCGATGCGCTCTTGCACTGGGCCGGCAGGATGCCGATCCTTCTCGCTGCATGTTCCGCCTACCCCTTGCCATCGCGCTCGCTTTCGCCGCCGCAGCCAGCCTTGCCAGCCAGACCAAGTTGCTGCGACATCCGGATATCCACAAGGACCAGCTAGTCTTCACTTACGGCGGTGACCTGTGGCGTGCCCCGACTACCGGCGGCACCGCGACCCGGCTGACATCAACGCCAGGCGTTGAATTGTTCGCGAAGTTCTCACCCGACGGTCGCTGGATCGCGTTCACCGGACAGGTCAATGGCGACGAACAAGTGTGCGTCGTGCCAAGCGATGGCGGCGAAGTGCGGCAACTGACTTGGTATCCGGCGAACGGTCCGCTGCCAACGCGTTGGGGCTACGACAACCAGGTCTATGGCTGGGCCCCGGATGGCACGGCCGTGCTGTTCCGCAGCTTGCGCGAAGCTTGGACGTTGACCGGCGGCAAACTGTTCACTGTCGCGCTACCAGCCGTAGCGAGGCGACGTGGCGCTCTGCCAGTTTCCCTGCCAATGCCGCAAGCAGGTGCCGGCGACTTTTCTCCCGATGGCAAACGCATCGTCTACGCGCCGCTATTCCGCGACTTCCGCACGTGGAAGCGCTACCAGGGTGGCTGGGCACAGGAACTGTTCGTCTTCGATCCAGCCACCGGCAAGGCCGACAACATCAGCAACCACGTGCGCACGGACCGCGACCCGATGTGGATCGACGAACGCATCTGGTTCGCCAGTGATCGCACCGGCACGCTCAATTTGTGGAGCTACGACCTCAAGAACAAGACGGTGCACCAAGAGACTTCGAGCAACATGTGGGACGTGCGCTGGCCTAGCGCTGGCTCGCCCGGTGACCACCGCATCGTCTACGAGAAGGGTGGCGAGCTGTTTTGGCTCGACACCAACACACGCCAAGAGACGGCGATCACCATCCGCGTTCCGAACGAAGGCCAGACCAAGCGCCACCAGACCGTCGACGCATCGAAAATGATCGAGGGCTACGACCTGAGTCCCGGCGGCCGACGCGCGGTATTTGCGGCGCGTGGCGACTTGCTGACGGTGCCGAAAGAACACGGCGACGTGCGCAACCTGACCAGCTCACCCGGTGCGCACGATAAGCACCCGAGCTTCTCGCCCGACGGCACGACGATCGCGTTCGTTAGTGACCGAAGTGGCGAAGAACAACTGTGGCTGGTCGATCATGCGGGCGAACAACCGGCGCGCCAACTGACCATGGGCCTGACCAGCATGCTCTACGGCGGTGAGTGGTCGCCCGACCAAAAGTGGCTCGCGGTCGGCGACAAAGACGGCGTGCTGCGCGTCTGTGAGGTTGCGACTGGCAAACTGACCCAGATCGCCGACGAACCGCGCGGACAACTGCGCGACTACCGCTGGTCGCCGTGTTCCGGCCACCTAGCGTTCTCGATGAGTGACACCACCGAGCTACCGCACGTCTACATCTGGTCGATGCAGGACAAGCAGCTGCGGATGGTGTCGCGCGCGATGTCGAACGACTCCGAACCAGTTTGGGGACCACTTGGCGAACGGCTGTTCTTCCGCGGCTTGCGCGGCTTCCAACCGCGACTCGCTGGCGTCTATGAGTGGGACTTCCAGATCGATCGCGGCTACGGACTGTTCGCGCTGGCCCTGCAGAAGCAACTGCCGGCGTTGTTTGGCCAACGCAGCGATGAAGCGGTCGAACACGAAGACGACAATAACGAGGGCGAGGCGAAGACATTCGACTCCCCCATCCAGATCGATTTCGAAGGCCTCGCCGACCGCGTCGAAGCGGTCCCGTTGCCCCTCGACAACTACTGGGGCTTGAGCATCGCCAACGGCAATCTGCTCTACGCGCGACGCGGCGGTTCCTATTACGGCCGCAGTAGCGACAAGCCGACGACGCTGCACGCGTTCTCGCTTAGTGACCGCAAGGAAGCGCAGTTAGGCAGCGGCATCCGTGGCTACTCGCTGTCGCCGGACGGTGAGTTCACGATGATCGCGGCGAACGACAAGTTCGTCATCACCAAGGCGTCACCAGCCGGCAAGGACAAGCAGCACCCCCTCGATGTCTCTGGTTTGAAGACCGAGAAGGTCGCCGACGACGAATACTGGCAGATCTTCCACGAGGTTTGGCGGCGCTACCGCGACTTCTTCTACGTCGCCAATATGCACGGCCACGACTGGCAAGGCTTGCGCGATCAATACGCACCACTGGTCGCACACGCGCGGCATCGCTCCGATCTCAACTATGTCATCGGCGAGATGATTGCCGAACTAGGTGTTGGCCACGCCTACATCAGCGGCGGCGACCTCGGCGCACCACCGCGGCCGACGGCGGCGTTGCCAGGCATGACGCTGCGGTTCGACAGCCAGAGCCGACGCTTCCAGATCACCAAGATCCTGAAGGGCGAGAACGATCACAGCACCTACCGCTCGCCAGCGACGGCGGTTGGCGTCAACCTCAGCGAGGGCGACTACTTGCTGGCCATCGACGGCCAGGAACTCGAACCGGGCACCAACCCCTACGAGTTGCTGCAGGGCAAGGCTGGCCGCGAACTGCGCCTCTTGGTCAACAACCGCCCGACTACCGACTCCGCGCGTACCGTTCGCATGCAAACGATCGCCAGCGAACAGAAACTGCACTACCTCGCATGGGTCAACCACAACCGCGAGCGCGTGGCCAAACTCAGCGGCGGCAAGCTCGGCTACGTGCACTTGCCTGACATGGGCGCGAACGGCATCCGCGAGTTCTTGAAGCAGTATTACCCCCAACGCGACAAGCTCGGCCTGGTCGTCGACGACCGCTACAATGGTGGCGGCAATGTTTCGGAGATGGTCATCAACCGCCTGCAACGCGAACTGATGATGTGCACGTTCGGGCGCACATCGGGATTCGAGCCGTATCCGCGCGCCGGGTTCCACGGCCACATGGTCTGTCTGCTCAACGAGACTTCGGCAAGTGACGGCGATATCTTCCCCGCAATGTTCCGCCGCGCCAAGCTCGGCCAACTAATCGGCAAGCGCAGTTGGGGCGGCATCATCGGCATCACCAACCGCGGCACCCTGCTCGACGGCGGCACGGTCAACGTCCCGGAGTTTGGCAACACCGAGCCAGGGCCGAAGTGGACCATCGAAGGCTACGGTGTCGACCCGGACATCGAAATCGATAACGATCTGGCTTCGGTGCTACGCGGCGAAGACAAGCAACTCGAGAAAGCCATTGAGGTATTGCTGGCGCAAATCGCGAACGACCCACCCGCATTGCCCACGGCACCGCCGGCACCAGTGAAGACGGGCCGATGAGCAAACGCATCGACAAACGTGGCAGCCAACGCTCTGACGGTCCCGCCCCAAGAGGCAAACGTGAGCCGCAGCGACAACGGCAACGCACGCCTGCGGTGCAGCTACCCGAACTGACGCTGAAGGTGCGCGCGACGGGTCGACACCCGTGGTTCTACCGCAAAATGGTTACGAAGCCGACCCAGCCGATTCCGGCCGGTTCGGTCTGCCAAGTGCGCGATCGCGACGGCCGCATGTGCGGCAGTGGCTTCTATAATTCGCGTGCGGAACTGGCACTGCGGATGTTCGCCGACCACGTGATCCGCGACCCCAAGGAGCACTTCCTGGAAGCCCTGAAGCAAGCGGTGCAACTGCGAGAAGAGGCACTCAACCTCCCGGCGATCACCAACGCGTATCGTTTAATCCACGCCGAAGGCGACGGCTTCCCGGGCCTGATCCTCGACCGCCTAGGAGATGCCATCGTCGCGCAGGTCGCGTCGCTCGGCATGCGCAAGCAACTCGAACCGCTCGGCGAATGGCTACTCAGTCACTACAAGAACAGTCGCCTGATCCTGTTGCAGGACAAGGAGTGGGCGGAACGCGAAGGCATGGAAAAGCTGCCACACGCGCACCCGATCGCAACGACTGTGCATGAGCACAAGATCCGGTACGCCGTGCAAGCAGGCACCGGCCATAAGACCGGGTTCTTTGCTGACCAACGCGACAATCGACTGTTGGTGCGTTCGCTGGCAAAGGATCGTTCGGTGCTCGATCTATGCTGCAACAGCGGTGGCTTCGCGATGAACGCCGTGCTCGGCGGCGCCAAGCGGGTACTGGCGGGCGACCTCGATGAAGTCATGGTCGAACACACCACACAAAACGCCCGCAGCAACAAATTGCAACTCAAAGCCGTGCATGCCGACGCCTTCGACATGCTGCGCGACGCGCAACCCGGCGACCACGACTTGATGATCCTCGACCCACCCAAATGGGTCGCCAACAAGACCCAGGTCGACGCCGGCTTAGCTCGCTACTTCGACTTAAACCGACTCGGTATCGAGAAAGTCGCACGAGGCGGCATCGTGATGACCTGTTCGTGTTCGGGCAGCGTCAGTGAGGAACGCTTCGTGCGCATGCTGCGCGATGCTGCGGCGGCCGCCCGACGCGACGTGCGCATCCTGCATCTGCGGTCGGCCGGAGCAGACCACCCGGTTGCTTTGGAATGCCCCGAAACGCGTTACCTCAAAGTGGCCGCCTTGCAGGTCCGATAACCAACGTCCACCCGAGGCCGTTTGTGTCGCGCTTCACCATGGGATGCTCCCGGCAACGGGGATCCTCACCTTGGTGGCTGACCCGGCAGAACCCAGCCGCCTGATCGAACGCAGCGCCTGGCACGGCGCTTCGCGGACTCGGATTTGCCATCCGGGGCAGGGCGCGCTCGGGGCCGCTGCGGGCCGCCACTGGCCTAGTTGGGATGCGAAGCTGCGCGGGCCGCAAACAACACTCCGGCAAACAGCAGCAGGCCACCAACCGGCACGAGAACAATCGCGAAGCCAGGGTCAGCGCCCATCGACATGATGCCGCCGCCGAGGAAGCCGAGCGGCATCAGGATGGCGGCCCACTTCAAGAACTTCGCAGCCTTGGCAAGCGTGCCATTCACCCCAGAGCCATTCACCCCAGAGCCATTGAAGCTAAGCGCAAAGATGATGTTGACGACAGCGAGCAGCGTGCCGTGCGTATGCGCCAACGTCAGTTGCAGCTTGCGGCCCTCGTTGTCGACATCGAGATACCAACCGACCTTGAACCCGTGCATCGCTTCCAAGGCGATTCCAAGAGTTAGCCAGCACAACAGCGCCCACCAGCCAAAACTGCGGCTACGCATCAACGGATCCATGTCGGTGTTACTCATTACTCGACCAGTCGAACTTCCTTGTTGTTCCGGCGCTTCAGTAGCTTGAGGAACTCATCGGTTTGCAGACTGCCATCGGGCAGAATCAGAACTGTCGGCCGCGCCTGTTTCTTGGCACCACCTGAGTCGGTCCACTGAGTCAACGCTTCGACCTTCGCGCGCTGTCGCAGATTTGGTGCCGCGTCCAAACGATGACGAAACGTCTCGTAGTTCGGCAGCGTGCGCAACGAGCGTTCGGCAATGATGCGAACCGCCGGATAGGGATCTACGAGTAATTCCGCTAGATACGGCGCCATCCAGTCCGTGCCGGAAACGGCCTGAGCCTCAGGCCAACCAAAGGACCACGCCAACAATGCCCGCTGACCGGCATCGCCCGCCAACGCGGTTTGCACACTGGCGGCAAGCGTTTGGTTGGCGCGGTTCATCTCCGGGACTTCTTGGCCATACCACTCATTGAGCTTGGTCGCGGTCCACGCAAGGGTCTGGTCAAGATGGCATTGGTTGCAGGCACTAGGCCGACCCGTGCGCAAGCTGACCTTGGCACTGGGACTCTCGATGCGGTGCGTGCGCACACCCTTCATCAGGCCGTAGGTCGTGTGTGGCATGTGGCAGTTGACGCAACTGCTACCGCTCGAACCAATGGCATGATGCGTATGGGCGGCGAGATCTTGGCCATACTGCTCATGGCACTTCATGCACGATGCGTCGTCGTCGCCGGGCAGCAGTTGATCGTTGGCCCACTGCTTTCGTGGCCGCGAATCCTCAGCCGTCTGGTGCATTTGGTGACACGACAAGCACGTCATGCCGCCCTTCTCGTAACAGGGCGAACCGTGCAATGCGTTGTATTCGCGCCCGGCCGTGCGGATCAAGCCATCGGACCAGAACGCGGTATCCGGTCCTTTGTTGGTGAACGTTGGATCACGGTTCTTCTCAACATCATCACCCGGCCGATAGGCGAAGCCCTGGTCGAACCACTCCATCATGCGATCGCCGGTCAGTTTGTATTCCCACATCGCATGGCACTGGCCACACACCTGCGTCGAGCGCTTGGGATCCAGGTTGGCCGGGTTGACGATGGTCTCATCCGGCTCGTCAGAAAGGCGCTGGGCGTAGCGACGCAGTGGATTCTGGTTGGCGGTGACATGCTCCGCACCGGGACCATGGCAACTCTCGCAGGAAACTCCCAACTCGGCGACGCGGGTATCCGCATTGCTGAACTGGTTGGCGGTCACCTCCATCTTCGGCCGGCCCTGGGTCGCGTGGCATTTGACGCAGACAAAATTCCAACTGCTGAGCTGCAACGTGTGCTGTTCGTCTGGCGGCAACACAAACGAAGCATCACGCGTGATCCAGCGTTTCTCTTCGACCTGCCAGGACAACGGTAACTGCCCGAGGACGCGACCAATCTCGCTCTCGAACCAGTATGCCTGCATGTTGTGCGAACCCGTCGTCATCGAGATCCGCCGCCGCACGCGCAGCGCTTCGCCGCCCTCGGCTGCAAACGGATCATCGAGTTCGACCCAATAGTCGTCGCCTTCCTGCGACAGTTTGTAGTGCTTGCCCTTAACGTCGAACTCGACGTCTGCAAAGTCACCAAGAACCGTCTTACGCGAAGCCACCTGCGTCATCGTGCGGTGGTAGGAGTCATGCCACGTATCGTGCTCTTCTGGGTGGCACGAACGGCACGCGGCGGAGCCTACATAGCCACCGATCGGCTCCTCAATCGGACGCTCGGTAATCTCGAGTTCGGGAGTCGGCTGCCCATTCGTAGCGAACATCGTCGTCGTCGCGATGGTCGCGATCGACGCGCCCAGCAACGCCCCGCTGGCACGCCAGCGCGGTGGCAAGAACAGGGCACCGAGAGCCAGTGCGAGCGCCACAACGGGAATAAGGACGAGGGTTTCGGTCGGCATTGCACCGGAGCAAGATTATGAACCGTCAGCCAGCCTAGCAACTTCACGACCGCCGTCGGCCAGCTATTCGAATCGAGCGAGAAATCGCTCGAACCCGATCTCCTTACACAGGCTCACAAGATCTTCGCTCGGCCCGGTCCAATGCAGATCCTCCAGCGACTCCTTGATCGGCACATCCGTTCGCAAGGTCGCCAACGTGCGGTAGAGCATCGCGTCATCGCGCCGTTCCGCCAAGCTCTGCGCCAGCGACTTGGCACCGCGGATCTTGACCTGCCAATCCTCGCAGTCCGCTGGAATGTCTTCGAGATGGCCGTAGTGAAACAGCATCGTCGCCGTCGACTTGGCGCCCCACTTCGGCACGCCGGGAATGCCATCCTGGTCGTCACCCACCAACGCTAGGTAGTCAGGAATCGACTTCGGAGCGACGCCAAACTTCTCGTAGACGCCATCTTCGTCGTAAAGCTTCCGTTGCTTGCGATCGAGTTGCACGATGCGCTTGCCGTCGACCATCTGCGACAGATCTTTGTCCGGCGTGCAAATATAGATGCGATCGACGCGCTCGTCATCAGCCCAACGTGCCGCGCCGGATGCGAGGCCATCATCCGCCTCGAACTCAATCATCGGCCAGACCACGACACCGAGTGCCGCGACCGCACGTTCAGCCAGTGGGAATTGCTGCCACAAGACTGGCTCCATGCCTTCGCCGGTTTTGTAGCCATCGAATAGGTCATTGCGGAACGACTTGATGACCGTGTCGAAGGCGACCGCCATGTGGGTGGTGTCGCGATCCCGCAATAGCCCACCCAAACTAGCAAGCAGACCGCGCACGGCGCCAACTTCGCGGCCATCGGGCGCCTTCGCCTCAGGCGCACCGAAGAAGCTGCGGAACAACTCATAGGTGCCATCGACCAGGTGCACATTGAAGGGCTCAGACATGCAATCATCTTGCCCGATAGCGAGCCAAGGACGTAGCTGGTATCACGTGTCTCAACGTGCCTGACCTAGACCAGTATCTGCGACAAGCCTTGCCAGCCCCAGGTGGCTGGCTGCCGACCGAACTGCGCCAAGCCGCCGTGCTGTGCCCAATCCTTGCTCACCAGGGCCGAGACCACGTGCTGTTCGTGCTCCGCCCCGAAGGCACCCAGGCGCACGCCGGCCAGATCGGGTTCCCAGGTGGCATGCATGCCGACACCGAATCGCCGCTGGAGACAGCGCTGCGTGAGAGCTTCGAAGAAGTTGGCGCCCCGGGCGAAAACGTCACACCACTTGGCGAACTCGAGCCACGCGAAAGCACGTCAAAGATCCACGTGCACTGCGTCGTCGCACGGGTGGCGCCGTTCGAACTGCGACCCGACCCGCGCGAGGTCGCCCGGATCCTGCACATGCCACTAGACGAATTGCGCGACGACAACCGTTGGCAAGAGAAGCCACCCCCGATCGCAACTCCTGGTCTTGAGCGAAACTCCGGCCCGCACTTCCAATTCGGAGACGAGCTATTGTGGGGCCTGACGGCGAGATTCATTCGCGATTTGGTCGCGCACATTCCGCGCGGGGCACAATGATTCCAACCTTACTTCGTCTACTTAGTATCGGCATCGCCGTCGCGCTGATCGTGCGCTGGCTTCAAAGTCGGCTACAAACCCGCGACCAGAGCGCCGGCACCCTTGACGAATCCGTCAAGAATCTAGACCTGTGGGATTCGATGAACGATCACTTCCAACAACGCGACCGCGAGTTGGAGCAAGCCAAGCACTGGAGTGATGACGAGATCGGATTGGCGCTGGAGCAATACATCTTCAAACTGAAGCATAGCGACAACGACACTGACGAGTGGCTTCTCAAGCTGGCGCAACAACCGGCCAAGGCAGCACAGCAAGCGCTAGCAACACTCAGCGATCAAAGCATGCAATCGCGCCTGCGCAAAGAGCCGCAAGGGCAACCGACACTCTATCGCGCTTGCCAAGTATTGATGCTGGCGCCCCCGTCGCAAGCGGCACAGCCGATCCGGACACTCTTGGCGGCGAACGACGAAGACGTGCGCATCGATGCCCTGCGTTGGCTCGCGCAAGTTGCCGATGCAACCTACGTCGACGACTTGATCAACGGATTATGCAGCGGCGATAAAGACGCACGCGGCGCGGTGCTCAACGGCTTGCGCGACGGCAAGCACGCTCCGAATAGCCGACTCACGATCGACATGTTCGAACCTGTTGCCGCGCTGCTCAGCCAAGACGAAAGCAAAGACATCGAAGCAGCCGCACAACTACTACTGCAATGGAACCGCGACGCAGCCCTCTCCCGCTTCGAGCAGTTAGGCGTTTTCAGCCCTACGCACATCGCGTTCTACGACACCTTAAAGGCCATGCTGGCCCAGGGCGAACTACTGCCACGGCAGCAGTTGCACGACTTGTGGCAAGCACTCGATGCGCATGACCCGTCCAGGTCCGACGCAGAACCCGTGCTACAGATGCTCGCCAAGCACCGCGCCGACGACGACCTGCCGATTCTTCGCCGGATCCTGGCACGCCAACATGAAGCGGCAGCCGCTGCCGCGAACGCCCTACTGCACTATCACGGGCTACAGGACTGGGTAGAGACCGTCTCGCAACGCCCGGAAACGCTGCGCAGCGAAGCTGAGCGATCCGCAATGGCTGTCTTGAATTACGACGCCAACGTCGGCAACGGCGGCCACACGCAGTTCTTCTTCAACTCCAATGGCGACAGTTGGCAGACGGCACTCACCGCACTTGAGAACGCCTCCGACACCGCGCGGTTAGAGATCCTGCGCGAAGCGATCGCACAGTTCCCCGAGCTACCAAGCAGCAACCGCGAGACTCGTCACGAGCAACTCTCGCGAATCACCAACGAGGCCGCCGAAATCTTCGAGGGATTAGACGCGCGCTACTGCGCGCTGAAACAGCCAGCCGCTGTCACCATCACTCGCTTGGTGCTCGCGACTCCCGAGGTCTTTCGAGACTAGCCTGCGTCGACACAACTGACGGTGTGCTTGTGCCACCGTCAGTTTGGACTAACGCCATCAAGCCCCGCGCCAACCAGTTCGCTAGCCACGCAGTTCGGCATCAATTTGTGACGCGTTCTTGCGGACCTTATCGAGGAACTTGCTCTCGTCCTTGTCGGAGAGCGTGCGGTCGTCGGCACCTAACGTGACGGTGAAGTTGAGTGACTTCTTGCCGTCAGGCAATTGCTCGCCGCGGTAGACCTCGAACAACTCGACGTTGCGGATTAACTTGCGGCCAGTCTCGCGCAGGAAGTCGGAGACGGTCGCGGTCTGGGCATCGGTATCGACCATCAACGCGACGTCGACTGGCAATTCTGGATGTGTCGGCACCGGCGTGTAGCTCGGCTCCATGCGGCCGTTGGCGAGCAAGGCACGAACGTCGACGCAGGCGATCGCGACGTTCTTCGGCAGGCTGAGCGCACGCGCGACACCGGGATGCAGGTGCGCCACGTAGCCCACCGGCGAACCATCGCGGTCGAGCGCGACGGCGCGCGCCGGGTGAACCCACGGCTGATCCTTGCCACTCCATTTGCGCGAGAGAGTGACTGGATAACCCAAACGGCGCAGCAGCAGTTGCACCTCTTCGCGCAACTCAGCGAAGGGATGCACGGCATCCTGCGTGTCGCGGTTGGCATAGACAAAGCACAACTCACGCACTTCGTGGGGCAGGCCGTGCTCGTCTTTGATCTCGGCGTGGTAGCCCTTGCCGGTCTCAGCGAGACGCACGCTCGCAGTCTGGCGCAAGTTGCCCTCCACCATCGACAGCAAGCTCGGCAGCACGTGACGACGCATGCGCGTGATCTCAGGCGCGACCGGGTTCTGCACCTTCAGGTATGACTGGGCCATGGCCCCGACGGCTTCCAGAACGGCATCCGGGGTGAAGCTGTAGTTGTAAACCTCGTGGCAGCCCAACTCGAGGCAGCTGACCTCGATCATGCGACGCACCAAGAACAACTCTTCGTTGTGCTTCGGCGGCTGGATAGTGCCAACCAGTGGCTCTTCGGGGATGTTGTCGTAGCGATACATGCGCCCGACTTCTTCGATCAAGTCATCCTCGATCGCGATGTCCTTGGTCGCCCGGAAGCTCGGCACCTTGCAGACGAATCCCTCGTCTGAAGTCGCAACCTCGAACGACAGCGACGTCAAGATGTCGACGACCTGCTGATCTTCGAGCACGACGCCCAACTTAAGCGCGAGGCGATCGCGACGTAGCACCAGCGGCACTGCTTCATAGGAGAAGCCCTCCGGATCAACCAGCGGCCCCGCAGGCTGGGCGCTTGGGCAGTAGCTCTGCAACAGCGCTAGGAAGTAGTGCACGGCGGTCTCGGCGTTGGCCGGATCCTGCGCCTTCTCGAAGCGGGTGCTGGCATCAGTGCGCAAACCGAGACGCATCGTCGTGCGACGAATCGTCGAGGCGCGAAAATTGGCCGACTCGAGGAACAGGCTGGTAGTGCCGTCCTCAACCATCGTGCCCTCGCCGCCCATGATGCCGGCGAGCGCCTCCGGCTTGTCGCCAGCGCAGATCAGCAGATCCTTGTCGTCGAGCTTTCGTTTTTGGCCGTCAAGCGTCGTGATCGACTCGCCGTCATTGGCGCGACGAACCCGAATGCTGGTTTTCTCGACGTGCCGCGCATCAAATGCGTGCATCGGTTGGCCGAGATCGAGCATGACGAAGTTGGTCAAGTCGACCGGCAGGTTGATAGCGCGCTGATCGACCGCCTGCAGTTGCCATCGCAACTCGTTGGGCGACGGACCGCTCTGCACGCCATCGATCATCAAGCCGCAGTAGCGCGGACACGCTTCCTTGTCGTCGATCTCAACATTGACCTTCTTGCCGGCCGTCGGCAGTTCGGTCGGCACGACAATCGGCAGCAGATCGCGGCCGTAGATCGCCGCCAATTCGCGCGCGAAACCGTAGTGACCCCACAGGTCGGGGCGGTGATTGATCGACTTGTTGTCGATCTCGAACACCCAGTCCTGCACCGGGCAGACGTCAACGAAGCGTGCGCCGATTTCGGTGTCCGGCGGCAACACGAAAATGCCGTCAGCCTCTTCGGACAAGCCGAGTTCAGACTCCGAGCAGACCATGCCGTGAGATTCGACGCCGCGGATCTTGCCAACCTTGATCTTGAGCGCGCCCTTGCCACCGGCTGCCGGCAAGACATCGCCAGGCCTGATGACCACGACGCGCTGACCGGCGTCGACATTGGGTGCACCGCAGACAATCTGGGTGACGCCGCCGCTGTTGCCGAGATCCACTTCCAAGACCGACAGCTTGTCAGCATCTGGATGCTTCTCGCGCTTGCGAACGTGACCAACGACCAACGGTTCGAGACCATCGCCGAAGCGGATCAAGTCATCGACCTCGGCCGTGCTCATCGTCAGGTCGGCGAGGATTTGCTTCGGGTCGATGCCCTTGAGGTCGACGTGACGCGACAACCAACGCAGTGAGATTTTCATCGCGGCACCTCCGGGAACTGCGACAAGAACCGCAGGTTGCCACCCATGAAGTGGCGAATGTCATCGATGCCGTAGCGCAGCATCACCACGCGTTGCAGGCCCATACCAAACGCGAAGCCGGTGTATTCCTCGGGGTCGAGGCCGCATTCCTTGAGCACGTTCGGATGCACCATGCCGCACGGTAGAATCTCGATCCAACCACTCTGCTTGCAGACCGAGCAGCCCTTGCCGCTACAGAACGGGCAGTTGACGTCGAGTTCGAAGCCTGGCTCGACGAACGGGAAGAAGCCGGGGCGCAAGCGCACCTCGACGTCGCGCTCGAGGATGACGCGCAAGCACGTCTTCATGGTGTGGATCAGGTTGGCAGTGCTGACACCACGCTTGCCGTCGGGGCCTTCTTGCACGCGATCCACCACCAGACCTTCCATTTGGTAGAAGCTATGCTCGTGGGTCTTGTCGACGGTTTCACTGCGGAAGCAGCGGCCGGGCACGATGACCTTCAACGGTGGTTCCCAGGCCTTCCCATCCTTGGCTTCCTTCACGAGACGCTGCAGAGTGCGCACCTGCACCGGCGACGTGTGCGTGCGCAGCAGATTGCCGTCGGTCAGCCAGAAGGTGTCCTGGCTTTCGCGCGCCGGGTGGTCGCCGGGGATGTTGAGCGCGTCGAAGTTGTAGTATTCTGACTCCACTTCAGGCCCGTCTTCCCACTGGAAGCCCATGCTGGTGAACAGGTCCACCAGTTCGTTCTGCACGATGGTGATCGGGTGCATGGCGCCCTGGCGAGGCTTCGAGCCCGGCTCGGTCGGATCAAAGTCGGTGGCCGACAGGTCTTTTTCGAGCTCGACCTGTTCGAAGCCTTCACGACGCTCCTTGAGCGCTGCCTCAACCGCTTGCTTGACCGCGTTGGCGGCCTTACCAAACGTGGGTCGCTCTTCTTTCGGCAAGCTCGTCACCGAGCGAACCATGCCGAGCACTTCGCCGCCCTGGCCAAAGAGTCGCTTGTCTAGCTCAGCTAGCGCAACCCCATCAGATGCTGCGGCGATCGCCTGCAGCCACTCTTCCTGTTTGGCAGTGATATCCATGAATCAACTTCAGCCGGTACAGCACAACGGCGCTGGTCAAGCCAGCGCCGTCTTACTCCCCAAGGCTAATGCCCGGGAGTGGCGATCCTGCCGGCATGCGTTCGCAAGCGCCGACACGATAATTGTCCTTAGGCGATCGCGGTGCGAGCTTGCCCGCAAATTGCCTCGAACGTCTTCGGATCGTGGATAGCAATCTCGCTCAGTTCCTTGCGGTTGAGCTTGATGCCGGCCTTTTGGATGCCGTTGATGAACTGCGAGTAACGCAGGCTGTGCGGACGAACCGCAGCAGTCAGACGCGTGATCCACAGACGACGGAACAACCGCTTCTTTTGTTGACGACCGGAGAACGCGAACGCGTCAGCGCGCAGCGTCGTCTCCTTGGCCATACGGAACAGGTTGCCCCGACTTTGACGGAAACCCTTCGCACGCTTCAGGACGCGATTGCGTCGCTGTTTCGTGGCGGGACCATTAGTTGCGCGACTCATTCGTAGTTATCTCCCACCCAGCAGCATGGCCATGTTGGCGTTGATCTTGCCCGCACACGTGGCCGCGCGACGCAGGTTGCGCTTACGCTTACGTGAGCGACGCACCATCAGGTGCGACGTGAAGGCATGGTGGAACTTGACCTTGCCCGTCTTGGTAAGCTTCATGCGCTTAACAACGGCTTTTTTGGTCTTCTGCTTGGTCATGACTGCAGTTCGTAGTTTCCCGAGATCAAGCTGCAGACGGTGTTTCCGATGTGGAAAACCGCCTGTGAGTAAGGTTACTCACTGCCCCCGGGGGAATTGGAAGGGCGAGCAGGCTAACGATCGATCGGGATACCAGCAAGTGCAGCTTGGGGAAAAGTCTGGTATCCGGCGCACAGGACTACGAAAACCCCCTGCTGCCGAGGCGTTGCAACGGCTACCCCCATGGACCTCCTGATTTCTCTGTCTCACGTTCTGGCCTACCTTTGCTTGGCCTTCGCGATCGCCATTCCCCAGTTTCGCCGCCCCGCAGTGGCAATCATGGCTGCTGTAGCGGTTTTGACCGGGATCACGGCGATGACCGGCGACAGCCCGCGCACGCTGGAAACGGTGCACACCTACGCCGGCTTCGAAGGCTCTGCCATGGAAGTAAGCATGGTAAGTTTTCCGACGGGATCGTTCACGGCCGACGGCTGGCAGTGGGCGATGCCGTTCATAGGCTTCGTCGGGCTGTGGATTATTGTCCTGTTGATGCTCAAGGAGCGCACGGTCAAGAGTCCGTGGATCCTGCCAATGCTGTTTGCGTGGACCGGACTCGCGACGTGGCTGGGCGAGCAGGTCTATGCGGCGCCATCGATGCTGGTGCAACCCATCGGTATCGACCGCTATCTGTGGCCGGCCGGTTTGGCGCTGTGCCTAGTCGCATCGAAGAGCGCCAAGAGCCTGATCGCCGTGCTGGTCATGATCGCTGCTGGCATCACCCTCGGTCGCTTACCTGCTGCATTCTTCAGTGAGTTCGCGAGCCATCACGCACTGGGCACCTGCCTCGACATCAGCACGATCCGCGACATCGTCAACCCGATGACCCAGATGCAGTTCGAACCGCGCCTCGAGGCCGGCTCAGACCAACAGGAGTATTGGCTGATCTGGCTGGAGCACGTGATCTTCTACCCAGCCGTCTACCTGATGAGTTTGTTCGGCATCGGCTTTGGCACCTACATGTTCCACAAGCACGGCCACAAGCCTGCCTGATCGATAACAATCAGCCTGCCTGATCGCGAACAATCAGCCTGCCTGATCTCGCG
>CALCZA010000151.1 GCA_937906475.1 uncultured bacterium
AACCCCACCGCACATCGGGCACGAAAGCCACATCCACTCCCAACACTCAAAGCACACAACGAAGCCCACGTGTAGTAGCGCTGCCGACCACTGCTCGACTTGCCTGGACGATGCGGCACACGCGAACGCTGCGGCCGCTCGATCAACACCTGCTGCTCCATGACCACGTGCGTCGTGCCGTCGGCGCGGCAACTGCGCCTGGCAAGGATAAGTAGTCGGCACGGCCATCGGGTTCGCGCTAGCATGCTTGGCGTGGAACCCGCCATGGTCGTTGTCCTCGTCATCGTTGGCCTTGCGCTGTTCGGGACCATTGCCTACCTGTCGTGGCTCGCCGAGAAGAAGCGGCAGGATGCACTGGCTGAACTCGCCCAAGAACTGGGCTTGCGCTTTGATCCCGGTCTCGATCACGACCACGATGACGAATACGCGCAGTTCGAGATCTTTCGCCGCGGCCATGCTCGTGCCGCACGCAATACGCTGCATGGTTCGGTCACCTTGTTTGGTCAGGGGTGCGATTTGGTCGCCGGGGACTACCGCTACAAAGTCACCAGCGGAAGTGGCAAGAATCGCAAGACCTCGACGTATCGCTTCAGCTATCTGATCGTACATCCGCCGTGGGATACGCCACCATTGCTGATCCGTCCCGAAGGTGTATTCGACAAGATCAAGGGAGCATTCGGCTTTGATGACATCGACTTCGAGTCGGCTGAGTTTAGCCGCAAATTCTACGTCAAGTCGGACGACAAGCGCTTCGCCTACGACGTACTGCATCCGCGCATGATGGAGTTCTTGTTGGCGGTCAAACCGCCAATGATCGACATCGAAGGCGGAGCCTTGTGTCTTAGTGACGGCGCGCGGCGCTGGGATGCGGACAAGTTTAAACTGCACATCAAGTTCCTCGGCCAGTTCTGCGAACAATGGCCGCGCCATCTCTTGAAGGAGTTCAATAAGTAATGGAACCCATCCTGATCGTTGGCATCGTCGCTCTTCTGATTCCGTTGGTTTGGTACATCGCGACCTATAACCGCTTCGTCCGCCTGAAGCACACCGTCAAGGAGAGTTGGGCGGACATCGATGTCGAACTGAAGCGCCGCTACGAGCTAATCCCGAACCTCGTAGAGACCGTTAAAGGCTATGCCAAGCACGAACGCGAAACGCTCGAACGCCTCACCACGCTTCGCAATCAGGCCATGAGCAACCATGGTTCCGCTGAGAGCCAAGGCAAGGACGAAAACGCACTGGAGCTAGGCATGAAGACGCTGTTCGCAGTCGCTGAGGGTTACCCCGAACTGAAGGCTGACGCTAACTTCCGCGTGCTGCAAGAAGAGCTAGCTAACACCGAAGATCGCATCGCCGCATCGCGCCGCTTCTTCAACGGCAATGTGCGCGAGATGCGCAACCTGCGCGAAGCCTTTCCGACCAGCATCGTCGGATCTCTTGCCGGCATCGAAGAGCCAACCTTCTTCGGGATCGACGACGACACCGAACGCGCGGCACCCCGCGTTCAGGTCTAGGCGACCCGCAGAGATCTGCGCAATAGTTAGCTGATGGAATCTACTGCATGCAGTGCCGTGCCGTGCAGTGGTCGCTAACGACGACGCGGTGGGCTGCTACGCAGCTACCGCCGAGCGGCCTGACGGCCTGGCTCCTCGCGACAGGCTGGTCGGCACCACGAGTCGCGCCACCGGCATGTAAACTCGGCCGAAGCCGCCAACGACTCATTGGTCAGCGACGAACTCGACGCGCCCAATTCTATGTCAAATCGGCCCGGCCGAGTTTCCGGATACTGCGTGCCTGCTTGCCCTCGGTTCGACGCTACTTGGGGAAGCGCTTGCGCAATTCCGCGGCGGAAAAAGCTGTGTCCCGATCCTTCAGCGAGGCCCGAATGGCCGCGAAGTGCTTCGGTTTGACAGCGCCTTTCTTGTTGCCCCAGGCGAAGCGCACGAACGTGGCGACATCCGCAAGTTGCGCGTCACTGATCGTCGCGTTGGTCTTCAGTCCCGGCATGGCCGCAGCGGGCACATACTGCTGCCCGCCGACCTTGATCGGCCCCATCATGCCCTGCAGCAAGATCGCCGCCAGGCGTGACGTCGAACCAGTCGTCCACTCAGAACCAACCAGGGGCGGGCCCAGCATCGGCAGGCCCTTGCCGTCGACGCCGTGGCACGCCATGCAGTTCGTGAGGAACACCTGCTCGCCGCGCTCGAAAGACGCGAGGTGATTCTTGTCGCGCGGCATCGGATGGGCCGCCGCCGTTGTCTTGATGCTCAGACAGTGGCGCAGGTAGCCGAGCATTTTTTCGTCGCGGAAGTCCTTGCCGAGCAACTGCTCGAATCTGGCTTCTCGACCCTCCAGACCGTGAATCGCGACTTCACGGAAGAACTTGCGCTGCACGTTTTCCTTCAGGATCTTCGCGAGCAGCATGAGAGGTTCATCGCCGGGGAAGCGGCCAAGACTGGCGGCCAGTTGCCTGAGAATCACGATCTCGGCGCGCATCGCGAGTTCGGCAAACCTCGGCAGCAGACGCGCTACGTCTACCGGTTCGATCAACAATTCCGACAACCGGATCGCCATCTCGACTACCCGACGGTTGCCCGACTGCAGAGCCGCATCGATGGCGATGATATTGATGGCCTCCAGTCCCTCCAATGTCCACAGCGCGTGAATCTGGCCGAGTGGTTGCTGCACGTCGGCGGCGAGCAGGTTCAGTGCGGGCACGACCGAACGATCCTGACGATCGATGAGCAACTGCTGCGCAGTGTCTCGCCACCAACCATTCGGATGCGCTAGGTCGGCGACGAGGTCTACGGGTCGCTTCTGCAGCATGCGCGGTTGCGGGCCGAGCGGGTTGTCCCGATAGCGGATCCGGTAGACGCGCCCCAGCCGCGGATGGCTTGCCAGATCACGGTGCTCGACGTGTTCGCGCAGGTAGCGGGTGAGATACGCTTTGTGCTGCACGATGCCGTGGTAGAGGTCGACCAGAAACAGGCTGCCATCAGGCGCATTACATAGATTGACGGGTCGAAACCGTTCATCGGTCGACGCCAGGAACTCGCGGTTCTGCAGCGCGTGCTTGCCGGAGGTCAGACCGTGCTGCTCGGTCAAATCGAGCATGCGTACGAAGTGCGCCGACGGCTCACAGAAGAACGCCGTGCGGCGGTACTTCTCGGGGAACTGATCGCCGCGGTAAACCACCGGACCGCACGCGGCCGTCACCGCCGTTAGGTAGCCATGGTCGTCGATGGCACCTTCGCCGCCGCGATTGACTCCCGGCGTGATGCGGGCCGGGAACACCTTGTCGCGGTACGACATCATCGCCGTGTCGCCCATCTTCAGGAACGAATTGAAGTTCCGCATCAGGGAGTTGGGCAGCAGTTGATCGGCCTTCATCCCGAACCAGTTCTCGTTGTAGTAGAGCCGGCCGTAGTCGTCCTGCGATAGGCCCCATTGACCGCGATAGCTGGTGAGTTCCTTCACCCATTCGCCGTCGAACTCGCGATAGCGCGCATCGGACTTCACGTTGTAGATCCAGTTGTCCAGACCGCGCAACAGGCCGTTGGTTCGGTGTTCGACGTTCTGGTTCTGCGTGTAGTTCTCGTCGATGACCGTCATCTCGCCAGCCACGTCGTTAACGCTCTCCACGTAGTAGAGTTTCTGATGGCCGCCGTAGAGGATGCCCTGCTTGTAGAACGCGATCGCGCGCGGCATGACTAGGCCGTCCAGAAACACTTTGTAGTCGTCGAAGACCCCGTCTTGATTGGTATCGGTCAGGATCGAGATGCGGCCGATGGGCTGCTCTTCGTCCTTGGCATTGGCATCGAGCATGTAGGCGCGCATCTCAACGCACCACATACGACCATCACCGTCGAAGCGGATGGCAACGGGGTTCTCGATCTTCGGGTCGCTGGCCGCGACGGAGATTTCGAAGTCCTCGTGCAACTGGAACGAATCGAGTGCCTGGGCTGGACTGAGTGCCGGTGCCGGCGGAATCTGACCGAAGGGGATCACGTAGGTGTAGCCATTTTTTTTCGAGGGCTTGGCCTGCTGCACCGGCTTGCGATCGAGGTTCAGCTTCTGAATCCAAACGTTGCGGAACCGAACCGGGTTGTGGTGTCCCTGTAGCTTGATGGGCAAAGCCTCCGGCCCTTCCTTTTTACCGGCGCCGGTCTTGCGAGGGATCGCGAAGTCGTCGTGGATCAACTGCTGGTTCTGATACGCCGTGATGCGCGCGTTCTCGATCTTCTTACCGTCCGCATAGCGTGCAGCGCGAAAGGCGATGTCGAAACTCTGCCACGCACCGGCCTTCTTGCTGACCAATCGATCGGGTTTCTTCAGGCGATAGAGACTGCCGCAGTAACTCGCTTTGTAGTCTTTCGCCGCAACCCCGAACGAATCGAGGATCTGCAGTTCGTAGCGCTGCTGGATGTAGACGCCGGAGTTCCCCTTCGCCTCCTGGTTCGTGTCTTCACGTTCGTTGACGTTGAACTCAAGGTGTAGGCGAAAGTCGCGATAACAATCCTTGGTGATGACGCTGTCCCACTGCGGAGACGCCGTCAGCACGCCTCGCTCAAAAACCCACTTGCTCTCGCTACCGGCATCCTCGGGGATCAGCTGAGATCCCATTTGTGCCACCAGCGACACCGCATCCTTCGGACGTCGATCTTGGGCGATGTCGATGATGCCCTTGGTCGTTCCGGCGACCTGCGCGGCAGCAGACGGTACGGGCTGCGGCAACTGCGCGGCGATCGAGGCGGGGCCAAGACACACGCATGCAGCGACGAGACAGAGCCATCCTGGGCGGTTATGCACGACATCACATTCGCATACCCCGCCGGGTGTGTCGAGGCATTCGGCGAGGACGCAGTCAGGCCGGTCGCCTTCTGCTCGCGCCGAAATGGCACTCGGATGACAGAACGGAGGTCGGGGTTGCACCAGGACGTCGATGAGTCCTGAAAGCTCAACCTCGATTACGGCACGCGTCTCGACCCGTGGATAGGCTACTTCGCCGTCGCGCTAGAATTGCTGATGGGAATCTGGCCTTACCCCGGGAAAGTGGCTACCCAGATTGGAGTCATGAGGCTCCGCAAGGCTGATGACCTCATGCGCGAGCCCCCCCCAGAGAGCACCGGGTGTAGGTGAGGCCTGCCTTTTTGCCTCTCGCGGCTACTTGCGGATCAGTCGCAGGCGATCAGACGTTGCTAGGTCGCGCGGTACGTCGTTGGCATGCGTCGGCACTCGACGGAGTTTGAGCCACAGCGGCACATCACGAGGCAGGAAGTCCCAGATGTTTTTGGGGATGGCAAACTGCTCTCCCGAGATCTTCAGGCTGCCCTTGGTCCACTCGTGGGTGGCGAGCCAAATCCTTCCGTTATCGCCAATTGCATAGAGCGTGTAGTTCGTGCCCACGGGTGCGTTTGGGTCACGCCACGTCAGAGTTGGCGGCGCGGTGAGCGGCGAGGTACTCAGGTGGCTTGTCCACTCGATGCTCGGGTTCGCTGGATCTTGCGCGATGTGGCCGACCAGGCTGCGGTGTGCAACAGGCGCGGGTGCGAGTGCTGGATCGAACGCGGGGCGGAACGTCGCAAAAAAGACCGCGATCGCAGTCATCGGCAGCAGCCAAACGGCAAGTCGGCGGTGTGGAATGCGCGCCGAGATCCTCACTAGACCAGCCGCAAGCAACACGGTCGCCGGCGCGATCGCTGGGAACAGATACCGCGCCTGGGGTTGGGGGTGGCTGAGGTTGAAGTAGGCCGTGCCCAAAAAGACCAGCACGCATGCGGACAGCAGTAGCCAGCTAGCGTGCGGCACATACTTTCGTCCCCGGTCATATAGAGCGCGCACGAGTCCGACGCCAGAAAGCGACGCGACGACTGCCCCGCAGCAGATCAAGGCTGGGTGTGGCGGCAATTGGAACCACCCAAATCGACCAAACAGTGAGGTGAAGATTGTCGGCAGAAACGAGGGGGCGGTTTCTGGCCAGGGCGCCCATCCGAAGAAGTAGAGCCAGCGGGCTTCTACGGGCAGTGGCGGGAATGAC
This sequence comes from uncultured bacterium, assembly GCA_937906475.1. Lineage (GTDB taxonomy): Bacteria > Planctomycetota > UBA1135 > UBA1135 > UBA2386. The sequence goes on from CALCZA010000151.1 coordinate 6,038, forward strand.
TGGTCGTGCGCGTTGAGTGCTAGTGGATCTTGATAGAGCGCGTAGTTACGTGCGAACATCCAACCACTCACGGCGAGCGTGGTAATTGCCGCTGTAACAATCACAGTGATGTTGGTCGTCTTGCGCCGCAACAGGATGACCGCAGTCAGAACGCACAAACCACCGAGAAATAGAGTGGTCAGCTTTGTCAGGAAAGCTAGGCCCACCAGCAATCCGAGCAGCATGCCGTGCCTGGCCTTGACCCGATCGGCATGTAGCAACTCGGCCAACAAGAGAGTGGCCGCCGAGCAGAGTGTGATCGCGAGTACGTCGTTATGTAAGATGCCGTGCAAGGCGGACCACATCGGCAGGCAGGCCGTTAGCAGAGCTGCGAGATCGCCGATGCGAGGGACCTCTGGGCAACAAATGCGGCCAAGTCGATGGACACACAAGATGGTTGCGGCACCCAGCAACACGGAGATCGTACGAAGCCAGAAGAGCAGGCGGCTCGGTTGCTCTTCGTGGAGCCAGTAGAGGTATTGCGACGGTGCAGATCCGTTGCCGAAAGCAGCGTTCCTGCGGGGGACACTGACGGTGTCGTCGCAGCCAAACGCCCTGATGCCAGCAGCAACCACTGCGTAGTACAGAGGCGGGTGGATGGCAAGCACAGCCCCTTCTGTCTGTGGCAGTCCGCGCTGCTTTGCCAGTTGCATGGTCAACGGAAGCTGTTGCGCGTTCGCGATGTGCCAAGCGTAGTCGTAGTGGCTGTTTTCATCGGGCCCTTCAAACGGTGGCGTGCACCATGCATAGCTCGTAGCCAGGGCTACGTGCAGCAGAAGGGCAAGCCAGAGCAAGGGCGAACGCATGGCGCGAGAGTGTAGTCGGCAAGGCCTGCTTGACCACCTTGGCGGCGATTTGCAACGCCGCGCAGCGGAACCGGCGGATCAGCCGGGTGTGCTACCACCTCTTCGAAAGAACCCCTTCATGACTTCAACAGGGATGTAGGTGATGCAACGCACGGCTCGGACCACCCGCACGGCACCCCGTCAGCCCACCCGCTTCGCAGCCATCCATCCGGGCGTTTCACCAGCAAACCTCACCCATAAACGCACCGCTCCCCCACTGAGACTGCCAACCGCCACCTGTTCACCTAGCGCGCGACCTTGCGC
>CALCZA010000152.1 GCA_937906475.1 uncultured bacterium
CCGTCTATGGCGCTGCAACAGGGATGCACTTGGGCGATGGCTTGCCGCGACTCGGGAGGTCCGGTGCGATGGTGGTTGTGCTTTGCGTGACCGGCGCAGCGCGGCCCGTTTCGCGTGCAACGCACCTTACGGCATGAAGGATCCGTCGTGAGCCTGCTTGTCATTACCGGGTGCTACTCCTTAACCTAACGGGCCATGCTGCGCGGTCTACTTGTCTGTTCGCTCCCGGCGTTGCTTACCGCCACGGTTGGCGCGCAGGAATCCAAACCCGTCAAGTCGGATTGGTGGGCTTACCAGCCTGTCGTTCGCCCGGCGGTTCCGGTGCTAGAGAATGCAGGCTGGGTGCGCTCGCCGATTGATGCATTCATCTTGGCAGGGCTCGAAGCAAAGGGACTGCAACCGGCACCGCCGGCGGATCGCTATGCGTTATTGCGCCGGGTGACGTATGACCTGACCGGGTTGCCGCCGACGCAAGCGGAGATCGCTGCGTTTGTCGCCGATGAATCAGCCGATGCATACTCGAAGGTTGTCGATCGCTTGCTGGCTTCGCAGCAATACGGCGTTAAGTGGGCGCAGCATTGGCTCGACTTGGTTCGCTACGCCGAGACCGAAGGTTACGAGCGCGACAATAAGAAGCCGTTCGTTTGGCGTTACCGCGATTGGGTCGTAGACGCGCTGAACGCGGACATGCCATATGGCGACTTCGTCACCAAGCAACTTGCTGGCGATGAACTGCCAGACGCCAAAGTCGCCGACCACATCGCGACGGGCTTCTTCCGCTTAGGTATATGGGACGACGAGCCGACCGATCGCCCGCAGCATCTCTACGATGACTACGACGGCATGGCCGACACGACGGCGCGTGGCATGTTGGCGATCTCGATGGGGTGCGCCCGCTGCCACGACCACAAGAAGGACCCGCTACCACATCGTGACTACCACTCGTTCCTGAGCTTCTTTGAAAACGTCGCGCCGTACGATATGCGAGCGCGAGAGATGCCGTTGGATGGTGCGAAGGCCAAGTATGACGAGGCCATGAAGGGCTTCCGCGCGAACCGCGAGGTTGTGCAGAAGAAGCTGAAGATCCGGGCTCGCGATGCAGCGCGGCTTGCTTTGGAAGTTGCCAAGAGTGCTCCCCCGAGTAAGGCCGAACTCGCTCTTTGCATCGCGACGTATTCCGGCGATGTAGCTTCGCCGACAGAACTGTTCGATACCGACGGTCGTCAGAACGGCACCGTGCACGGCCAGGTCGTGCAGGTTGACGGTAAGAGAGGTAAGGCGCTTCGCTTCGATGGCGACGATCACTGCCGCATCCCACGCGTTGTCGAGAACTCGTTCACGGTGTCCTTCTTCGTGCGCACGAAGCAGCGCGGTAACGGCCGGCCTGGCGATACGCGTTGGTTTACCGGCACGGGACTCGTTGATGGTGAGGTGCCCGGGATCGTCGATGACTGGGGAATCTCCTGGCATAGCGACGGCATCATCAGCGCGGGCACCGGGAAGCCTGAGAGGTTCGTGGCCTCGGGCCCTGGCTACAACGACGGCGAATGGCACCACGTGGCGTTCACGCGCGACCAGGAGTCGGGTCGCATTGTGCTCTACGTCGATGGCCAGTTGGTCGCCGAAGCGCGTGGCTCCAAGCGACCGCTGATCTCGCTCGAAGACATCGTCATCGGGCGCATGCGCCCTGGCGGAGCCGGCTTCAAGGGCGATCTCGACGAGTTGACGTTCTACAATAAGGCGCTGACCCAGCCACAAGTGATCGCGCTGTCGTGCGACGTGTCGGAGGGGATCTCGGTTGCCAACGCGTTTGCCGACGAAGTTCTGATTAAAGAACTCAACGCGCTGCGCAGTCCAAAGATCGAGACGGTGCAAGTGCTCGCGGTACGCGAGCGCGGCCGCGACGCGCCGGATGCCTTCATTCGTTTGCGCGGCAATGTGCACGCGAAGGGCAGTCAAGTTCCCGTTGGGGTGCCTGCGATGCTTGGCGAACCGCGCTTGGCGTCGTTTCAAAAGCTCGAACGCTCAAGTGGTCGTCGCACGGCGTTGGCCAAGTGGATCGTTCGGCCGGACAATCGGCTGACGTGGCGCGTGATCGCAAACCGTCTTTGGCAGCATCACTTTGGCCGCGGCATCGTGCATTCGAGTAATGACTTTGGCGTACTCGGCACCCTGCCGACGCACCCGAAGTTGTTGGACTGGTTGGCTTGCGAGGTACTCGAGCAAGGTTCTAGCCTCAAGGCGATGCATCGCGTGATGATGATGTCGTCGACCTATCGCATGTCGTCGCAAGCGAGCGAGAAGGGGCTGGCCGAAGACCCGCTCAACGATTCGTTCTGGCGGTTTAATCGACGTCGGTTGACCGCCGAAGAAGTACGCGACTCGATCCTGACGGCCAACGGCACGATCAACCTCGAACTCCGCGGCCCGAGCGTCTATCCGCCGTTGCCGCGCGCCGTGCTCCTGACGGCATCGCGCCCGGATGCGGCATGGGGTCGGTCGGACGAGAGGCAGGCCGCGCGCCGCAGTATCTACATTCACGTCAAGCGCTCGCTACCCGAACCATTGCTCGCCGCGTTCGATCGCGCCGACACCGACTCGAGTTGTCCAGTGCGATTCGCAACCGTGCAGCCGACGCAAGCGTTGTCGATGATCAACGGTGACTTCGCCAACTTGCAGGCGCAACGCTTTGCCGACCGCATGATGCTCGAGCAGAAAGACATGGCGAGTCGCCTGCGCCGTGCGTTCGAGTTGGTGTCGCAGCGAGAACCCACCAAGGCGGACCTGCAACGATTGCAGCAGCTTGCCGAGCAACTACAAGGCGAGTTTGGCCGCAGTGAATTGCAAGCCCTGCAGCGATGCTGCCTGGTGCTGCTCAACTGCAACGAGTTCCTCTTTATCGACTAACCCCGAGTCACGAATATGAAGTTCCCGGACAATCGCTTCCCCAAAAACCTCTGTGGCCACACGCGCCGCGAGTTCCTGTGGCAGACGGGCGCTGGCTTCACCAGTCTCGGGTTGATCGATTCGCTGACGCGCGACGGTTACTTCGACAAGTTGGATCGCAAGAACGGTGGCGAAGGCGGCCCATTGGCGCCGAAGGCTCCGCATCACGCGCCCAAAGCCAAGGCGTGCATCTTCCTGTTCATGTATGGCGGGCCGAGTCACGTCGACACGTTTGACTACAAGCCGAAGCTCTACCCGTTGGACGGCAAGACCATCGACATCAAGACCAAAGGGCGCGGCGGCACCAAGGCCAAAGGTCGCGTCGTCGGTCCGAAGTGGAAGTTCAAGCAATACGGTGAGTGCGGCAAATACGTCAGCGACCTGTTCCCGCACGTCGGGCGCTACGTCGACGACATGGCCTTCGTGCACAGCATGTATGCCGACTCGCCGTTGCATGGCTCGGCGATGTTGATGATGAACAGCGGCCGCATCTTCTCGGGTGCGCCGTGCCTCGGCAGTTGGGTCAACTACGGCCTCGGCACCGAGAACCAGAACCTGCCTGGCTTCGTCGTCATGCTCGACAAGAGCGGCGGCCCGATCTCTGGCGCCAAGAACTGGCACTCTGGCTACATGCCGGCGGTTTACCAGGGCACCGTGCTGCGTCCTTCTGGCGAGCCGATCCTCGACCTCAACGTGCCCGACGGCATGAGCGATCGCGAGCAGCGCCGATTGCTCGATGTCTTGAAGGAACAAAACGAAGCGCACCTTTCGACTCGTTCGGATGACAGCGATTTGGCGGCACGCATCCAGAGTTACGAACTTGCCTACCGCATGCAAAGTCATGCCCCCGAGGCCATCGACATCGCCAACGAGGACCAGCGCACCAAGGATCTCTACGGCATCGACGATCCAAAGACGGAAGACTTCGGCCGCAAGTGTTTGCTGGCGCGTCGCATGGTCGAGCGCGGCGTGCGCTTCATCCAAATCTACTCTGGTGGTAACCACAACGACCACAACTGGGATGCCCACGGCGACCTCGAAGACAATCACAACAAGCACGCTGGTGCGACCGACAAGCCGATCGCTGGTTTGCTCGCCGATTTGAAACAGCGCGGGCTACTCGATTCGACGATCGTCGTGTGGGGCGGTGAGTTTGGTCGCCAACCGACGGCTGAATACGCGAAGGGCACCGGCCGCGATCACAACTCGGCTGGGTTCACAATGTGGCTGGCGGGCGGCGGCATCAAGAAGGGTGTCTCGATTGGCACGACCGACGAACTCGGCAACGAAGCGGTCGAGAAGCCGATGCACGTCAAGCATCTGCACGCGACGATCCTGCATCAGATGGGTTTGGATCCGAACCGGTTGTCGTATTTCCATGCCGGTTTGGCGCAGCGACTGGTCGGCACCGAAGGCGCCAATCCCGTGCCCGACCTGATCGCCTAGTTGCTAGGCACTCCATACTGCCGCGTAGCGCAAGTCCGTTGCGGCGTGGTTCAGTTGCGGCAAGGATCCGTTGGTCGCGATGGCATGTCGTCCGGATCCGGATCCGGAACGCCCATGTCTAGTGCGACCAGCGCGGCGAGAAACAGCGCCGCGTCTTGGGGTTGCTTGCGAACGACTTCGAGCGCCGTGTCATAGAACTCGCGAAACGTCAGGATGCCGTTTTTGCTACGGCTAAGAAGGCGACCGCAATAGTCGAGTGCTTGCGAGCTAGTCAGGTGGCGAAGCGTTTGGCGTGCGTGGGGACTGTGCGCAGTGGATGACATCGGGTTGGCCTCGGTAGTGTCGGCGAAAGTGCCGCGAGGACTAGTGACGCAACGGGGGCATCGCGCGCTGCGGGACCGGTTCAGGACAGACTGAGGTCGTGCAATAGCGCGTGCCATGCTTGGCGTTCTGTGCTCGGATCCACCATGGATTGCATCTTGCGTGTGCGCAGGCACAAGTCGTCAAGGAACGACTTTTCTGTCGCCGCTCGCTCGATCAAGGCGGCCAATGCGGTTGCGTCTCCGACCGGGAATGCGCCCGGCCAGTCGTTGCCAAGTAAGCCGAGGTTGCCTGGGATTGAGGTGCACAGAATGGGCGTGCCGGCGGCGATGGCCTCGGAGACCACGTTGGCGCCGCCTTCGGCGGACGACGGCACGATGCAGATATGGCTCTGCGCAACGAGTTGCTTGGTCGCTCGACGCGACAGGGCGCCAACCCATTCCGCGCGTGGTGATTGCTTCGCGAGGTTGGCGACACGTTGGCCGTAGTCGTCATCGAGGCGAGAACCCGCGACGATCAATCGCATGTCCAGGCTCTTGGGTAGCAGTTCGATCGCTTCGACGGCGATGTGCGGTTGCTTGACCGGGCGCAAGTGCGCAATGACGGTTGCGGTGAACGTCTCTCGCTTTGGACTCGCGTTGACCGTCGCCGATTGCACGATCGTGCGGGACTTCTCACGCAGTTCTGCCGGCAGCAAGTCCATGGCACGCGGTTGCAACACAAGCAGTGCGTCGGCTCGCGATAAGGCCGCTCGCGCTTCTTTGCCTGGCGCGAACGTGGGGTAAATGTCGGTTCCGGCGAGCAGCGTGATGATCCGGATACCCGGTTGGTCGGCGTTTGCAGCTAGCACCGATTCGGCGGATTTCACCGCATGCACCGTGATCAACACGTCGCTTAGCGGATTTTGCCACTTGGTCGCGATCGTGACGTGATGGCCGAGTTGCCGCAGCAGCCCGGCCCAGCGCAAGGCTGTGGTCCGGTTGCCGCTGTGGCTCCCTCGAACTGCCGGAGTGACGATCGTGATTCGCTTGCGAGTCGCTACGCTGTCAGCCATGCGTTCGATCCTCCTCGCGTTGTCTCTGCTTTTGATGGCCGCCTGCAGCACTCAGGAGGCGAGTGTCAAACCGGGCATCAACACCAACTTCCTCGATCCCAAGCTCGATGCTGACACCTTCGTTAAGCGCTTCGAAACCGAAAGCCGTGAAGTGTTCGCCAAGCGCAGCGCGATTGCGCGCGCTTGTGGCCTTAAGGAAGGCATGGCCATCGCCGATGTCGGTGCCGGCACCGGCTTGTTCCTCGACTTCTTCGCGCGCGATGTGAAGAAGTCGGGTCGCGTCTACGCGGTAGAGCTTTCGGAAGTCTTCGCCGAGCGGTTGCAGAAGCGCATCGAATCCCGCAAGCAGAGCCAAGTCGAAGTCGTTGTCTGCACGGAGCGCGACGTGTCGCTGTCCGAAGGCTCGGTGGACTCGGTGTTCACGTGCGATACATACCATCACTTCGAATACCCGAAGGCTACGCTCGCTTCGATCCATCGCGCGCTGCGGCCTGGTGGCACGTTTGTCATCGTGGACTTCGAACGCATTCCAGGCAAGACGCGTGAGTGGTTACTCAATCACGTTAGGTGCGGCAAGGAACAGGTGATTCGCGAGGTGACTGCCGCAGGCTTTGCGTTGGTCGAAGAGGTATCGCTAGGCTTCAAAGAAAACTACTTCCTGCGGTTTAAGCGGATCTAACGGTGGTGCCTAGGCGTTTGCCCTGAGCTGAGACAGGATCTCGCCGTGCTCCGGGAAGCGGTGTTCCGGGTGCGTCATTTTGTTCCAGACTTCCTTGTTGTCGACCGTGACGATGAAGTCGCTCTTGGCTCCAGGCACGCTCTCGACTTTGGCGCCGGGGTGAGCGGCTGCAATGGCGGTGGCCAAACTGGCCGCCTTTGGCAGGTAGTTTCAAGTTGCGCAGTATTCGATCGTGACGTTCATGGCGTTCAGTCTAGGACAAGCCTAGGTGCGTTGCCGAGAGGCAATCGCAAGAGCGACCCAGCCGGCCAAGAACAGCACGCCGCCGATCGGAGTGACGGGGCCGAGCCACTTCGCCTCGGTCAATGCGAGCCCGTAGAGCGAACCGCTAAAGAGCACGATCCCTGCGGCAAACAGCCGGCTGGCGACCAGGGTTGCCATGCCGCGAGCCTGCAAGGCACCGCATACGAGTAACGCGAGCGCGTGGAACATCTGGTAACGCACGCCAGTTTCGAATGTGCGCAGGGCGTCGGCGTCGTAGTGCGCCTTCATTGCGTGAGCCGCGAATGCGCCGAGGGCCACGGCGAGGCCAGCGAAGATGGCGCCGGTCATGACGACGCCGCGTCCTGTCGTGGGGGAAGATTCGTTGGCCTGCATATGGTCAACGCTACGTCGGGAGTGGGGTCAGCGACAGATCCGGATGGGAGCGTGGAAACGGTAGCCGCCGCACCGATGGCA
>CALCZA010000153.1 GCA_937906475.1 uncultured bacterium
TTGGCGTTTCGTTCCGCCATCGACTTTGCCACGCGCCCATGCTTCTCTGCTTCGACAACGGTTTTCTGAAGGTGATCTGGGTCGATGGCCCACTCGCCGATCAGAATCTGTTCGGGCGGCGTGGAATCGCATGCTGCGAACAACAAGAACGGCAGACAAGTTAAGAGGAGCTTCGTCATTCGCGGTGAGTTCTTGGCTCGCGGTTGCCGACTCAATCGTCGGTTGCGGGTTGGTCCATGCATGGAAACAGTGCTATCAACAGTCCGCAGTCTGCAAGGATCAGGATGCCATAGCGAGTAAAGCAAATCCAGTGACTGCGCAGGTCTAACGCCGGCAGGTCGGTAGCAAGCACCCATGCGATTGCGACAATTAGAGCCGCAACGGTGAGTCGCGATCGCTGGCTGTCCGGCGCGGGGGCGCTGCAGCGGGATGACACAGTCTGCGCCGAGCAAGGCCATCCTGGAGCCGCAAAGGCGCGCCAGTGGTGGCCAATCACAAACATGCTGACGAACATGAGCGGGCGGATCGGTGAAACCTCAGTGAACACAAGGTCAAGAACTCGCCGAAGAAGGTCGTATACGCCGCCCATCGCAGGGGGGCGTCCCGTACCGGATTGCACACGCCTGAGATTCGGTGTACCCTTCTACACGTCGGGAACGGCCCGGCCTGCCGTGACAGTCCCGGTAATCTCACTGACTCAACCTTCCTTGCCATGCTGAGCTACATTGGTCCCGGTGGCGCGCTCTCCGCCATTGGCTCGTTCCTCGCCCTCCTGGCCGCGGTCTTCTTGGCCCTGCTTGGGTTTGTGTGGTATCCGATCAAACGCATGCTGCGCGCGCGCAAGTTGGCCAAGGCCGATGTCGAGGGCCAACCTCGTCCCTCGGACTCTGTTTCAGGGGGCCCAGCTGTCTCGAGCCAGGAGCGCAAGGTCGAAGTGTGACCTGGATCGCCGCTCTCGGCCTCGTCTTGGCGTTCATGGCGTTGATTAGCCTGTTTGGGGTTGTGGCGCGCGCCCGCCAGGTCATTGCGCGAAGCCGTCAGGCACTCGCCGACATCCGGAGCACGAGCCTGAGTGAGCTTGACAAAGAGCACGCCGTGCAGGCTCACGCACGCAGTTTGTTTAGCTCGTTCCTGGTGATCACGCTTCTCTCAGCAGTGGCACTGGCCATTCCGATCGGTCTAATCGCACTGCTTGGAGCCGTCGACGTCGTCAACTACGACTCGGTTCTCGAGGCAACGTTGTCGTGGCAGATTCTGCTTTCGGCGACGGTGATTGCTGCTGTGATGATCGCAGTTTCGAAATGGCAACAGCAGCCTTGAGCTTTAAGAATCGCTATGGCCGGCTCGATCGATTGCTGCACCGAGTTGCGTTTGCCACAACCTGGGCGCAGCGTGGCACGGCGGACATTGAAGAGCGTTTGTTCCGTAAAGAACTGGCGGCCGTAGAGCTAGGCCCACCGGTCTTGATCACGGGCTTGCCACGAGCGGGCACGACAATTCTGCTTGAGATCCTTGCTGGCTCCAGCACGTTCGCGTCTCACACGTATCGTGACATGCCGTTCGTGCTGTGTCCGCTGCTGTGGAACCGTTTATCGAAACCGTTCCAGCGCCAGGGCGCGCCGCGCGAACGAGCTCACGGCGACGGCATCCAACTGTCTGCGGACAGTCCGGAGGCGTTTGAGGAAGTGTTGTGGCAGCGATTCTGGCCCCAGCACTATCGCGGTTCGACCATCGTAACGTGGCCTCGCTGCGACGAAGCTGAGTTCCTGGAGTTCTTCCGCAGCCACATGCGCAAAATCGTCACGCTGCGCGCTCGCGACAAGCCGACGGCAACCCGCTACGTCTCGAAGAACAACCTCAACGTCGCGCGCATCCCAGCGGTCCTGGATGCCTGTTCTGATGCCACGGTCCTGGTGCCGTTTCGCGAGCCGGTGCAGCATGCAGTGTCCTTGCTGCGGCAACACGAGCGCTTCCTTGCCATGCATACAGAGGACGCATTCGCCAAGCGCTACATGGCGGACATCGGGCACTTCGACTTTGGCGCCAACCTCAAACCGATCAACTTCGGGGGCTGGATGAATGGCCGCAGTATCCAAGAAGCGCACGAACTTGGCTTCTGGCTCGACTACTGGATCGCCACCTATCAGCACGTCCAAAAGAACGCCGCGAATGATCGTCTGCACTTGATCTGCTTTGAGGCACTCGGTGCGGCTCTCGACCTGAAACAGCTAGCGGACTGTCTCGGATTGCTGGAACCGGACTCCTTGCAAGCTGGTGCCAAGCGGCTCAGGCCTGCCAAGATGCACGAAGTAGATCAAGCCGGCTTGAACCCCTCTCAAGTTGCGAAAGCAACAGATCTGTATGAACAGATGCGGCGCGAGTCGATCCTCTAGTCCAGTCCAACGACCAGCGACGCCGACTCGCAGCCAAGGGGAACTTCTGCATCCGCTATCTCCACTTGCTCGCACTACTCTAACGCCGCACGATCTGGTTCTTGCGAGTGCCCGCCAGCCAACCTCGCTCGGCACATTCGAATGCGTTGCATTCGTGCCTGGCGCCGCAGTAGGGGCCGTACTACGAGATGATGCTTGGCGATCGGCTGCACGCTTGTGACACTGATGCTCAATTGGGCGAGGCGCGACTCTCATGCAACTTCCTCACCCGCATGCCCGAACTTGGAACGCCGTCTTCGCGCGGGGTTGGCAAGTGAATCCAGGGCTTGGTGCCACAGCCTGGTCCGATCTTAATCATATGCCCCAACGTTCATCCGAAATCACCAGCGATGCGTTCGGCAGCGACGCGCTGGCGATGTGCTCCGGCTTTGTCAACCTGAAGGCGGCGGCGAGGCTCACACTGAATCGCTTCGGCTACGGGATCTGCATGTTCGCTGGGCGCGCAGCCGTCCCCCGCACTACTGGGTGATTGTGTCGACGCATCATGACATTGGCGGCATCGGCAAGCCCGTGCGACGGGCGTTCGCCGATGTCGGGGTGGCGATGCTGCTGGCATTCGCCGCTGGTGCCCTCTACCGAGCGACGCTGCTGCATCGCATCTACGGCAACGATGGCGCGATGCTGGCCGACTGGACTGCGTTGCCGGGCGGCGGCTACCCGCAATACCACAACGTGCTCTATCAGCCGGCGGCGAAGCTGTTGGAGTTGTTGCTGCCGCGTGGCCTGATCACCGCGCCGGACGACCCGCTGTGGATCGCGAAATCGCTCGGCGTCGTCTGCGCGGCAATCGGCGTGGCGTTTAGCTACGGCTGTTGCCGCCGGCTCGGGATCCGGGCGTGGCCGAGCGTTGCCGGTAGCGCCGTGTTGGCCGTGACGCCGACGATCTGGTTCTTCGCTGCCGCGATCGAAGTGCACATGCAGCACTTTGCGGTGGTCTCGATCGGCGCCTTCGTGACGTTGTCGGTGCCGTGGCGGCGTGCGGTGTTGGCGACTGTGCTGACCGCGCCATTGTTCGTCGTGTTTGCACTTTCACACCAGAGCGCGTTGACGCTCGGCCCAGCCTGGCTGTTGCTCGCGCAGTTGGCACGGCGGCGACAGGGTGTGGCGGCGCTGCGGATCGCGCCGTTGTTTTTCGTTGGCTGCGCTTGGTTCGCCTCGCTGGTGCTCGGGCACCTGCTGGTGCAGTGGTGTCGGGATCGCGGCTTCGCGTTCGGCGCAGGAGACCTTGCCCACACCGTGTCGCAGTGGCGGCGGCCGTTTTGCGCGCAGGTGATCGTCGACGCGGTGCTGCTGCCACTCGGCGTCTTCGTGCCAATCGGCCTGGTCGCGATCGTTAGCCGCGCCGTGCCCGGTTTGCTGCGCGGGCTAGCGGCGGTGATGATGCTGCCACTGATCTCCAGCATAGTCTGGTGGGGCGTTACCGAACGCGGCGGCTACCTGACCGGCTCCTCGTTCGTGCTAGCCGCGCTGGTTGCGGCGTGGATCGCCGCGCTGCGGCCCCGCGTCGCCGTGCCGTTGGCGCTCGGCTTGATCCTGCTGCAGGGCACGTTCGCGTGCTGGCAGTTGCGCGCGTTCGACGCCGAGGGCTTCGACCTCGAGGTGCGCGTGGCGCGCATCACCGAGCAACTCGGCCCCAACCGCATCGTGCTGTCGTGCAACGACAACGCGCCAAAGCTCGACATCTGGCTGCCTGACGCGCGAGAAGAGAACCTGCTGAAAAGGCTGTCGCCCGGCGCAGACCTCGACGCGTGGTGCGCAATCGTCCAGCCGATGATCGCTACGGTCGTCGCGCAAGGCCGCGTCGTGTTCGACGTCAGTTTCGACCTTCGATCGGATCTGCCGACGATCGCGCGCGAGGCGATGGATCGACTGCAAACGTATCTGCGCGAGACGTTCGTCGTCACCGTGCTCGAGGACCCGAGCTGGCCGCTGTGGATCGTCGAACCACGTCGCTGAACTCGACCTCGGTTGCGGTAGTCAGCCCACCGCATGCGCCACACATGCACGAGAACCCCGGTCCGCCAGCCGTTGTCAACTGGCCTACCGGGTCAGGGATTGCGCCGGGCGAACAGTCGAAACCGAAACCCGATGCGGCTCAAGATGAACTGGCCGGCAGCCTTGACATTGACGAGGCCATAGCGGACCGACGGCAGGAATCGGATCGACGAAGCTTCCTTGAAGTACTTCACCGGCATTGGCGCATCGGCGATGGTAAATCCATGGCGAATCGACTGCGCCAGAAACTGCGCATCAAAGCCAAACGCGTCGCTGTTGGATTCGAAGTCGACGGTCTCCAGCACGACCCGGCGATAGGCACGGAAGCCCGAGTGGAACTCGCTAAGGTTGGTGCCATAGGCGAGGTTCAGCATGATCGTCAGGCAGCGATTTGAGAGATACTTCCAGAATGGCATGCCACCCTTCAGAGCCTCACGGCGCGAGCGAATGCGGTTGCCGAGAATCACGTCGCAGACATTGTGGCGCAAGAACCCAACGAAGTGCGGTACCAGGCTCGGGTCATACTGATAGTCGGGGTGCAGCATCACGACGATGTCGGCGCCAGCCTTCAGCGCCTCGCGGTACAGCATCTTCTGGTTGCCGCCGTAGCCAAGGTTTTGCGGCGTCTGGAACACTTTGAGCCCCAGTTTTTCCGCCAGCTGAACCGTGCCATCCTGGCTGCAATCATCGCCGACAAACACCTCATCGTAGCTGTCGGCAGGAATGGCGCGCAGCGTCTGCTCGAGGGTCTGCTCGGCGTTGTAGGCCGGCATCACCACGATCACGTGCGGGCCCTTCGGTGGCGATCCTGTCGGTTGCGGTCCAATCGAGTTCATTTGATCCTGCCAAGTCGTCGCTCGCGTTTGATCGCGTCCTGCACGCGGCGCTGAAGATCGGTCCAAGCAGCGTATCCCACACTGTCGAGTGGCGGGGCAGGTCCCTGCTCCATCAAGCTTTGCGCGCGCAATGACTCGGAGCCGTAGCCGGGACCGCCGTCAACCAATCCGAGCACCATCAGGTACACCTCGGTGAAGGTGCGCGAGCCATCGCTGGTGCGTTGTTCCAACCAGTTGATGGCTTCAAGTTCCTTACCCATGACAGCCATCAACCGTGCGAACGCAAGGGCGTTGCCACGGGGCTTGCGATCAAGCACCGACAACGCCAACTCGGGATAGCCAGTAGTCTCGAGCTGCCCGGCCACTCGGTCCATCCTGGTCGAATCTTCGCCGGCCGCAGCGTATGCCGCGACCACGTCGGCAATCCGGTTGAGCCACGGACCGCGCGTCGCCTTCGGAATCGCCGCAAGCACCCGCAGGGCGGCAGCAGTGTCATCGTGCCGCAGCCATGCCATGGCTAGATCGGCAGCGGCGCGTTGATCACCGGCGTCGATCGCCGTCTTGAAGTCCTCAGGTGAGACATCGTAGGCAAACCAGGCCGCACCATCGTTATCGAACGGGCGGAAGCGACGCAACCAGTGATAGACTCGAGTCGGATCGCTTGGATCGAGCCGCTTCAATTCGTAGGCATAGACCGCAACAGGACCAAAGCGGGGGCCAGCGTTCTGGTTGAGAAACTCGATCGCCGGGTAATCCGCTGCCAATCGCGCCGACTTGCTTCTAAGCCTCTGGTCCCAATCACAGTTGTGATCTGGCACGATCAGGCAGCCGCCAGTCGGGCCGCCGGCCAACGCGTTGAAGTAGCCGATACCGTAGGGCCAAGTGCACGCTACATCGTAGATGCCCAGTCCAACGACCAACGCCAGCGCGAAAGCGGCCACGCGGCCGCGCAACCACGGTCGACTCAGGCCAGCCGCCGCGAACATCATCAAGGCGGGAACTACTGGCATGACGTAGCGGATACCCATCTGCAGCGCCCGAGTCGCACTGCAATACGTCAACACCGCGAGGGCTGGCAGCAAGACCACCGCCCACAACTGAAGAGCCGCGCGACTCCTGCAGGCAGTTGCCAGTGCGATCATCGCTCCTAGCAGCACCATGACCGGAGTCTTGAACAAGACCGTCAACAAGAAGTACGCCCAGTGATTGCCTTGATACTCGGCGAACGTGCCCAGGCTCTTTGTCGATGCCCACACTGCCTGGTGGTCAACCCCTTGCACCATCGGTTCGGGCAGTATGGCGAGCACAGTTGATGCCAGTGGCAACGACCTCACTGACTGCAGCAATGGTGATGTCAGGTCAGCAACTCCATCGTAGCCGAGCGGCCCCACCGCAAACAGGTAGGCTGCATAGAGCACGCCCACCGCCACGATGGCTGCAGCAGCCAAGGCTAGGTGTACACCCATGACTCGCCGCCAGACGCCATGGCGCCCGCCGTTCTTGCTTGGCCATGGTTGGAATCCGAGCACGGCAGCTAATGTCAATGCGAGTGTCAATCCGGCGACGGACAGCGCAGCGGTGTATTTGGTCGCCACTAGCGCGCCCAGGCCGGCCCCCAGGGCCAGCAGTCGCATCAGGTCCGGGCGCTGCAACCACCGCCAGGCCAACCAGCCGGCCAGCATCGCGACGGATGTGTAGGCGACATCGGAGGACAACAACGGCCCATAGCCAAGCATGACTGGATTCGTGGCCGCCAGCAACGTCACCATGACTGCTGCTCGATCTCCCAACGCTTGTCGACTCCATTGCCGCAGCACGACCAGTAAGAGCAGCGGGAACACCAGCATGCCAAGTCGTGACCGCCGCAACAGTTCATCGCCGACCTCATCGCCGACCTCATCGCCGACCATGCCGACGGCGCGATCATCGGTGATTTGCGTGCCAAGCAGGATCAGTGGTCCTTGAAAGCGCTGCTCGATGTCGGGCAGTCCGTTGCGCTGGAGCAGCACGCGACCCGCGAGCTGGTAATTGCGCTCATCGGGAGTGCGTTCGACGGTTTGCGACAGCACGGTAAGCATCACCATGGTGATCGCTACCAGCGTCCAGCTGAGCCAGCCAGCTGCCAAGGCATGGCGCGGCGGCCGATCTGGCCGCTCGTCGGCAGTCGCTCCTGCTGGAGGCGAGAACATCATGGTCAGCTTCCGGTAGGGGTTTACGCAATTCAAGCTGCGACTCGCTGAGTTTTCGGATCCGGCGAGCCCATGCTCAAAGTCGGGAATCTCTGACGATCCTCCGAGACGGCCCGCTGACTAACGGTGAGATCGTCGCGGCTAGATCGGTCTACCCTTCAGGAGTCACTTTAGGAGTCAGTTGTGACGGTTGTGCTGCTGGAGATCGCGCCAGCGCCTGCCTCGCCATAGGCCTGCACACACACATGGAAGCGCACGCCCTTCCATAGATCCATGGTGAGGTTCTTTGCTGCGGCAACGTCAAAGTAGCCGGAGATCTCGGTCGAGTTTGCTTCGTAGTAGTAGACGACGTAGCCCTGTGCTCCGGCGACTTCGGTCCACGAGAGTGTGGCCTGCAGGCCCTGCCGTTTGAAGTCGAGAGCAGGTGCCGCAAGAAGCGGTGCTTCACTTGGCGTGTGATCGGATGGCGTGAGATCTTGACTCGAAAGCATCGCGTGCAGCGCGCGCGCAATCACGCCGTGGCCAATCGCCGAGGGGTGCACCCAGTCCGAGAAGGACAGTTTGCCATTTGCCGCGCGCTGCTGGAAGTCGGGTGGCAATCGTGCTTCGAACGTGCTGATCGCCAGGCCTGCATCAAAGAGGGCGGTGTCAGTCTCCTGAGCAACGGCTTGACTTGCCATGCGGTATTCCAGAACGATCGGATACTTGGTGACTGTTGCCGCAGGTATTGCCGGCAGCACGATGGCCACCTCGCTGCCTGCAGCTTTAGCCAGTGCGATCATGTGACGCAGATTGGTGGCATATTGAGGCAGTTGCACACGACGCAGGCGGGGCGCGATCCCCTGTTCGAATGTTTCGAGCAATCGCTGCGGATCCTCGTCCAAATCGGCATTCTCTTGGTTCATCGGCAGGCGGCGCCATAACGCCGCGAGCCGCATCCCGGAATTCGCCTGCTTGTAGTGTTGCGCCCATTCGGCGTCCGTGCGACGCCAAGCCGGCAGATAGTCATTCCAGGCGCCGCAGTAGAACAACGTCACGTCTGGTTGCAGGGTGTTGATGTGTTGCTCAAGCAGCACTGCGTCCTGATACGTCGAATAGCCTGGCAATGCGAACAGCGCGCATTGCACCGATTGTTGCTCTGGTTCGCGCTGCAGGCGCGCAGCGAGTTGCATGCCGTAGGTTTGGTCAAGTCGTACGCCAGTTCCGAATGTGCACGAATCCCCGACGCAAACGATGCGCATCTCTGGCGGTGCCTTCGGCGCGTCGGGCCACCAACCCCGTAGGCCTTGTTCATTGGCCTGGTAGTTCACACAGTCGGGGTCAAGTCGCCAGAGTCGATCGGGATCGAAGGTGAATGTCTTGGCGTCGAAGTCGACGCTGACGAACTGGCACTCTTCGTCTGCCAGATCTAGCCAGCGCAGCAAGCCTTCGCAGGCCACCATGCTGAGCAATAGCGAGATGATCACGATCGTGAGGCGGCCTGCCAGGCTGCGCTTGCCGGTGCCAGTCGCTTTGGCCGCGGGCCCGCCTGTGGAGCCTCTCGTTGATCGCTGGGCGCTAGCGCTACTTACTGGCCTGTCATCCTTCATGTGAGCTTGCACCCCGAATAGCCGTTGCGGCAGTCGGGAGAGCAAGATGCTACCCGATTAGATTCGTGCTGGTAGTAGGCAGTGGGGCCTAAGTTGTGCTGTTGGTGCCGCCGTTCGAGGGGGAGGGCTCAGGGCGTTCACTTGGCGCGTGCTAGGTGAACACGCATGGGGGCGCGCTAGGCGCTTTGCTGCAATTTGCCGAAGCCTACTTCGATGGCTGCGACCAGGGCGTCGATCTCGGCTTCGCTCATGGCGGTCGACACGGTGCCGGAGCAGGTGTTGATCATCATGAAACCGCTGTCGAATAGGTGGTCGAGAAGCATCAGCAACTGGCGGTTCTCATCGGGGTTTAGGAACGCGTCGCGGTAGTTGCGCGGTGGGCGTTCCTTGAGGTGCACGCGGAACATGGATCCGCCACCGGTGACGCAGGCGCGCACGCCGGTTCGCTCGATGGCTGCTTCGATTCCCTTCATCGCCCGCGTCGTCAAAGAGTTGACGCGGCGCACGGCCTCTTCGTCGAACAATTCCATCGCCACCAGTCCGGCGGTGACCGTGATCGGATTGGCCGAGAACGTGCCCGAATGCGGGAATAGCAGCTTGTCCTTCAGTGGGTTCATCACGTCCATGACCTGCTCGCGTCCGACGATTGCGCCGACCGGGAAGCCGCCGCCGATCACTTTGCCGAGCGCGGTGAGGTCGGGGCTGATGTCATACCAACTCTGGGCACCGCTGTATTCGCAGCGGAACGTGATCACCTCGTCGAAGACCAACAGCGCGCCGTTGTCTTCGGTCCAGCGACGCAGTGTCGCCATGAAATCTTGGTCGGTCGGGCGCAGGCCGACGCGGTGCGACATCGGATCGATCAGCACGCAGGCGATCTCGTCCTTGTGCTGGTCGAGCAGTTGCTTTGCCAGTTCCGGCTGATTGCATGGAATGACAATGACGTCGCCGAGAGCCGAGGCGGGCGTGCCGTGTGCGACGGGCACGCTGTTCGGCCGATCATAATCACCCCAGTTTCCTGGGGCCGGCATCTGACTCACCTCGGCGTAGTCGTACTGGCCGTGATAGGCACCTTCGATCTTGGCGATCTTCGGGCGTCCGGTGAACGCGCGCGATGCCTTGACTGCGCCCATGACAGCTTCGGTGCCCGAGTTGACGAAGCGCAGCTTGTCGAAGGCGTCGTTGCGCGAGCAGAGCAGTTCGGCGAACTGTATCTCGACTTCGGTCGCCATGGTGAACGCGCTGCCACGTGCGAGTTGCTTGCTGACGGCCTCGACGATCGCCGGGTGGGCGTGGCCGTGGATCAGCGACGCCATGTTGTTGGCGAAGTCGATGCGCTCGACGCCTTCGATGTCGGTGATGCGGCAGCCCTTGCCGAAGTCGGCGTAGAGCGGGTGCGGCTTGCGCAACAGGGTGTTGCGGCTGACGCCGCCTGGCAGGCTCTTGCACGCCCGTTCGTAGAGTCGCTGGCTCTTGCTTGGCTCAGCCACGCGACGCTCCGCTACCGCTCACTATCGGCATCACCTTGGCGCCGGTGCGTTCCTGCACGTAGTCGAACGTCACGCCGGGGCTCAGTTCAACGAGTTGTAGACCGTCGGGCGTCACGTCCAGCACGCACAGTTCGGTGTAGATGCGCGTGCAGACACCCTTGCCAGTCAGTGGGTAGGTGCACGCTTCGACGATTTTGGGATCACCGTTCTTAGTGCAGTGCTGGGTGATCACCCAGATTTTGCGGACGCCGGCGACCAGGTCCATCGCGCCGCCGACAGCGGGGATTGCGCCCTCTTTGCCCGTCGACCAGTTGGCGAGATCGCCGTTGGCCGCGACTTGCAGCGCGCCGAGCACACATAGGTCAATGTGGCCGCCGCGGATCATCACGAAGCTGTCGGCATGGTGGAAGTAGCTCGCCCCGGGGATCGCGGTCACCTGGCGCTTGCCGGCGTTGATCAACTCCGGGTTACCTTGGCCCTCCTCTGGCGATGGCCCCATGCCGAGCAAGCCGTTCTCGGTGTGATAGATCAGTTCGCGGCCTTCGGGAACGTACTTCGCGATCAGTTCGGGGATGCCGATGCCCAGGTTGATGTAGGAGCCGTTCGGGATGTCGACCGCAACACGTTGCGCCATCTCGTCGCGCGTCAGCCCGACCTTTGTTTGATCGGCGCTCATGGGTAGGTCACTCCTTGTGCTACCAGTTCGGATTCGAAGGCCGGGTTTGCGACCTTGACGATTCGGTTGACGAACACGCCGGGCGTCACGATTGCCTCGGGGTCGAGTTCGCCGGCGGCCACGATGTTCGCGACCTGCACCGATGTGATCTTGCACGCGGTCGCCATCACCGGCGCGAAGTTGCGCGCGGTCTTGTTGAACACCAGGTTGCCGTAGCGATCGGCCTTGGCCGCCTTGATCAACGCGAAGTCACCCGGAAGGCCGTGTTCGAGCACGTAGTCACGTTGGCCGAACGTGCGCTGCTCCTTGCCTTCTGCCAGTGGTGTGTGCACCGACGTCGCCGTGTAGAACGCCGGGATGCCGGCGCCGCCGGCGCGAATGCGTTCTGCCAACGTGCCTTGCGGTACTAGTTCGAGCTTGGTCTTGCCGCTGGCGTAGAGTTCGGGGAACACCGTTGAGTTCTGCGTGCGCGGGTACGAGCAGATCATCTTGGCAACGCGGCCGGCTTTGATCAGCGCGGCAAGTCCGACCTCGCCGCTGCCGGTGTTGTTGTTGACCACGGTGAGATCCTTGGCGCCCTGATCGATCAACGCGTGGATCAATTCGATCGGGCTGCCGGCTTCGCCAAAGCCCCCGATCATCACCGTTGCGCCGTCGAAGACGTTGGCGACGGCGTCTTCAAGGCCTGCTACTTGCTTGTCGATCATTTAGTCTGGACGCGTTCGTAGTTGAATAAGCCGGCTTCGTCAAAGATGACGCGGTCGGCGTAGCCATCGAACCAGATCGCATCCGGGTTGCGCGCCACGATGCAGACTTTACCGCGGTGCGGTGCGTCTGCTGCACTGCGCAGCAGTTTGAAGATCACTACGCCGTTCTCGGTGCCCGGCACCCCTGGCATCGGGCCGTTGGTCACCGCGACGACCTCGGTCTTGCCCAGGTAGTGCGTGATCGACAGGCGGGCGTGCGCTTCGACGCCGGACAGGCCCTTCTGTGATTCGTTCAGGATCTCCCACGCCGTTTCGATCGGCACATTAAACGTCTTGTGCGCGACGATGTCGCGGCCGCAGAAAAAGTAGTGGTTGTTCGCGCCGACGCGCTTGAGCGCGCGCTGCATGATGCGCAGCGCGTCGGCGTCGTTGTTGACGCCCTTGATGATCGGCGACTGGTTTTCGACCGCGATCCAGCCGCGCTGGACGAGGGCCGACATCGCCTTCCAGGTACGCGGGTGCCACTCGTAGACGCCGCTCTCCTTCTCGATGTAGTCGCCGTTGTCGTCCTTCAGCAAGAACTCATCGGGGTGGTTGAAGTGCACCATCAGGCGCAAGCCGACGTCCGGGTAGGTTTCGTGGAAGCGATCTAGCATCGCCATGAACGTGTCATCGAAGCGATCGGGGTAGAACGCCATCTCCTTGGTGCCGATGCGGACCGACTCGATGCCGGCTTCGGCGAGCGCGGCGAGCCATGCCGCGATCTTCGTGTTGGTCAGCACCATCGGGTCACCGCCCGACATCAGGATCTCGCGCAGCTTCTCGCGACCCGTCTCCGGGTGGCGCCCGCCGTTGCCGGTGACGAGCTTGTTGTGGGCGTGGATGTAGGCCGTGACTTCGTCGACCTGCGCCATGCCCTTCTTCTTGACCGTGCCGTCCTGACGCTTGATCTCCTTGCGGCCGATCAGTTCTTCGCGGTAGCAGAAGCGACAGTGTGCCGAGCAAGTCGGCACGACATACATCAGGCCGAGTTCGTACTTGTGCAGCAGTCCTTCGACCGGCGCGTAGTCCATCTGGTTGCCCGGGTCCTCCGCGCCTTCGAGGCTCTCGGTCTCTTCCGGGCTCGCCTTGACGAGCCTTTGGATGCCCTTGCTCTTTACAGCCAGTTCGAAGTAGTGGCGCGTGAGCTTCACCGGCATGCGCTTCTCGACGTCGCGATCAGTGCCCTTCAGTGCTTGCAGCGCCGCGAGTTCTGCGGGCGTGTAGAACGCCATGATGTCGGCCGGCGCCTTGTTGTCGAAAAACGGCTTGAGGCCGTTGATGCTGTCGCGCTCGTATTTGGGGTTCTCGACCGTGTCGAGGAAGGCTTGCTCCCTGCTGGTGGGGACGTGGGGCTGGACGGATGTCATGCGATCGTTCGGTAAGGAGAGGCGAGCTGCGCCAGGGGCAAAGGCGATGCGTCGGGCGGCATGTAACTAGATGGATATCGGAGGTCATAGACTGTATCATTATGAACAGTCACGTTCCATCCCATGTTCCTATCTGATCTTATCGCATCGGCGGGCGAGCGGCTGACCCCGACCGAGCGCTTGCTGGCGGAAGCCGTGCTCGCGGACCCGACGCTGCTCGCGTTTGGAACCGTGTCGGACCTTGCGAGCCGTATTGGCACCAGTCGGCCGTCGGTTGTGCGATTCGCAACTAAATTGGGATTCCAGGGTTACACGGATCTGCAGAAGCGTATTCGGGAGGTGATGTCGGGGCGTTTGGCGCGGCCTAGCGAGCGCATCCGGCAATTGGAGGGTGTGGTGGAGCCGGCCCGAGCGGCCGTGGAAGCCGCCGTGGCGAAAGCGTTCACGTCGCTCGATCACGATCGACTCGCGCTGCTCGCGGACCCGATCGCGCGCGCCGGCAACGTATGGGTCTTGTCCGGCGAGACCTCTCAGGCAGGCGCCCGTGTGCTGCACAGCGGCATGACGATGATTCGGCCCGGAGTGCATTGGATCGAAGAGCACTCGAGCGCACGCGACCTGAGTGGCGCGGCGCCGGGTGACACTGCCGTGGTCTTCGACTTCGCGCGTTACCGCCGGCACTCCGTTGCGGCGGCGCGCGCGCTGGCCGAGCGCGGTGTCGCCATCGTCGCGATCACCGATGGACCGTTGTCGCCGCTCGCCGCGCTGACCGAGACGTGGTGCGAGATTGAGGTGCCGGGCATCGGTCCGTTTGACTCGTCAGCTCCGGCGGTCGTCGTAGCCGAACTGCTGGTGGCGCAGGTCGCCAGCCAGCTACAGGAGCAGGCGCGCGAGCGCATCGATCGAACCGAGGCGATGTGGAAGTCGACGCAGACGTTCCACGATTCGGGTGACTGAACTGCTGCCGAAGGAGGCTGCCGGTTGTGGGGGACTGGTGCGTGTTCGCCAGCAGTCAGGCGGGGGCGCTGCTTGCCGAGGTGCTCACGAGAGACGCGGTTCTCACGTCGGGTCGCGATTCGATGCTACAGCTCGATCCTTGGCGATCGGCTGCGCGCGCGCGCCGCGGAAACTTAGGTTGGGGGCGCTCGATTGGCATGCAACATCCTTAATTGCATTGCGGAGCTTGGCATGCCGGTACCAACGCCTCGTTTGGGGGCGATGACATTTGGGAGCGCCAACCGACTCGATTGCCACCTAGTGCAAGTCGGCTAGGGATGAGCGTTGTGTCGTCGTCACGCATGGCCGACAGTCCGGCGCGTGCAACCCTCATTTGAATCACTCTCACTCTCGGATGCCTTGATCGCCGTGGTTGGAGAGCTTGGCTACACGCAACCCACCCCGATTCAAGTTGCGGCAATTCCCGCTTTGCTTGCTGGTCGAGATGTCGTCGGTCAGTCGCAGACGGGCAGTGGCAAGACTGCGGCCTTTGCTTTGCCCATCCTGCAGCGCGTGGACCTCGACAACGGTTCGGTGCAAGCCCTCGTGCTATGTCCGACTCGTGAGTTGACCGCGCAGGTCGCGCGCGAGGTGCGAACGCTGGGTCGCGCACACAACGGTCTCAAGGTGCTCGAACTCGTCGGCGGGCAACCCGGTAAGCCGCAGAGGGAAGCCCTCGAGCGCGGCGTGCACATCGTGATCGGCACGCCGGGTCGACTGCTGGACCATCTGAGTCGCGGGTCGCTGGATCCGTCGTCAATCAAGACTCTGGTGCTCGATGAGGCGGATCGCATGCTCGACATGGGCTTTGGTGATGAGGTGGGCAACATCGTGCGCGAGATGCCCGAGTCCCGGCAGACCGCGCTGTTCTCCGCCACCTTCCCCGTCGCGATCGAGGAGATGATCCGGTTGTTCCAGCGCGATGCGCTGCGGGTCACGATCGATACCCCCGAGGAGTCGGTGCTCGACATCCGGCAGTTGCAACTCTGCGTTGCTCGCGAACACAAGCTAGAGGCGCTCTGTTGGTTGCTCTCGACGTACCCACACGAGTCCGCCCTCGTGTTCTGCAACCAGAAGTCTGTCGTTGCCCAGATCACGAACACGATGGATGCCGCGGGTGTGAGTGTGGATCGACTCGATGGGGATCTCGAACAGTTCCACCGTGATCAGGTGCTCGCGCGCTTCCGCAACCAGAGCGTTCGGATTCTGATCGCGACCGATGTCGCAGGTCGCGGCTTGGATGTCGACGGCCTGGATCTTGTGATCAACTTCGAGATGCCACAGCAGTCCGAGATCTATGTGCACCGGATTGGCCGCACGGGTCGCGCGGGCAAGAAGGGCGTCGCCATCTCCATCACGACGAGCGACCCGGACCCGCGCATCGAAGCCATCGAGGAATTGACCGGCAACTCGATCGAGGTTCTGTCGAGTGAGTCACTCGGCCGCCGTTCGCTGCCACTGTTGCTGAAGGCGATCGCAGGTGA
Organism: uncultured bacterium; assembly: GCA_937906475.1. GTDB lineage: Bacteria > Planctomycetota > UBA1135 > UBA1135 > UBA2386. The sequence continues at coordinate 15,825 of CALCZA010000153.1, forward strand.
ACCGCGCATGGAGACGATCCTGATCTCTGGCGGCCGCAAGGACAAGGTCCGCAAGGGTGATATCCTCGGTGCCCTCACCGGAGACGCGGGTGGCCTGCGCGGCGCGGATATCGGCAAGATCGAGATCCAGGACCGGCTGTCCTACGTCGCGGTGTCGCGGCGCGTAATCCGTGCTGCGGTCACCAGTCTGAACAAGGGTCGCATCAAGGGGCAGCGCTTCCGCGCAACGCACGTCGGGGGTGACGGCAAGCGCTAGCAGAGAGGGTGCAGGGGTGCAGCAGCTTGCGGCCACCAGTTCCAACCCATGCCTGGTTGCAGCTATCAAGGCTCGCTACGTAGATTCGGATGCCTTCGTCACGCACCGAAGTGCGACGGGCAAACTGGCGCACGTTAGTGTCGGGGCAGTATTCGAATCATCCACGGCGCAGTATTGAGCAGAAGCGGCTCTCTGTAGCAGTCGCCATGGCAGATCGTTACTGGTCCTACTTGTCGAGTATCTCGATCAGTGACTCGATCGCTTCGTCAAGCTTGTCGCCGCGCACGTTTTTGTGGCGGATAACGCCTTGGTGATCGATCACGTAGACCGTCGGCCAACCCTCAACGTTCCATGCCGTGGAGATCGGGCCGAGCATTCCTTGCGGTCCATTCCAGAAACTGCGCCATGTCAGGCTCTTCTCGGCCTTGATCTTCCTGACTTTGGCGAGGTCCTTGTCGCTATTGACACCGATCAACGCGAACGGCTTGTCCTTCAACTGCGCCACGAGCGACCGCTCGTGTGGATACATGGCCCGGCAAGGACCTCACCAATCGCCCCAGAAGTCGAGCATGATGACCTTGCCGCGGTAATCCGACAGTTTGAACTCGACGCCGTCGAGATCCTTGCCGGTGATGTCCGGAGCGACCATGCCAATCTGCAAGTTCTGCAGTTCAAACAGCAGCCCTTTTGCGCGTTGTTTGGTTCGCTTGTCGCCTAGTTCGACGGCTACCGCGAGATCCTGCAGTGATTGCTTCTTCTCCGTGTCGGATGACTCCGTGCCGGTGATTACATAGGCACGCCAGAACAACGCATCTGCCTTGATTTTAGGATCCTTGGTCTTGCTGGCGACCTGACTTTGGAATGCGAGTGCCTGGTCGCGGCTGAAACCACTGCGGCGCGCCTTCAGGGCGATCGAGAACACGATGCGGCTCATCTGCGCATGCTGGATGTGGTCGTGCGCCAGTTGGTCGAGTGCGTCGTTCGCGGCAGTGCCGCCCCATGACACCAGCCAGCCGAGGTATGGAATCGCTTCGTTGGTTCCCTTGTGCTGTTTGGCGCCGGCCTGAAACCGCGGGATGTATTTTGGCGTCGGCTCGGCATCGAGGATGCGCTTTAGCTCCGACTCATCGGTCTTGCCGCGTTGCGCGCCCGTCTTGTCTGCGCTCCATTTTCGCCAAACAACTGTGAACTCGTCGCTGAGTTTCTGGAAGGCATCTGGAGCGTCTTGAGCGATCGCTGCCCCAGCCATGAGCAGGCCAGTCAACAGGGGTAGAATCAGGGATTTCGGTTTCATAAGGCCTCTGCTGTGCGAGCAGTTCGCGATGAGAGTTGGCGCTGAATCTGGCTGCGATGTTGATCATCTTGGCGCAGCACTGGCTGTAGGACTATGTTCTCGTCGCGCGCGTGCGTCCCAGGTTTGCAAGCGCTCGGGGCATGCAGCGGGATCTGCAGCCATTTCCGAATGGGGCCAGGACTAGGTCGCTCAAACTCGCGCTATCGGCAAATTGCGCCGGGCCTTTGTGCTCGCGAATTGGTCACTCCCATTGCGCTGATGACGAATGGGCGAGTGGCAGTTTCGGTCGAGTTTGCGGGCTTCGACGCCGACGGTCGAGTTAACCAGTGGAGTCAGGCGGCAGAGCGCCTCACCGGCTTCACGAAGCACGACGAGTGCGGCAGCTGACGGGATAGGCGCGCCTCTTCGGGCCTACTGGCAAGTGTTCGTCCTGTGAATATCTTCGCGCAAGGTGAAAGAGGCAGCGCCAGCTTGCGGCTGAGTCTGAAATTGCGCCAGCCAGCGGCTTTCTGGCTACTGTCGCGGGTCCGATGAGACTCTGTGCTGTCATTTTGCTGAGTTCGTGCT
>CALCZA010000154.1 GCA_937906475.1 uncultured bacterium
ATTGAAGTGGCGCGGCTAGACGTTCAGAAGGCGCAGGTCTTCACCGGCTGCGTGGTCAACAACCTCGAACTGAGCGTCAACGACGAGGCCATCGTCACCGGCATCGTCACATTCGCAGCAGCGAACAGCACCTTCGCAGACGCAAACACTGGGACCCCTGACCAATTCATTTCTGGCGCAACCTACGCCGACGCGACCGATCACCCTGTGCTCGACAGCCTGAGCGTGCCAGAGATCAGGAGCGCGGGCATCAAGTTCGGCACCAAGTCCATCGGGCTGGTTGTCACCAACAACGTGGCAGCACGCACCGAGTTGGGCACGCTGGGCGCGACATCCATGCGCCAGGGCGAGTTCAACGTCACCGGCAGCATCGAAGCCTACTTCGAGGACTTCACCGAGATGAAGGCATACGCCGACAACACCGAGGGCGCTATCTGGTTCGCACTGATCGACGCCAATGATCGCGGCTACACGTTCTCGATGCCGACCGTCAAGTTCAACGACGCCGGCGCAGACGTTACCGGCAGCAACACCGACACGATGGTGAGCATCGGATACCAGGCCACACTGAACGCCACACAAGCCTGCACGGTTCGGATGCAGAGGTGGGCATAGTGGACCTGCAAAGCATCCAGCTAGACGCGGGCAAGCTCGACGGCGGCATCTGGTGGCAGTTGTCCATCAGTGACGGGCAACTCGTGGGCAACCAAGTCGAACAGCCTGGCGCCGATGTGCCAGCGATCTTGCTGGTGCCAATGGGCACGGCATACGAGCGGCGGCTTGAGCGTGAGCGCGAGCCACACCTGACCAAGATGCGTGACCAGGACTTGCCCAGCGACCAGCTCGAGCAGTTGAACCTAAGCACAGCAGCGAAGGCGCTGGCGCATACGGTCGTTCGGGACTGGCAGAACATCACGTTCCAGGGCGAGGCGGTTGGGTTCAGCCAGGCCAAGGCGGCGGAGCTCATGGCCGACCGCACGTTCCGCAACCTGCTCGACTTCGTTCTGATTAAGGCAAGCCAACGGTCTGCAGCCCTAGTACAAGCAGAGGCAGAATCGGCGGGAAACTGACCAACGTCTTGCGGTGGCATCTGCGGCACAGCAAAGACGAGAAGTTCCTACGCAGGTTGGCAAAGTGGCGAGAGAAGAACAATCAACCGCAACCGACAGCATGGCAAAACAAACCGCGCCTGGTAGCAGACCTCGATCACGTATGGCAAGCGTGGCAGATGGTCAACATCGGGCGACCTGTCGGAATGTCGTCGTCGGGTTTGCCGTGGTTCGACCTGTCCAGCTACGCCAGCGACGCCGGGTATCTTGGCGACCAGAAGCTGCGCCTGTGCCGATTGCTCCGCACAATGGACGCCACGTTCTTAGCTCACAACGCCGAGCAAAGGCAGGGGCGTAGAGATGGCCACAACGCACACACTGGAACTGGCCGTGGACTCTCGAGGAGTCAAAGCCGGGCTGAGTGATGCCGACCGGGCACTAGACGAGACAACCAAGAAGGCAGACCGCGCCACGAAGTCAGTGGACAACCTTGGCACCAAGTCCAAGGCAGCAGGCAAGAACATGTCGGCGGCGTTCGCTGCGACTGGCGGCGGCTTGTCAGTCACGCATGGCCTGGCCGGAATGGCGAGCGGGTTCAGATCCGCCGACATGTCGATGGTCGCGTTCGCTGCGTCTCAGGCACTGCTCGACATGGGCCGCATGGCCGAAGACATGAAGGGCGTCGCAGGCGCAACCGGCTCAACTGCTACAGCGTTCGGCAGGCTGAAGGCTGTGATGAAGGCGCACCCGATCATGTTCATCGCTGGCCTGCTAGCTACGGCGGCCGGTGCCATGGCGATCTTCGCAAGTGATACAGACGACGCGAAGGAATCGGTAGACGCGCTGGGCGAAGCGATCAAGGATCTCGAGGCTAGGTCCTCCACGCAGATAGCATTGTCTGGCGGCAAGTTAAGCGGCGCAGCGCCACGCCTTACTGCTGTGGGCAAGGGATACCAGGACATCGAGCGCCGCGACTATCAAACGCAATACAACGTCGCAGAAGTGCACCGAATGAGTGGTGTGCCGCAGAGTGAGTTATTGCGTCAAGGTCGTGAGATGGGCGCACCCATTTCTGCAAAGGGGGACATGTCTCGGGATGTCGCCCAAGCACTACTGAAAGCGGTCTACAGTGACCTGCAATCCATCCTGGCAATAGAGCGACAAGGTGGTGCCACCTTCGGCATCACCGCGACAGGGATGCCCAAGGTGCGATCAGATGCACTATATGGACCACCAGCACCGGGCGTGCCA
>CALCZA010000155.1 GCA_937906475.1 uncultured bacterium
TGCACGAACGCTACTGCACCGGTTCGTGGCAGTGGCTTACTGAGGCGCTTCGCGGTGCGCTCGTAATAACCCGATACCGCACGCACCAGAATGCGGCGCACTGCCGACAGTGCCGCCGGATCATGCGCGCACAGGAGCCGCACCCGATACGGCAGCGACAATACCCACTGCCGCACCGGTGCAACGTCTGGGATCACTTGATCGACCAGCAACGCGGCCGTGTCCACCATGCGTCGTGTGCCGGATGCACTGGGTTGGCGACGGCTTTCCGGTTCGCTCCATGTTCTCGTATGCCGACGGCCCCGAGTTGAGCCCGTTCTTGCTGCTCGACTACGCGGCGCCGAGCCACTTCCCGCCTGCGGAACAACCGCGCGGCGTTGGACCGCATCCGCATCGCGGCTTCGAAACCGTGACCGTGGTCTTCGCTGGCGAAGTGGCGCATCGTGACTCAGCTGGCAACGGTGGCACGATCGGTCCCGGGGATGTGCAGTGGATGACTGCCGCCAGCGGCATCGTGCACGAGGAGTTCCATGGCGAAGCGTTTACCAAGCGCGGCGGTGAGATGGAGATGGTTCAGCTGTGGGTCAACCTGCCGTCGCGCGCGAAGATGTCGCCGCCGCGCTACCAGGATCTGCGCGATGCGATGATTCCGCGCGTGGCACTCGCGGAGGATGCCGGTGTGGTGCGCGTCATTGCCGGTAGCTTCCAAGGCAGCAAAGGGCCAGCGCACACCGAGACTCCGGTCGAACTGTGGGATGTCGCGCTCCAACCAAACGGTGAACTGCGCGTCGATCTGCCCGCGACGAACACCAAGATCGTGCTGGTGCGGCGCGGTGAGTTGCGCATCGATGGCGCGCACACGGTCGCGCAGAACGAACTGGTCCGCATGCCAGTTGGTGCTGGCGCATTGTCGCTGCGCGCAACCGGCAATGGCGCATCGTTCGTGGTGATGGCTGGCGAACCGATTGCCGAGCCGGTTGTTGGCCATGGTCCCTTCGTGATGAATACGCGCGAAGAGATCGAAACTGCCGTGCGTGACTACCAAGCAGGTCGCATGGGTTCGCTGTGATGGCAGTCGCGCCAGCGGGCGAATTGTGGCGGGGTGGGGAAGGTAATGGGCACGCGATCAGTCGTATTCGCCGACGCCCGTTGCTATCTGCGAGCCTCATCGGATCATGGCAATTCCTATGTTCGTGCGGATCTCCATTGTCGTCGTCTTGGCGGTCGCAATTCTCGTAGTTGCTTACAGCTTGTTGCGCACGGAGTCGTTGCCGACGCCCTCTGCTGGCAGCGGAGACAGTCAACTGCAGCAAGGGGCGAACGTGGCCGAGACGGGGACCCCCGCGACTGCGACCGCTGCGACAACGGATTCCCCTGCGGATGCGGATCGCACCATCATCGAACAACGACGGACGGCAACCATCACGGGTCGTTGTGTCGGCGCGTCTGGCGAAGGGTTGGCTGATGTGGCTGTCACGATCTACGGCAGCATGGCGAGAGGAGAGCGTGCCAAGCTGTGGTTGGCGACGCATGACGCGGAGCCGGTTTGGAGTAAAGTTGAGCCGTGCAAGACTGGGGTCGACGGTCGCTTCTCGATTGCCTTCGTGCCACCGCCACCGTTTACGTTCACGCTTGGGTTGCGTGTTGGTGGCTTGGTCACGACGTACCTTGATTGGGATGCGATCGAGTCGGGCGCGGTTATCGATGTCGGCGACATCCAGCTGACTCCCGGAGTCACGCTGCGCGGGCGTGTCATCGATTCTCGCGGCGCGGCAGTGGCCAAGGCCTACGTCAATATCAGTCCCGATCAGGTTGGCGATGCTGCCGCGGCCACCACAGCCGCGGGCGATGCTGCGATGCGGACCCGTCAGGTGCTCTCGACCTCGTTCCGGGCAGCCGCGGATGGCACGTTCGTAGCCGACAACTCGTTGTTGGAGGGCACCTACAGCGTTCATGTCTCCGGGGAAGAACTGGTTTCGCCAGCAACGCTCGAAGTCTCGCTAGCAGAGCGCGGTCGATCGCTTGAGATCGTGGTCAAGTCGTTGGCGGACATCCCGCACGTCTCCGGCCGCGTCGTCGACGATCATGGCCAACCGGTAGCGGACGTCGAGGTTGGAGCCCAGATGACAGCAAGGTTTGACCGGTTCTCAACGCGGACGCGGCGCGACGGCACGTTTGTGCTGCGCGCCAACAAGCCGCCAAAGGCTGCGACCATCGAACTGGTGGTGCGCGCGGACGACTACGAATACGACGCGCAGCCGCTGGCAGTGGCGTGGGGCACCGAAGACGTGACGCTGCACGTGGTGCGCGGCGGCGAACTGACCGTTCGCGTCACCGATCCTGAGCTACGTGCCATCGAACAGTACACCGTGCGCATGGTGCCGCGCGAGCGTGCTGGTTATAGCTCCGACGATGGTCGTGCGCGCAGCGAAGGACGGCACGAGGATGGCATCGCGGTTGTGCCGGGGCTGCTGCGCGGCAAGTGGCTGATCGTCGTCGACTTCCCAGATCGTCCTGGCTCAGTGGTATTGATGACTCCGTTGCAGGTCGACACCATTGGCCCAGTTCGAGTGGACCTAGTGCTGCAGCCATCGGCCGAACGCATCGTGCGCGTCGTGCGCGGTGACGGATCGCCAGTCGCCAATACGGTGGTGAGCGCATGCGACCTGTTTGGCAAGCCATGGTACGATTCTCGACCGATCCTTGGCTATGAGCATTGGCAGATGAATGCGGGCGCATCGCACGTGGTGCTGCGCGTGGCATCTGCGACGAGTGACGAAGCAGGTCGCGCCGTGTTGCGCGGCCCGGCTGGGCGCGAGTTCTTGCTGCAGGTGGAGTCCTCGCAGCACTTGCCGAAGTTGGTCGAAGCAGTACGCCTTGACGCTCCAGGGGAGCTGCAGGTTGTTGTGCAGACCGGTGCGGAACTGCACGGACACATCGAGCCACCGGCCGCACTCGCCGAGTTACGGTTGCTGGCAGGTGTCACGCCCGGAGCGGCGTTCGGGTCGCGTGCGCCGCACCTGCAGCTTGTCGCGGTCGAAGGTTATGGGCGGTTCCCGTCGGTAGGTGCGCAGGTCACCGACGAGCAACCGTTGCGGATTGCCAACGATGGCACGTTCTCTGCCGGCGGGCTGCCGCCGGGCGCGTGGCACGTTGAGCTGAACTATTGGCACGGCGACAGCACGACGCGAGCGCGCGTTGGCACCGTTGCCCTTGCCGAGGGGCAGGCGAGCGAGTTGCTCATCGCGATGCCGTGGCTGTTGCCTGGCACGCTCGAGGGCACCGTGCTGTGGAACGGCGCGCCGTTTGCAGAACGACCGGTGACAGTCATTCCCGCTGGTCGCGGTCAATACCTCCAAGCCAAAACCGACAGCCAAGGAAGGTTCACGCTGCGCGCCGCACAGGGCAGCTACTCGCTGCAACTCTCCGTCTCCTCCGAAGACATGGCGCTCGACCTGACCGCTCCGGAGACCGTCGAGATCACCTCTGGAGAAGTAGCTACCGCCGAGTTTCGCGTGACTTCGGGGCGCGTGCGATTGCGCGTGCTCGCGCCGGATGGAGCGCCGCAGTCGCGGTTCTCGGTGATGGTGGCGCGGGCAGGGGAGACGTTTCGCTACCAGCCAGCCACTGGGGTCGATGGCAAAGTCGAACTGCAGTTGCCGCCCGGCAACTGGACGTTTGCGGTCTTGCCGCGGCGCTTGGACAACAACGACGAGGAAATAAGAATTTGGCGGGAGGGCAATGCTGCCGGGCTCGACGATCCATTTGCCCCGCATCGGCTCGTGCTCGGTGAGCTGCTTGTGCAGGCAGGTTCTGATGATCCGCTGGAGCTGCGTCTGCCGATCGAGTGGCAGCGTTGAGCTCGTTTGGTGGTCAGGCGCAGCTGAATCCTTGACGTTTAGTTCGCGTCCTCGTCATAAGGCGAGGCAAAGCGCTCGACGAATAACCCTCGCGCGTGCGCCGCTTCACAGGCGGATTCACATGGATCGCACACGCCGACATACATGTAGTAGTCCCAGCCAAAGTGCACGTAGCCAGCGTTGGCTTGTAACCGACACCAGTATTGCTCGCGAAGGATGCTGCGCATGACGATCGCAGCGGCGGCCAAGTCCAGGCGATCGCCTTCGGCAGGTGCTGTGGGGCAGGCCGAGTGATTCTCTAGGGTGCGTACCGTCAGCGCGTCGATGCCCGAATCGGTCAAGAACTGCAGCGCACTGTCGATGTAGGCCCGTTCGACGAGTTCGTAGTCTTCGAGCGTCAGCAAGACACCACCACACTCGCTGCCGACCTGCGCGAACATGATCCAGTCATCGCGCAGGTAGCGCCCGCGTTCGTCCCGATGGGCCGGGTTGTGCTTGGTCACGCGAAAGCAATGCATGGCTTGCACTCGTGCTGCGGGTTGTTCGTTTGCCATGCTCATGATCGCAATGTAGAAGCGGCTCGCCAGATCCGGGAAGGCTCTCAGGGCGTTTGCGTCGAATCAGCGTTCGGCGAATAGGAAGTTCAATGTGCGGTCGGAGGCACGGTGTCTCCATCAGCCCT